>JAGWMP010000171.1 GCA_028871705.1 Gammaproteobacteria bacterium
ACGATCGCCGGCAGCAGCGTCAGCGCCGTCATCAGCGCCAGCACCTGCAGCGAGAGCGTGTAGGTCTGGCCGCCGCCGGGGCCGCTCACGCTCACCGCGGGGATGCCCGGAATCGAGGCGGCCGGCGCCGCGGCCGCCGCCAGGGTGGGCAGCAGCGCGAGGAGAGCGATGAGGGCGGTCCGTCGGGGGCGGCTCACTTGCCGAGACTCCGCAGCAGGGCGCGGAACGGGGAGTTCGCACCGCCCGCGGAGCCGGCCGGCGGGACCTTGAGGTCGAGCGGCTCGGGCAGGACGTAAAGCGTATTGACGCGGCCGGGGGCCACGCCGAGGAGGATCTGCGCCGCGCCGACGCGGATCAGCACCGCGCGCTCCTTCGGGCCGAGCGGCACCTGGGCGAGCACGTCGAGGGCGCCGCCGACGCGCGAGCCGAAGGTGCGCACGCGCTTCAATACCCAGGCGAGCGCGAACACCGCGCCGAGCACCAGGAGCAGCGCGAGCGTCACCTCGCCGAGGCCACCCAGGCCCCCGGCATGCGCGGCCGGAGCAGTTTGCGGAGCGGCGAACATCGGCTCACTTCAGCTTGCGCAGCCGCTCCGCCGGGCTCACCACGTCGGTGAGGCGGATGCCGAAGCGCTCGTTGACGACCACCACCTCGCCGTGGGCGATCAGGGTGCCGTTGACGAACACGTCGAGCGGCTCGCCGGCCGCGCGGTCGAGCTCGACGACCGAGCCCTGGTTGAGCTGCAGGAGGTTCCTGATCGGGATGCGGGTGCGCCCGACTTCCATGGAGAGCGTCACCGGTACGTCCAGAATGACGTCGAGGTTGACGTCGCCGGAGGCGGGCTGGCTCTCGTCCTGGACCTGATCGAACTCGGCGGCTTCAACCGCCTCGGCATTGGCGTTCATTTACGGCTCTCGGGTTTCAAGCTCGGGGGATCGGTGGGCGGCGCGCCGAGGCGGCGCACGCGCGTTTCAATTTTCACGGCCTGCTGGCCGCGCGACAGACCGAAGCGGCCGCGGAACAGCGGCACGTCCTCGGCGACCAGCGTCACCTTGCCGGCGAAATCGCACGGCAGGATGTCGCCGGGTTTGAGATTGAGGAGATCGGCGAGCGTCACCTGGGCGCGGCCGAGGGTCGTCTTGAGCTCGACGTCGGCGTCCTCGATCTCCGAGCGCAGCAGGTTGCTCCAGCGCGAGTCCTTCTCCATGCGGTCGCTGGCGATGCCGGCATCGAGCACGTCGCGCATCGGCTCGATCATCGAGTAGGGCATGGTGATGTGCAGGTCGCCGCCGCCGCCGTTGAGCTCGACGTGGCAGGAGGTCACCACGACGATCTCGGACGGGGAGACGATGTTGGCGAAGTGCGGATTGACCTCCGACTGCAGGTACTCGACCTCGATCGCGGCGACGTGCGACCACGCCTCGCGCAGATCCGCGAAGGCGCTGCGCAGCAGCATGTGGATGATGCGCTGCTCGGTGGCGGTGAACTCGCGGCCCTCGATCTTGGCGTGGCGGCCGACGCCGCCGAAGAAGTTGTCGACCACCGCGAACACGAGCTTCGGATCGAGCACCATCAGCGCCGTGCCGCGCAGCGGGTTGATCTTCACCATGTTGAGACTGGTCGGCACGTGCAGCGTGTGCACGTACTCGGAGAATTTCTTGATCTGCAGCGGGTGCACCGAGATCTCGGGCGAGCGGCGCAGCAGGTTGTAGATGCTGACGCGGAAGAGCCGCGCGAAGCGCTCGGTGATCATCTCGAGCGTGGGCATGCGCCCGCGCACGATGCGCTTCTGCTCGGCGAAGTCGTAGGAGACCGCCTCGCCCGGCGCGGGCGCGGGCTCGGTGTTGACGGCGCCCGAGTCGACGCCGTGGATCAGGGCGTCGATTTCCGCCTGATCGAGGACCTTTTCACCCATGGCAGCCAAGGAACGCGCTCCTACTGCATCACGAAGCTGGTGAAGTACACGGCCTCGAGCCGCTCGGGGTGGCCGCCCGTCTGGGCGATCACCTTGCGCAGGTCCTCGAGCGCCTGGGCGCGCAGTGCCTCCTTGCCCTCGCGGGTGGTGAGCTGCGCGTATTTCTGGTTGCCGAAGAGCAGCAGCAGGTCGTTGCGCACCAGGGGATCGTTGCTCTTCAAGAGCTCGACGGTCGCCGGGTCGCGCGTCATCACCTGGACTGCGATCTGCAGGAAGCGCACCGCCTGGTCGGCATCGAAATTCACGACGAACGGCGGATCGAGCGGCAGATAGAGCGGCGGACCGGCAGGCGGCGGGGCCTTCTCCTCGGCTTTGGCCGTGGCCTTGGCGTCGTCGCCGTGCTTGGCCCCGGCTTTCAGCCACAGGGCCGCGCCCACGGCGGCGCCACCGAGCACCACGACGGCGCCGATGATGATGATCAGGAACAGCTTCCCCCGGCCCTTGGGCTTGGGAGCCGCCTTGTCGGCAGCCTTGCCGGCTGCGTCCGCTACGGGATTCTGAGCGGCCATCTCGGTTCATCACTCCTTGCGCGTCGAGCCTCGGCGCGGGGGTGATGGTGCAACGCCCATGCCATAGGCCCTCGAAGTGACCTAAGTCGAGAGCGGATAAGGGTTTTCGCCGCGGCGCGAAGCGTGAATTCCGTCGCAGTGAGCGTGGCGCGACGGAAAGTTGGCGGCGGCGCGCGCAGCGCGCGCCGCGCGCTCTCAGGCGTAGGTGTCGATGAGGCCCAGATGAACGCGCGGCGCCGCCGTGACCGAAGTCGCACTCGCGGCGCGGGCGGCGAGGCTGCGCGGCGCAATGGCGCCCGTGGCCTGCCGCTCGGCACCGCGCGCCGACTGGTCCGATACGCCGGCCTGCGCAAGATTCAGTCCCTGCGCGGAGAAGAGCTCCCGGAGGCGCGGCAGCGCCTGCTCGAGCGCTGTCCGGGTCTCGGGCTGCGCGGCGTTGAACCAGACGCTCGCCGCGTTCTCGTGCATGGAGATCTTCACTTCCACGGGCCCGAGCTGCTCGGGCGTCAGGCGCAGCGACGCTCCGCTGATGCCCGCTCCCGCCATCCAGTGCAGCCGTGCGCCGAGCTCGTTCGCCCAGGCGCCGGTGCCGACCGCGCCGTGCAGCTGCACGCTGACGGTGCTGGCGGCCTGTGCCGCGGCGTTGGCGGCCGCCGCCGTGCCGGGGTCGGCGGATGCCGTGGCGGTCGTCGTCGCGGTCACCGCGCCGTTGACGGCGGCGAGCGCGCTGGCGCCACTCGCGAAGCTGCCCGCCTCGCCGCCACTGCCGCCTGAAGGCGAGCCGGAGGTGCCGCCGCCCGCGGCCCGTGCGGCGGCCGCGAGAGCATCCGGAAGTGCGGTACGGAGTGCGCCCGCCGGCGTGCCGGCCGCGGTGCCGGCCGGGTGGGCGTCCGCGGATGATTCGCTATCGCTGCCGCCCTCACCGGCGGCATCGTCCGCGACGCCGGGCGCCGGGGCGGCGTGCGGTGCCGTCAATGCCGCGGCGAGTGGCGCGGCCGGAGGCGGCGCACTCGGAGTGGGCGCAGCGGCGGCGGCCGCCACCGGGGCGGTGCCCGTCGCGGCGGTCGCGCCATCCGCGGAAGCCTGCGCGGCGCTTGCGGCCGCGCCGGCATCCGCCGCGGGCGGATTGCCCGCGATCAGAAGCTGCATGGCGCTGGCGGCGCCGCCCGCATCGGGCGTCTGCGGCGCTGCCTTGGAATCGCTCGCCTTCGCCTTGGCACCGCGGGTCGCGGGAGTACCCGGGCGCTGCGCGGGCGCGCTGGCAGAGGAGGACGTCATGGACGCCGCAAGCGTCTGTCCGAAGGTCGGCGGCGCGTTGCCGGCGGCCGCGGTGCTGCCCGCGGCGGTGCCCGCAGTCGCGGTGCCCGCAGTTGCGGGAGTGGCCGGGTGAGCCGGGTTCGCGGCGGCGCTCGCTTCCGTGGCGCTCGCCGCGCCCGCGGGGGACTGCGGGGGTGCCGCGGCATTGCCATCGCCGGGTGCGCCCGCGGGGCGGGCCGGGGCGGGAGCGCGCACCGCAGCGCCGTCGGACCCACCCGGGGTCGACGCCGGGCTCGCGGCAGGACTCGCGGCCGGGCTCGCGGCCGGGATGATCGCGCTGGCCGCCGACATGGCGCTAACCGCCACGGCGGCCGCCTCCGGAGGACCAGCGCCCCTGGGCGCGCTCGTCGGACTCGACCTGCTCGCGCCGCTCGAAGCGGCGCTGCTCCTCGCTCAAGCCGCGCTTGAGCGCGCGATCGACGGTCGCCGAGCGCCGTGCGGCGCCGCGCCAGCGGGCGAGGAGCTCGGCCCGTTGCGCGCGCGCTTTGCTCACGGCCTCGGTCTGCTCGCGCAGCGCCTCGTCGAGCCGCGCGAGGAAAGCCTGGTAATCGCGGGCGCGCACCGCGCTCATGCCGCCGCCGGCGCGGCTGGCGAAGTCGCGCAGGTACGCCTCGCGGTAGCCGCCGAGCTCGGCGAGCTTCGCCTCGCTCTCGTGCACCGCGCGCTCGCTGTGCGCGAGCGTCTGCGCCTTGCGCTGCTCGTCGCTCGCCATGATCCCATGGGCCGTCTTCAGCTGTCGGAGGCGGGGCAAGAATTATCCTTTCGGTGCGGCGGGGGCATCCGTTGCGCCCGCGGGTTCGGCCATGAGCGCCTTGAGCGCGGCGAGACTCGCCGCGAAATCGACGCGATTCTTCATGTCCTGCTGCAGGAAGTGCTGGATCTGCGGCCAGAGCGCAATCGCCGCATCGACGCGCGGATCGCTGCCGCGCACATAGGCGCCGAGGCTGATCAGGTCGCGGTGCTGCTCGTAGACCGAGAGCACGCGGCGCAGCTGCTGCGCCACCTGCGCGTGCTGCGGACTCGCGATCTCGTGCATGGCGCGGCTGATCGAGGCGCCGACGTCGATCGCCGGATACAGACCGTTCTCTGCGATGCGCCGCGACAGCACGATGTGCCCGTCGAGGATCGCCCGGGCGGCATCGGCGATCGGGTCGCTCTGGTCGTCGCCCTCGGTGAGCACGGTGTAGAAGGCGGTGATCGAGCCGCCACCCGCGGGCCCGTTGCCGGCGCGCTCGACGAGCGCGGGCAGGCGTGCGAACACCGAGGGCGGAAAGCCCTTGGTGGCGGGAGCCTCGCCGATCGCGAGTCCGATCTCGCGCTGCGCCTGCGCGAAGCGCGTGAGCGAGTCCATGAGGAGGAGCACCGACTTGCCCTGGTCGCGGAAATACTCCGCCACCGCGGTCGCCACCCAGGCGCCGTGCAGGCGCATGAGGGGCGGGGCATCGGCCGGGGCGGCGACGATGACGGCGCGCGTGCGGTCCTTGGGTCCTAAGATCCGTTCGACGAATTCCTTCACCTCGCGGCCGCGCTCGCCGATCAGCCCCACCACGATCACGTCGGCGCGGGTGTAGCGGGCCATCATGCCGAGCAGCACGCTTTTCCCCACGCCGCTGCCGGCGAAGAGTCCGATGCGCTGGCCGCGGCCGATGGTGAGGAGCGAGTTGATCGAGCGGATGCCGACGTCGAGCGGCTCGCTGAGCGGCGCGCGCGCGAGCGGATTGATGGGCTTGCCCGCAAGGCGTACGCGCGCCTCGCAGTCGAGGGGGCCCAAGCCATCGAGGGGCTGCGCGGCGCCGTCGATGATCCGGCCGAGGAGCTGCGGGCCTGCCGGCACGAGTCCCGCGCCGGGGCGCGGAATGACCCGCGCCTGGGGTCCGAGTCCGTGGCTGTCGCCGGTGGGCATGAGGAAGAGCCGGTCGCCGGCGAAGCCGACGACCTCCGATTCGATGCGCGAGCCGTCGCGCGCGATCAGCTCGCAGTGATCCCCGATCGAGGCCTGGCAGCCGACCGCCTCGAGGGTGAGGCCCACCATGCGGGTGAGGGACCCCTCGACCGCGAGCGGCGGGGTGTGCTCGACCCGGCGGGTCAGGCGGTCGAGGCGTGCGCGCCAGGCGCGGGTGCGCTCGAGTGTGAAGTCCGTCACAGTCACTCGACCTCGCCGGCCTCGCCGGCCTCGCCGGCGTCGGCGGCCGTCGCGGCGCGCTCCGGTGCGCGCTGATCGCCGAGAGCGCTCGCCAGGACCGCGTGCACGCGGCTCTCGAAGCGGGCGTCGATCTGCGAGGTGTCGCTGCGGACCAGGCAGCCGCCGCGGGCGAGCGTCGGATCCTCGACGATCGACCAGGCGCGCTCGGCGGCGGGCGCGGCGAGGCGCTCGCGCACGATGGCCGCGTCCTCGGGATGCAGGTGCACGCGCACGTCGCGGGCCGCCGCCGGCAGCTGCTCGAGGCATTCGCGCAGGATCGCCACGACCTGGGCGGGGGTCGCGGAGAGCTCGCGCCGTGCCAGCTGCTTGCCGATGGCGAAGGTGAGCTCGAGCAGCTGCTTCTCGAGCTCGTCGTCGAGCGCGCGCAGCGGCTGGGCAAGGAGCTTCAGGATCCCGTCGAGGCGCTGCACGCGGGCGTTGAGCTCGGCGATCTGCGCCTGCATCTCGATCCCGGCGCGGGCGACGCCCGCCTCGTAGCCGCGGTCGGTGTCCTGCCCGGCGCGCCGGTCGGCCGCGGCGCGGGCGCGCTCGTCGCGGGCGTTGCTCGCCAGCGGCCCCTCGACCAGGGGCAGGCTCCAGCGCTCGATGGGTTTGGCCCGCGGCTCAGACATTACGGTGCTCCGTCACGCGAAGATTCGCTCTCCCTGCTCTGCAAGTTATGTTCCTGGAAAACGCCGTCGCA
>JAGWMP010000172.1 GCA_028871705.1 Gammaproteobacteria bacterium
GTCTCGTTCGATCATTACTTCGCCACGTACCCGGTGGCGCTCAATCCGGCCGGCGAGCCGCGCTTCCACGGCCGGGATGACACCCCGTCCGTCAATGGGCTCGGCACGCTGGCGGACGGATTGCCGGAGGGCGAGCTGCTCACCAACAACCCCAACGCCAACAACCCCGCCAACGGCGCTAACGCGATCAACCCGTTCCGGCTCGATCGCACGCAGGCCTCGACCTGCGACCAGGACCACAACTACGGTCCCGAGCAGCAGGCCTTCGACGGCGGACTGATGGACATGTTTCCGGCGAGCGTAGGGCAGGGCGCGAGCAGCTTCTGCGCCGCGCAGTTCGCCTACGGCAAGGGTCAGGGCATCGTCATGGGCTATTTCGACGGCAACACCGTCACGGCGCTGTGGAACTACGCCCAGCACTTCGCCATGAACGACAACTCCTACGGAACGACCTTCGGGCCTTCGACGCCCGGAGTGCTCAACCTGGTGGCCGGCTCGACCTACCCGGTGACGCCGAGCGCCTCCACCCCCAAGGTGGTGCCCAACAACTCGGGTCCCGGCACGCTGGCCGGCGATCTGGACCCCACGGGGGACGTGTGCTCGGCGGGTACAACCGTCAAGTCGGGCGCACCCAACATCGGCGACCTGCTGAATGCCAGGGGCGTCACGTGGGGCGCCTTCATGGGCGGCTTCGACCTGACGCTCACCAACGCCAACGGCACGACCGGTTGCAAGCGCTCGAGCCCGGCAACCGCGGCGAACGGCGGCCCGACCGCGGACTACATTCCGCACCATGCTTTCTTCCAGTACTTCGCCTCCACCGCCAACCCGACGCACGTCCGTCCGAAATCGATCGACGCCATCGGCACCCGGGATGACGGCGGGGCGAACCACCAGTACGACCTGCATGACTTCTTCGACGCGCTCGCGCAGGGCCGCCTGCCGGCGGTCAGCTTCCTCAAGGCAATTGCCGCCCAGGACGGCCACGCGGGCTACTCCGACCCGCTCCTCGAGCAGGCCTTCCTCGTGAAGACGGTCAACGCGCTCATGAGCTCCCCGCACTGGCGCAGCACCGCGATCGTCGTCCTGTACGACGATTCCGACGGCTGGTACGACCACCAGATGTCGCCGATCGTCAACCCGTCGGCCGTCACCGGTCCCGTGAACGACAGCGATCAGCTGAATGGAGCCGGCGTGTGCGGCCACGGCACGCCGCTCTCCGGAATTGCGGGCCGCTGCGGCTACGGCCCGCGCTTGCCGCTCGTGGTGATCTCGCCACTGGCGCGGCGTAACTTCGTCGATCACACGCTGACCGATCAGAGCTCGGTGCTGCGCTTCATCGAGGACAACTGGAGCACCGGGCAGCTCGGCGGCGGATCCTACGACCAGATCGCCGGCTCGCTCCTCAACATGTTCGACTTCGATGACGGCGGTCAGGACCGCCGGCTGTTGCTCGATCCGGCGACCGGACAGCCCTGAGCGGAGAACGTGCGCGCGCTGTGCGGCGACGGGCCGTGCAGCGCGCGCGGGCGGCGGCCGCCACCCCGGTTACGCTCAGGGTCGGTCTGCCGCAATCCGCCGGCGCGCCTTGAGCAGCACGTCGACCGCCTCCGGGCGATCGTCCCAGTAGTCGAGCCGTACGCGCCCGTCCGGCAGCCGGCTCACCGTCGCGGGAGCGGCGCTCGCGGTGCAGTACCAGCCGGAGGGCAGCACCACCGCGTTGCGCGGCCGGCCGAGGCTGCGATCGAACACCAGCTCGTTGCCGGCGAGGCGATAGCTGACGGGCGCCGTGTAGGTTTCCGCGATTCTCAGGCGCAGCGACTGTCCGGCCCCGACGGGCGCGAACGGGATCACCACCACGTGGGCATCGGGCGGCACCGGCTCGCCGACGTTGAGCTTCGAGGCGGCGAGCTCGGCTCCGGTCATCTCGCGCACCGCGAGCGTCGCGCCGGTGTCGAGGTTGGTGGCCGAGGGGCGGCTCGCGACGCTGCCGGTGCGCACCACGTTGGCGTAGCCGTTCACGCCGGGGCGCGTCTCCGTGTAGTCGTGATAGAGGCTGAAGGCGTGAGTCTCGGGCTGCTGCAGGAAGTAGACGATCTCGCGGTCCTGGTGCGCGCGCTCACTGAGGCGCTCCTCTTCGGTCTCGCCCTGGAAGGGCGATTCCCAGCTGCGCTCGGCGGTCGGCGTCTGCGGGGCGGCCGCGGCGCCGGTCTGCGCATCCTTCACCGCCCGCACCTCGAGCGGCGCCTCGCCGGCTCCGGCGTGCAGGAAGCTCACGGCGATGCGCCCGTCCTTCTCGGTGAGGAGCTGCGCGGGCACTGTGAGCCCCACGACCTCGTAGCCTGCCGGCAGCACCACCTTGTTGCGCCGGATGCCGAGCGGCCGCTCGAAGACCAGGGCGTTGCCGTCCCGGTGGTAGCTCTTCGGGTCCTTGTAGGTCTTGACGATGAGCAGCCGCGCCTGGCCGTGCTGCGGCACGGGTGCCGCGAGGGTGATGCGGATGTATTCGGTCGCATCGTCGGCGTCGGGCATCAGGGGATCGCGGCGTGCCGCGCTGCCGCTCACGACCTCGAAGTGCAGCGGCGTACCGAGATGCGCGTCGTAGACGCTCTCATCGCTCGCGATGCTGCCCTTGCGGATCGGGTTGTAGAAGTAGCGGGCGCCCGCGGTCGTCGCCGTGACTTCGTAGGTGATCTTGAAGCTCGCCGTCTCCGGCGCCAGGAGCTCGTAGCGCGTGTATTCGTCGGCCTCGGTCTGCGTGGTGGCGGACGGGAAGTAGAGACCGTCGCGGTCCGCGGGCGTCTCGCCCGGGTTGGTGGCTGCGCTGCTGGCCGTGGCGGCTGCGCCGCCTGCGGTAGCGGTTGCGCCGGCGCCGAGCAGCAGGCAGCTCAGGGCTCCTATAAAGAGTGTTCTCATCGGCGGCCTCCCGCGCACGGGAAGGCGGCGGTGAGCGACTCGCCGATGAAACCGGCCGCATCGCGCTTAAGTCCGGCCGCATCGAGCGCATCGAGCCGCTTCTTCAGCACCGCCTCGAGGTCCTCGGCGGCGATTCCCGGGCGAACGCACGGCCGCGCCGCTTCCTTGCCGCGGCCGGCGATGTGCAGTCCCACGGCGATGCCCTGCGTCACGCCGAGCATGTAGATGCGGCAGGCATTGACGCTGACGTGATCCGTGCCGTTGCACAGCTGCGCCAGGTCGCCCGCCGTCATGGCCGGCTCTTCGGGCGCGGCGGGGGCGGTGGGGGCGGCGGTCAGGAACAGGAGGGCAACTACGCAGGTGGCGAGCAGTGCGGGTGGCTTCACGAGAGGCTCCGGTGAGGCGCGGCGGGCCGCTAGCCTACCAAACTGTGAACGGCTACCGCCGCCGGGCGGTCATCCGTCGCGGCGCCGCCGCGTTGCTGTGGTTATCCTCGTCCCCTGCGAGTGGGGTGACCGCGGGAGCCTCGATGAATCGCCTCGATCCCGGACGGCTATGGGGTTTGCTGCTCATCGTGAGCGGTCTCGCGGCCGCGCCGCTCGCGCGCACCGATCCTCTCTCGGTCGTTCAGATGCTGCGTGAAGGCGGCTGCGGCGGCCTCGTGCCGGCGGCCCGGCCCCTGCACCGCGAGGCGCGGCTCGACCGCGCGGCCGAAGAGTGGGCCGGCGGACACTCGCTCGCCACCGCGACCGACTTGAGCGGCTATCGCGCGCTCAACGCCCAGGGCCTGCACGCGACGGGCTCCGACGATGGGTTGATCCAGAGCCTGCGCCGTTCGCAGTGCCGCAGCGTCTCGGGCCGCGATCTCACCGACATCGGGGTCTACCGCCGCGGCGCGGACAGCTGGGTGGTCCTCGCCACGGCTACCGCTGCGGCGCCAGCGCCCGCGTATCCGGCCGCGCCCGTGACCCGCTGGCATACGGCGGAGCCTGCGCCTGCGGCGCCACCGACCCGCCCGCTCTCCACGACGCCCGCCATGGAGAGCCGCGCGCTCGCGCTCGTCAACGCGGCGCGCGCCCGGGGCGCACGCTGCGGCTCGCAGTCCTTCGCGCCGGCGCCGCCCCTCACTCTTTCCGGGACGCTCGCGGACGTCGCCCTCGGCCACGCGAGCGACATGGCGCAGCACGACTACTTCGAGCACCAGGACCTCACCGGCCACTCGCCCGCCGACCGGGTGCGCGCCGCCGGTTATCACGAGAAGCTCGTCGGCGAGAACATCGCCTACGGACCGCAGTCGGTCGATGAGGTGGTGCGGGGCTGGCTCGAGAGCCCCGGACACTGCGAGAACATCATGGATCCGCGCTTCGCGCAGATGGGCGTCGGGCTCGCGAGCGGCCGCGCCGCGCGCAAGGGACTCTTCTGGGTGCAGCTGCTCGCCGAGCCGCGCGCCTGAGCCGGCTGTAGGCATCCTCCGGCGCGCGTGTAGGACTCAGAGCTACAGGCCTCGCGAGTTCAGTGGCAGTTCAGCCGCG
Source organism: Gammaproteobacteria bacterium (assembly GCA_028871705.1). GTDB lineage: Bacteria > Pseudomonadota > Gammaproteobacteria > Steroidobacterales > Steroidobacteraceae > 13-2-20CM-66-19. Next base: position 4,449 of record JAGWMP010000172.1, read on the forward strand.
CGCACTCACCCTTGCGCGGCAACCCGCAGCAAGGAAAAGGAACTGCCATGAAACACGCTCTGATCGTGACTCTCGCGCTGACCGGCATCGCGCTGCTCGGCGCCCAACAGGCCCTCGCGGACGACGAGCGCCCCGAGATCGGCTGCAAGCTGAGCTTCTCGCTCAGCAGCTGGTCGGCGATCGTCTCGAGCGCCCGGGGAAAGGGGATGGTCACCTGTAACGACGGCAGCTCGCTGCCGGTCGTGATCACCGCCAAGGGCGGCGGGCTGACCGCGGGCCGCACGCACGTCGATGAAGGCAAGGGCGACTTCACTCACGTGCACAAGATCACCGACGTCCTCGGCAACTATGCCCAGGGCGAGGCGCACGCCGGACTCACGAAGTCCGGAACCGCACAGGTGCTGACCAAGGGCACGGTGTCGCTGGCGCTCGCCGGTCACGGTGAGGGCATCGACCTCGGCGTCGACGTCGGTGAGTTCACTCTGAAGCGGGCCCGGTAGCGGACCTGGATGGCCCGCGGGGACGCGGCGACGCGCCCTGCGGCCGGCGTTTCAGTGCGTCCCCGGGGAGGGAGCCCCGGGGTGCGCTGGCCGCGGCTCGCCTGGCTCGCGGTCGCGATCGCGGGGCTGCTCTAGGTCGGTCGCGGTGGGCGCAGCGATGCCCCGAGGTAGCAGCCGAACTCCCGCACGAAGTCGATGGAGACGCGTGCGTGCACGCGTCCCTGGCGGTCGAGGAAGCGCGCCTCGTCGGCGTGTGGCACGACCGCCCCGTGCCACACGTTCGGATGCAGGTAGAGAGCCTGGCGGCCATCGCACCAGAAGGTCACGAAGGACTCCGGGGTCACATCGTCGCCCGGCAGCGCCAGCGGCACGACGAAGCTCTGCCCCGCGAGCGGATGGAAGAGCTGGCCGCCGTCGGGGTGATAGTTGGCGCGCCAGATGAGGGCCCGCTCGCGCCGCTGCGTGCCCGTGCGCGAGGCTTCCTCCGGCCAGGTGCTCCAGCCGAAGAGGTAACTGTCGCCGACGGCGTGGTTGCGCGCGTAGAGCGTCTCGCCCTGCCAGGAGAACTCGAACAACCCCTCGGTCACGCCGCCCTGGTTGCCGGTGTTGGCATCGACCGCGCGCCAGCCCTGCGCCGGCCACTGCACGATCTCGATCGGGAAGGTCCGCGGCTCATCGACCAGCAGGCCGAAGCCCGCGAGACTCTCAGCCGTCGCGACGACGAGCGGCGTGTCGTGGACGCGGCGCGCGCCGGTCGAGGGCGGGTAAGCGATCTTGTCGAGAGAGAGATCCATGCCGCACGCGTCATCCCTGTGCGCCGCGCACCGCCGCTTCGATCATGCCGCGATAGGACTCGAGCGGCGGTGTCGTGAGTCCCGCGACCTTGCCCTGATCGTCCCAGCGGCGCACGCGCACCGCCGCGAGATGATGCGGCTCGCGCTCGAAGCGCGCGATTTCCGCCGCCGCCATGGGTCCGCCCTGCAGGGCGAGGGTGTGCACCGAGGCGGAGCTCAGCTGCCCGAAGTAGTCCGGATCGGTCGCGCACAGATAGCGCTTGGCCGGTACGTGCAGGCGCACCGGCTCGCTCACCTCGGGGCCGAAGCGCCCGGCGAGCCAGCGCGCGCCGACCTCCTCGTGACGGGCATCCGTGGTCCACTCGGCGAGGTCATCCGGAACCGCCTCGAGGAGGTGGCCGATGTCGTGCAGCAGGGCCGCGACGATGAGGGATGCGGGGGCGTGCCCGACCTGCGCGAACCACGCGGCCTGCAGGCAGTGCTCGGTGATCGTGACGCGCTCGCCGAAGTACGCGCCCCCGCCGTGCGCACCGTAGATCGCGAGCACCTCGTCGGCGACGCTCACGCGGGCACCGGGAGGCCGCGCCGCAGCACGCCCACTTCGCTGAACACGCTGTCGCGCGTCAGGTAGCAGCCCTGCAGGTGCCGCGGATGCCGCGCCGAGGTGAAGGCGGTGCGGCCGTGAAGGACGCGCTGGTTGTCGAAGACCACCAGGTCGCCGTCGGCGAGCCTGAGGCGCAGCTGGAAGCGCGGTTCGCGCAGCAGCGCGGCGAAGCGGCGGTAGGCGGCGTAGAACGCCGGCGCCGCGCGCGCCGCGAGCGTGAGCGGCGCGATCGAGCGGTTGTTGTAATGCACCGCGGTCACCGCGCCGTCGCAGGCGAGCTGGATCAGCGGCCGCTCGGCGTAGAGCTCCGCATCGCTCGAGCGATAGTGGAA
>JAGWMP010000173.1 GCA_028871705.1 Gammaproteobacteria bacterium
TTGTGCGTGACACCCAGGTTCCCGGTCCAGTGATCGCCGAACTGCTCGTTGTCCTCGTAACGCGCGCCGGCGAGCGCCGACCAGTCGCCAAGATCGGCGTGCAGCTCGCTGAACACCGCACGCGTGGCGCGCGCGGTCACCTCGAAGGGCGTATCGCTGTCGACGCGTACGTCCTCGTAATCGAGGCCGCTGATGAGCTTGAACACCGAGCCGAGCTTGCCGTCGGCCTGCAGGCTCGCGCTGTTGCGCACGGTGTCGAAGGTGCCGACCGGGGTCGGGTCGAGGAGGTCGCGCTCGTCGTCCTCGTCGCGCCCGGCCATGAGGCGCACGTGCCAGCTGCCGCCGAGGGCCTGGTCGAGATGCGCGGTATAGACCTTCTCCTCGAAGTCCAGCCGGTCGTCGAACCCGGCGCCATCGAAGGCGGTCCAGCCGTGGGTGTAGAGCACGTCGGCGGAGGCGGTGAGCGTATCGGAGAGGCGCACGCCGCCGCTCAGCGAACCGGAGCGGTTCTGGTGACCGTCGGGGACCTGCGGGGCGGCCGGGTCGAAGCAGCCGGCGATCGCGGAGGGCAGACAGGCGGGGATCCCGGCGGTGGTGAGCACGTCGCCCGAAACGCTGCCCCAGGCCTCACGACCGCGCGCGGCGAGGTAACCGCTGAACTGGTGGGTGTCGTAGCTGCCGGTCATGGCGCTGCCGCCGAGCGTCACGCCCGCATCGCCCGCCTGGCGGGTGAAGATCTGGATGACGCCGCCGACCGCGTCCGAGCCGTAGAGCGTCGAGCGCGGGCCACGCACCACCTCGATGCGGTCGATCTGCTCGAGCGGAACGATCTCGAAGGGCGCGATGCCGAGGGTGGCGGAACCCACCCGCACGCCGTCGATGAGCAGCAGCGTGTGGTCGGAGTCCGCGCCGCGGATGAACACCGAGCTCTGCTGGCCGAGACCCCCCGAGCTGTCGACGTTGACGCCGGCCAGATCGGCGAGCAGATCCTGCACCGAGAGCGCCTGGCGCGCCTCGATGTCGGCGCGTGTCAGCACCGTCACCGAGAACAGCGACTGGTCCTCGGGCTCCGGGACGCGCGAAGCGGTGACGATGACCTGCTGCAGCTGATCGGCGGACGGCGGCTGCGCCGGCGGCGCCAGCTGGCCCCAGGCGCTGGGAACGGAGGAAATGCACAGCAATAGCGCGCAGACCGGCGCGCGGCGCGAGACGAGACCCTGCGACATGAAGCGCTCCTCGAAAGCACACACCCGTGCGCGTTGCACGTCGCTTCGAGGAGCTGGCGGGTCTGCGCCCGGGAGCGCATACCGCGAGACCAGCGCCGCCCGCCGCGACGTCCAACGGTGATGCGTGAGGCCGGTCTCCGGGCTCTCGAGCCGGAGGCTTGCGCCTCCTCGGTGGATCGCCTTCCCGCGCCCTTGCGGACGCAGTGGCGAGTGATCCGCCTCAACTCGATTACCGTTGCGGGGGCAGCGCCGGGTTTGGACGAATCCGCACCGGACTTCCCGTTTTACTCGTTCCCTCGCGGGACGAGCACCTCACGCCGCGCGAAGGGTGCCTGCGCCCCGCGGCGCCGTCAAGGCATCGCCGGCACTCGCCCCGTGGCATGATCGCCCTCGATGAAGCCGCTCCAACACGACACCGCTCCCGCGCGGCTCGGCACCGCCGCCGAGCTCCTCGGTTACCTGGCGGTCGCACCGCTGCTGGCGTGTCTCGCGGCGGTGATGGCGCTGCCCGGCTATGCCGCTCAGGAGCTCGCGCAGCGCGCCGCGATCGCCTGGGGCGCGGTACTGCTGGTCTTCGGCGCCGCGGTGCACTTCGGCCTCGCGCTCGCCGGGCGCTTCCCCGCGACGGCGGGGCGCATGGCGGCAGCGACGCTGCCGGCGCTGGCCGCGGCGGCGGCGGTGCTGCTCGGCGGACAGCGGGCGCTCGCGCTGCTCACGGTGGCGGGCGGCCTCTTCTGGCTGTACGAGCACCGCGCGCTCGGTGCCGAGCTGCCGGCTGCGTACCTGACGCTGCGGCGCAACCTGAGCCTCGCGACGGCGGCACTGCTCGCGCTCGTCATGATCGCTTCCGATGCGGCGGGGCTGCTGTGACGGACGAGGACTTCCTCTCCGCGCCCTGGCTGCGCCGCCTCATCACGGTGGCGCTGCTCGCGGGGCTCGTGCTGCTCGGCTTCCTGGTGCTCGATCCGTTCATCGTGCCGATCGTCTGGGCCACGATCCTCGCCTTCGTCACCTGGCCGGCGTACGTGTGGCTCATCGGCAAATTCCGCGGCCGCCGCACCCTCGCGGCGCTGGCGCTGACCGCGGTGGTGAGCGCCGCGGTGATCGCGCCGCTCGCCTGGCTCGCCGTGGTGGTGCGCTTCGAGCTGGTACGGGCCTACCACGAAACGCAGACGCTGCTCGCCGGCGGCACGCTGCCCCCCGCGATCCTCAAGCTGCCGTGGATCGGCGACCAGCTGCGCGACCTGGCGGCGCGCGCCGCACTGGACCCGCACGCACTCGGCGCCGAGCTGCGCAACATCACCGACCACTCCCTCGAGCAGATCGGCCACGTACTCGGCAACATCGGCCGTAACGCCGCCAGGCTGCTCCTGACCGTGGTGAGCCTGTTCTTCGTGTACCGCGACGGCGAACGCATCGCCGCTCAGCTCGCCACGGCGCTCGAGCAGATGCTCGGCCCGCGCGTGCACAACTATCTCCAGGCGATCGGCCAGACGGCGAAGGCGGTGGTCTACGGGCTGGTGCTCGCCGCCGTGGTGCAGGGCGTGCTGGTCGGCCTGGGCTACGCGGCCGCCGGGGTGGGCGCGCCGGTGTTTCTGGCCGCGCTCACCACCGTGTGCGGGCTCATCCCGTTCGCGGCTCCCGCGATCTGGGCGTGCGTCACGGCCTGGCTGCTGCTCGAGGGGCACACGGTCGCGGGGATCGGACTGCTGGTGTGGGGTGCCGTGGTGATGAGCTGGACCGACCACATCGTGCGGCCGTTCCTCATCAGCCGCGAGGCGCAGATCCCGTTCCTGGTGGTGCTGTTCGGCGTGCTCGGCGGGCTCGCCGCCTTCGGGCTGGTCGGCCTGTTCGTCGGTCCGGTGATCCTCGCGGTGCTGCTCGCCATCTGGCGCGAGTGGCAGCACGAGAGTCAGCTCGACAGGAACATCCGGTAGGCCGGGTTCGCGGTCTCCTCCACGTAGGCGTAGTGCAGGTCGCGCAGGTGCCCGAGGAAATCGGCGCGTTCGGCCGGCGGCACCTGGATGCCGGCGAGCACCCGCCCGTAGTCCGAGCCGTGATTGCGGTAGTGGAACAGGCTGATGTTCCAGCGCGCGCCGATCGCCTGCAGGAACTTGAGCAGCGCCCCCGGGCGCTCCGGAAACTCGAACCGGTAGAGCAGCTCGTGCTCGAGGCCGTGGGCGTGTCCGCCCACCATGTAGCGCACGTGCAGCTTCGCCATCTCATCGTCGGTCATGTCGGTGACGGTGAAGCCCGCGGCGCGCAGCTGCGCGGCGATCACGTCCTTCTCGGCGCGCCCCTGCGAGAGCGCGAGGCCGACGAAGATCTGCGCCGAGCCCGGCCCCGCGTAACGGTAGTTGAACTCAGTGACGCTGCGCCTGCCGAGCGCCTCGCAGAAGCGCAGGAAGCTGCCCGGCTGCTCCGGGATCACCACCGCCAGCAGCGCCTCGCGCTCGCCGCCGAGGTCGGCGCGCTCGGCGACGTGCCGCAGCCGGTCGAAGTTCATGTTGGCGCCGCTGTTGATCGCCACCAGCCGCTTGCCGTGCCAGCCCTCGCGCGCCACGTACTGCTTGAGCCCGGCGAGCGCCAGCGCCCCGGCCGGCTCGACGATCGAGCGCGTGTCCTCGAACACGTCCTGGATGGCGGCGCAGATCGCGTCCGTGTCGGTGAGCAGCACCTCGTCGATGAGTCCGCGGCACAGCGCGAAGGTCTCCTCGCCCACGCGCCGCACCGCCACGCCGTCGGCGAAGATGCCGACGCGCTCGAGCGTCACGCGCTGCCCGGCACGCAGCGACTCGTACATCGAGGCGGCGTCGCGCGGCTCGACGCCGATCACCCGCACCGCCGGGTAGAGATATTTGACGTACACCGCGATGCCGGCGAGCAGCCCGCCGCCGCCGACCGGCACAAAGATGGCGTCCACCGGTCCGCGCGCCTGGCGCAGGATCTCGACCGCAATGGTGCCCTGTCCGGCGATCACGTCCGGATCGTCGAAGGGATGCACGAACACGAGATTGCGCTCGCGCGCCAGGGCGAGGGCCCGCTCGAGCGCGGCGTCGTAGTCGTCGCCGTGCAACACCACTTCGCCGCCGAGATCGAGCACCGCCTGCACCTTGATGTGGGGCGTGGTGACCGGCATGACGATGACCGCGGGGATGGCGCGGCGGCGCGCCGCGAGCGCCACCCCCTGCGCGTGGTTGCCGGCCGAGGCGCAGATCACGCCGCGCGCGGCGGCCGCATCCCCGAGGTGCGCGATGCGGTTGTAGGCGCCGCGCAGCTTGAAGGAGAACACCGGCTGCAGGTCCTCGCGCTTGAGCAGCACCTCGTTGCCGAGGCGGCGCGACAGGCGCGGCGCCAACTCGAGCGGCGACTCGATCGCCACGTCGTAGACGCGCGCCTTGAGGATCCTTTCGATGTAGGGACTCGCCATCGACGGCGAGCTTAGCGAACGCGGCGTGTCCCTGTCAGCGCTTCTCGCCAGTGCGGCGCACGGCGAAGCGGTATTCGCTGCGGCCGATGCACACCTGGTCGCCGTCCCTGAGCATCTGCCGCGTGATGCGCCGGCCATTGACCAGCACGCCGTTGGTGCTGTTCAGGTCCTCGATGATGGTGTGCGCGGGCGCGGCCAGGATCACGGCGTGATGGCGGCTGATGTACTTGGCGTCGATCTGCAGGTCGTTGTCGGGGGTGCGGCCGATGCTGGTCTTGCGCGCCAGCACGTGCACCACCTCGCGCCCGCCGTCCGACTGGATGAGCAGACGCGCCGCCCCGTCCGGGGCCGGATCGCGCACCGGGCCGGTCTCGGCCTCGGCGAACGCCGCCGCCTCGCGCAGCGCCAGGTGGGTGTCGGTCTCGACGTGCGCCGCGCGGGTCTCATCGAGGGTGTGGCGCCACTGCTGGTTGGCCTTCTCGAGCTCCGAGACGCGCGCGTTGCGGCCGCGCAGCTGCGACTCGAGGCGCGTGATCGTGTCCTCGGCGGCGCGCAGGTCCCCCTCGAGCTCCTGGGTGCGGGCGATGGCGGCCTCCGAGGCGCTCTGCAGCGTGCGCAGCATGTCCACCTGCTCCGCGACGCGCGCCTCGAGCTGCTTCGCGTGCGCTTCACCCGCGGCGATGCTGGCGAGATGGCCGCTGCGCTCGAGCTGCGCCGTGCGCAGCGCGCCGGCCCACTCGTCCATGTCGGCGCGTACCCTGGCGAGCTCCTGGTCGCGCTCCGCGGCACGCTTGCGCTCGGCGGCGAGCTCCGCCTCGAGAGTCGCCCCACGGGTGCGCGCCTCGGCGAGCGCGGCCTCGTACTCGCTGGCGCGCGTGGCGACGCCCGCGGTGGCGGCGCGCGAGGCCTCGAGCGCGGTGTTGACGCTCGCCTGTGCCGCGCGCAGCCGCATCAGCTCCTCGTCGCGCTGCTCGAGCGTGGCGCCGAGGTTGCGCGCCTGGGTTTCGAGCGCCGCGATGCGCGCGGCGCGCTCCGCGAGCTGCGCTTCGAGCTCGCCGGCCCGCGTATCGCGGCCCGCCAGCTCGCGCGTGAGCCGCGCCCGGCCGCTCTCCTCGCCATCGAGCTCCTCCTGCAGCTGCACGAGCAGCCCCTCGAACAGCGCGCGGCGCGCCTCGGCGGAGCGGGCGGACTCGAAGTGGGCGGCGGCGCGGGCGCGCAGCTCCGCGAGCTGCGCCTCGAGCGCGGCGTGCGTGCGGTCGCGGGCGGCAATGAGCTCGCGATGCTCGACCTCGCGGCGGCGCGCGCTCTCGGTGGAATTCTCGCGCTCGGCCAGGAGTTGCACCTCGCCGGCGAGCTGCGCCTCGGCCAGCTCTCGCGCATGCTGCGCCGCGCGCTCCGCGGCGGCCTGGCGCGCGGCAGCGAGCTCTCCGGCAAGCTCCTGCGCCTCCTCGCCCGCGGCGGCGCGCGCCCGTGCGAGCTCCTCGCCGAGCCCGGCCTCGCGCTCGGCGGCGGCGGCGCGCAGCTGCGCGAGCTCGGCGGCGTGCTGTGCGGTGCGCTGCTCGCCGCTGGCGTGCGCCGCGGCCTGCTCGGCCGCGTGGGCGGCGGCGGCCTGCGTTGCGGCGCTGCGCGCCGCGGCGAGCTCGGCGGTGAGCGCCTCGAGGCGCTGTGCGGCGCCGGCGCGGGCCGCGTCGGCCTCCTCGAGCAGCCGCTCGATCTCGTTGAGGCGGGCGCCGCGGCTCGCGAGCAGCTCCTGCGCCTCGCGCAGGTTCGCCACGGCCGTCTGCAGCGGATCCTCCCCGGCCTCGGCGGCCGCGGGCGACTCGGACGCGGGCGGTCCCTCGGGGAGCCCTGGCTGAATCCAGGTGTCGGCGAGCCGCTCACGCGCAGCCGCCTCGTAGGCTTTCGGGTCCAGGACCGGAAGCTCGTCGGTACTATCGAGATCCGCCCCCGGGGGTGGTAGTCCTTCGGGGGGCTGCCTCAGGCGAGGATCCATGTGGGATTGGGCCCCTTATT
>JAGWMP010000174.1 GCA_028871705.1 Gammaproteobacteria bacterium
GAGAATGTCCGCATCGAAGCGCTCGGCCGTCGCGCCCGCCGCCAGCAGCCGCTCGAGCGCGAGGGAGTCGTAGACGCGGCGCCTGAGGATCCCGGCGCGGTAGAGCTCGAGCAGCTGGTCGACGAACATCTCGCTCGATGCGAACAGGCCGCGGACGAAGGGCTCGCGGCCGCCGGCGGCGTCGATGATACCGGCGGCGCCGCGCGTGCCGGGCGCGGCGAGCGCGCCGAGCGCTTGCGCCCAGGCGGCGTTCTGCTGATGGCGCAAGAGCAGCGCATAGGCGATCGAGTCGCCGAGCTCGCCGATGCCGATCTGCAGCGTGCCGCCGTCCTTCACCAGGGCGCTCGCATACATGCCGATCGCGTGGTCGACGTCGCCGATCGGGGCGTTCGGCGGGCCGAAGAGGTCGAAGTCGTAGCGCGCATCCTCGATCAGATAGTCGAAGCGCTCGGGCGCGACCTGCGCGTGCCCGGTCATGAACGGCATCTGCGCGTGCACCTCGCCGATCACCACGACGTCGCGCCCGGCGCGGCGCTCCGCCTCGAGCTGCGGCAGCAGGTCCACGATCACGTCGGCGTTGGAGCCGAAGCTGAGCGCCGTCTCGCCGTCGACCGTGCGCCGCGCCACGAGCTGGGCCACCACGTTGACCTCGCGCGCCAGCAGATCGCGCGCGACGTGCGTGTAGTTGGCCGAGAGGTAGTTGCGCTGCGCGTGGGCCGAATTGAGGAAGGCGCCGGGGGTGAGATAGAACTCGATGACGCGCACGTTGGGCGGCAGGCGGTCCGCGAGCAGCGCGCGCGCGTACTCGGGCTCGACGTAACTGCCGAAGACGCGCGTCACGAGGGGGGCGAGGAGGCGCGCCTCGAGCGGCGCACGCGCCACGGGCTTGAGCAGCGAGAGCGCCGAGACGATGGTGAGCTCGATGGCCGGATCGCGCTGCGCGCGGCGGTAGAGCTCGTTGACGAAGGGGTTGGGCTTGCCGATGCCGAGCGGCAGCGCCAGCACCACGCGCGGCCCCACGCGGCGGAGCACCGCGTCGACGCAATGGCCGACGTCGTCGAATATTTCAGGCATGCAGCTTGTGGCATGCTCCCCGAAGCAACTGTTGCGCGTCAACCGCGCGCGCCGCCACTCCCGGGGAAACGCACCATGGCATCACACCGGCCCGCACTCGATCCGCGCGATGTCGCGCCCGTCAGCCGCTCGGGGTATCCGGAGCCGTACCGCTCGCGGGTGCTGCCGCGGGAGAAGCGCGCTCTCGGCGAGGTCTTCGGCCTGACCCGCATCGGCATCAACCGGACGACGCTCCCGCCCGGCAAGGAATCCTCGATGTGCCACTGGCACACGCACGAGGATGAGTTCGTGTTCGTGCTCGAGGGCGAGCTGGTGCTGCGCAGCGGCGCCGGCGAGCAGCGCCTCACGGCGGGGATGTGCGCGGGCTTCGCCGCCGGCGTCGCGGACGGGCATCAGCTCATCAACCGCAGCGACCGCCCGGCGGTGTACCTCGAGATCAGCAACCGCGACGCGGAGGACGAGGCGCACTACACCGACCCGGAGGTCGATCTCGCTTTCAGTCCGCCCCACGCCCGCGGCCGCTTCACGCGCCGCGACGGCAGCGCGGTGTGAGGCTAGCGGGCGGCGCGTGTGAGGCGCAGCTTGAAGGACACCGTGACCTCGTTCCCGGCCTGGTCGGTGGCCTTCCAGTCGCCCTGGCCGACGCCGTAATCGAGCCGGCGCACGACGGTCTTGCCGGCCATGTAGCCGACCGTGGCGCCGCCCTCGGTGGCCTCGCGGAACGTGAACGGCACGCTGGCCGCGCGCGTCACCCCGCGGATGGTGAGCGAGCCTGCGGCCTCGTAGCCGGCGGCCGTTCTCACGATCTGCGTGGCGCTGAAGTGCGCCTGCGGGAATTTCTTCACCGCGAACAGATCGTCGCTCTTGAGCGTGTCGTCGCGGTCCTTGTCGCCGGTGTCGAGTGCGGCGACTTCCACCGTCACCTCGAGCCGTCCGCCGGCGGGGTCGGCGCCCGGGAAGTCGAGCGCCACCGCGAAGCGGGGGAAGCGGCCGGTGTTCGGCGCGCCGGCCTGCAGGAAGGTGAACTCGAGCGAGCTCTTCGCGGCATCGAGCGTGTAGTGGCGCCCGGCGGGCGCGGGGGCTGCGGCAGCTGCCGGTGCGGCCGCGGGCGCGGACGCCCACGCGGTGCCGGCGAGTAATGTCGCGGCGAGTGTCGGGCAGAGCGTCGCATGGCGCATGGATGCGTTCCTTTAGGTGAAGGGCAGCATTCGGCGCAGCACGTCGTCCTTGTGCACGAAGTGATGCTTGAGCGCGCCGGCGACGTGCAGCGCCACCACGGCGAACAGGAACCAGGCGAGCGTCTGGTGGGTCAGCACCAGGGCGTCGTAGAGGGGGCGGCTCTTCGGCACCAGATCCGGCAGCGTGAAGAACCCGAACCAGCTGACCGGGAACCCACGTGCCGAGGACATCGTCCAGCCGGTGAGCGGCATCGCGAACAGCAGCACGTAGAGCGCGAGGTGGGTGAGCCGCGCCAGCGTGCGCTCGTAGGGCTTCAGATTCGCCGGTAGCGGCGGATGCGCGTTCACGGCGCGCCAGGCGAGGCGCAGGATCACCAGTGCGAGAATCGTGATGCCGACCGACTTGTGGCGCGCGAGGAGGGTGAGCTTGCGCACCCCGACGGGCAGGTCGTCGGCCAGCTCGGCGAGTGTCACCTGCACGACGAGGAGCACTACGATGAGCCAGTGAAACGTCTGGGCGATCGTGCCCCAGCGCCGGGTCGTATTTTGGAGGGTCATGGAGATGAAGCTTAGTGCGGTGAGCCGCGGTTGCAAGATCCGGGCGGTGTCCACCGTGTTCCTCGCGTGCGCGCTCGCCGGGTGCCCGACGCGTCCGCCGCCGCCGCCGGCCGAGGTACGCGGCGCGCCCGCGGCGCCGCCGGCCGTGCCGCACGCGGGCAAGCCCTATGACATCGTTCCCGGCGAATCGCTCCTTACCGTGCTGGTGTATCGCGCCGGGGCGCTCGCCGCCGCCGGCCACAACCACGTCGTCGCTTCCCACACCCTCACCGGGACGATCTACGTGCCCGCGGACGTGCGCGGGGCGAGCTTCGAGGTCCACGTCGCGGTCGATGCGCTCACGGTCGATGAGCCGCAGTTGCGCGCGCAGCAGGGGGGCGGCGACTTTCCGCCCGACGTGTCCGAATCGGCGCGCGAGGGCACGCGGCGCAACATGCTCGGACCCGCACTGCTCGATGCGGCGGACTATCCCGAGATCGTGCTGCGGGCGCTCGGCCTCGCACCCGGCCCGGTGGGCACGCCCGGCTCGCTGACGGCGCAGATCGACTCCGAGGTGCGCGGGCAGCATCGCCCGATCGCGGTGCCGGTGCGCTACGCGATCGCCGGGGACACCCTCGAGGTCACCGGCGCCGCGGCGCTGCGGCAGAGCGAGCTCGGGCTCACCCCCTTCACGGCGCTCATGGGCGCGCTCGCCGTGCAGGACGAGATGCGCATCAGCTTTCGCATCGTGGCGCACGCGGCGCCGCGCTGAAGCTAGTCCTCGCCTTCGAGCAGCAGCAGGCAGGTGCCTTCGGGGCTCGTGAGGAGGGCGTTCGCGTCGCGGGCGATGCCGCGCGGCAGCGCCTCCTCCGGCACGCCGAGCGCGCGCAGCCGCGCGATGCGCGCGCGCATGTCGGGCGCGCGGAACACGACGAGCGGCGCATCGCAGGTGCGCGGGCGGTGAAAGGCCAGATCGAGCGCATCGCTGGTGAGCGGCAGATGCACGTGCGGCGCCTCGCGTTCGCCGGTGGCGACGAAGCCGAGCGGCTCCCAGAACGCCTGGGCGCGCTCGAAGTCGCCCGCCGGGAGCGAGACTTCCGCGAAGTCGCCGCACAGCGATACCTCGCTCAGGCCCCGCTCGGCGGGCGAGAAGGTGCGCGCCTCGAGCACCCGCACGGCCTCGCCGTGCGGGCCCTCGAAGCCGATCTCGTTGAACACCTCATCGCCCACGCGGCGCAGCGTCAGCCCGATGCCGAGCGCGGCGAACTCATCGAGGCACGCGGCGAGCCCGGGACGCACGAAGGTCAGGATGGGCGAGGGCGCGGCGCGCTCGTGCAGGCCGAGATACAGCCGCCCGTCGGTCAGCACGCCATAGGGATGGGAGTAGGTGTCGGCGGTCGCGGTCTGGGTGAAACCGAGGCGCTCGTAGAATTCGATCGAGGCGCGGATATCGCCGGTCGCGAGACTCAGCTCGTGAAAGCGCCCCGGCGGCGGGAGCGGTGCGCGCCCCATCAGGCGGAGGCACCGCGCGCGGCGCTCGAGGCGCGCCCGTGCTCGAGGCGCGTCCAGCCCTGGCAATGCTCGACGATGAGCTCGGCGAGACAGCGCGCGTGGCTCGCGCGCGCATTCAGCGCCGGCACATAGTCGAAGCGCTCGCCGCCCGCGCGCAGGTATGCGTCGCGGTTCTCGATGGAGATCTCCTCGAGCGTCTCGAGGCAATCGACCGCGAACCCCGGACACACGACCGTCACCGAGCGCAGGCCGCGCGCCGGCAGGCCCTCGAGCACGGCACGGGTGTAGGGCTTGAGCCACCCGCTCGGCCCGAAGCGCGACTGGAAGGCGACGCTCCACTCGTTCTCGCGCAGCATCAGCTCGTCCGCCAGCAGCCGCGCGGTCTTCTGGCACTTGCAGAAGTACGGGTCGCCCTGACGGAAGTAGCGCTCCGGGATGCCGTGGAAGGACATGAGCAGATGCCCGGTTCGCCCGGCGCGGCTCCAGTGCGCGGTGACGCTCTCGCGCAGCGCCTCGATGTAGCCCGGATGATCGTGGTATTCGGCCACCATGCGCAGCTCCGGCAGCCAGCGCCAGCCCGAGAGCTCGGCGCTCACCTGGTCGAACACCGCCCCGGTGGTCGCACCGCAGTACTGCGGAAAGAGCGGCACCACGAGGATGCGCTGTGCGCCGCTCGCGCGCAGCCGCCCGAGCGCCTCGCGCACCGAGGGAGGGCTGTAGAGCATGCCGAGCTCCACCGAGAGCGGTGCCAGCACCTGCCGCGCCAGCGCGGCGGTGAGCTCCTTGCGCAGCTGCTCCGACAGATCGCGCAGCGGCGAGCCCGCCTCGCTCCAGATGCGCCGGTACTTGGGCGCGATGCGCGCGGGACGCAGCGGCAGAATCACCCCGTAGAGCAGCGGCAGCCACAGGAGCCGCGGCAGCTCCACCACGCGTGGATCGGAGAGAAAGCGCCTGAGGAAGCGCCGCACCGCCGCCGCGGTCGGGGCTTCGGGGGTGCCCGAGTTCACCAGCAGAATGCCGATGCGCTCGGCGCTGTCGTGCTGGAAGTCCGGCGAGCTCACGTAGCGCATCGGCTCACAACCCCACGCACAGGTACTTGAGCTCGGTGTAGTCGAGGATGCCGTAGCGCGAGCCTTCGCGGCCGATGCCGGACTCCTTCATGCCGCCGAACGGGGCGACCTCGGTGGAGATGATGCCGGTGTTGAGCCCCACGATGCCGTATTCGAGCGCCTCGGCGACGCGCCACGAGCGCGCCAGATCGCGGGTGTAGAAGTAGGCGGCGAGGCCGAACTCCGTATCGTTCGCCATGCGCACCGCCTCCGCCTCGGTGGCGAAGCGAAAGAGCGGCGCCACCGGGCCGAAGGTCTCCTCGCGCGCCACCTGCATGGCCGTGGTCACGTCGGTGAGGATCGTCGGCTGGAAGAAGGTGCCGCCGAGCGCGTGACGCTTGCCGCCGGCGGCGACGCGCGCGCCCTTGCCGACCGCATCCGCGATGTGCTCTTCCACCTTGGCGAGCGCCTTGGCATCGATCAGCGGGCCCTGGTCGGTCGGACCCTTGAGGCCGTCGCCGATGCGCAGCTGCGCCACCGCGTGCGTGAGCTTGCGGGTGAATTCCTCGTACACCGGCGCATGCACCAGCAGGCGGTTGGCGCACACGCAGGTCTGCCCGGTGTTGCGGTACTTGCTGGCGATGGCGCCGGCGACCGCGGCGTCGAGGTCCGCGTCCTCGAACACGATGAAGGGCGCGTTGCCGCCGAGCTCGAGCGAGAGCTTCTTGACGGTGCCCGCGCACTGCGCCATCAGCTTCTTGCCGATGGCGGTCGAGCCGGTGAAGCTCAGCTTGCGCACGCTCGCATTCGAGGTCATCTCGCCGCCGATGGCGGCGGCATCGCCGGTGACGACGTTGAGCACGCCCGCCGGGACCCCGGCGCGGGCCGCCAGCGCCGCGAGCGCCAGCGCCGAGTAGGGCGTCTGGCTGGCCGGTTTCACCACCACCGTGCAGCCGGCGGCGAGCGCCGGGCCCACCTTGCGGGTGATCATGGCAGAGGGGAAGTTCCACGGCGTGATCGCTGCCACCACGCCGATCGGCTGGCGCAGCACCAGGATGCGCTTGTCGGCCTGGTGGCCGGGGATCACGTCGCCGTAGAGCCGCTTGCCCTCCTCCGCGAACCACTCGAGGAAGGAGGCCGCGTAGGCGATCTCGCCCCGCGACTCGGCGAGGGGCTTGCCCTGCTCGGCGGTCATGAGGGTCGCGAGGTCCTCCTGGTTCGCCATCATGAGCTCGTACCAGCGGCGCAGGATCGCCGCGCGCTCGCGCGCGGTCTGCGCGGCCCAGGCCGGCAGCGCCTGCGCCGC
>JAGWMP010000004.1 GCA_028871705.1 Gammaproteobacteria bacterium
TGGTGTTCGCGCCGGCCGCGACCCTCAGGCAACCGTGGATCGCCTTGCAGGGCGATAAAGACGAGGTATGCAGCGCCAGGACCGCGGCCGACTTCGCCGCGCAGGTCGCCAACGGCGCGATCGTGCACCTGCCGCTGGTCGGCCACGGCTTCGCGGTGGAGCGTAACTGGATGCCGCAGTTCCGCGCCGCCTACCTGAAGCTCACCGCGCCCGCCGCGGCCGCGCCGCCGCCTGCGCCCGAGATCGGCGACCTGCCGGTGAACGAGGTACCCGCCGGCGGCTCCTCGCCGGAGCTCGCACTGCTCCTGACCGGCGACGGCGGCTGGGCCGGGCTCGACCAGGAGCTCGCCGCGCGCCTCGCGCAGAGCGGCGTGCCGACCGTCGGACTCAACTCGCTCAAGTATTTCTGGTCCGAGCGCACGCCGGAGGAGACCGCGCGTGATGTGGCAAGACTGCTGCGCCACTATCTTGTGGCCTGGAATAAACAGCGGGTCCTGCTGGTGGGTTACTCCTTCGGCGCCGATGTGCTGCCGTTCGTGGTCAACCGCCTGCCGGCGGACCTGCGCGCGCGCATCGCGAGCGTCAGCCTCCTCGGCATCGACGCCAACGCTTCCTTCGAGGTGAGCGTCGCCGACTGGGTCGGCAGCGGCGGCGGCGGTCCACGCACCGTTCCGGAGCTGGCCGCGCTCGCCCCCATGCCGGTGCTGTGCATCTACGGCGAGGGCGAGGCGGACTCGATCTGCCCCGGGCTGCCGGCCGGCGGCGCCGTCACGCGGGCGCAAATCGGCAGGGGCCACCACTTCAGCGGCGAGTACTCGGCGCTGGCCGACCGCATCCTCGCCTTCGCGCGCACCGCTCACCCTGTGACATAACGCGCGCCGCGCCGGCCGCCGCGGGGAATCGGTTACCATGGGCTGAGCCTCGCGACGGGCACCATAACAACAGTCCGCGCAGCGCCCGATGAAGGCCATGTCCCTCTATATCGACACGGCGAGCCGCCTGCATCACGACCAGGAGCAGAACCTGGTGGTGACCTGCCCGCATTGCCAGACGGTCGCGCACATCACGCCGTGCGCGGTGCCGCGTTTCGAGGACCTGCAGCTCTACCGTCCCAGGCAGGCGGGAGTCGTGTATCTGTGCGACGCCTGCCATGCGCCGATCTTCCTGCGTTTCACGGTACGGGTGTACGGCGCGGCGCGCATCGAGCTCGCGCCGCAGTTCACCGAGGTCGAGCGGGCGCGCGAGAAGTTCAGCTTCACCTACATCCCCGAGGAGGTCGAGGCGCTGTTCCGCGAGGCGCTGGTGTGCTTCACGCACGATGCCTTCAACGCCTTCGGCTCCATGTGCCGGCGCACCGCGCAAGCCGTGTTCGCCGACCTCGGCGAAGCGGGGAAGCTGCGCCTGTTCGATGAGCTCAACGGCCTGCGTGAGCTCACCGACATCGCCCCCGACCTCTTCACCACCATGCGCAACGTGCTGTTCGGCGCCGAGCTCGACGCGCACGCGGCCGTGCCGCCGCTCGACGGCTACCAGGCGGGCATCATGCTCGAGGTGATGAAGGATCTGCTCTACGAGGCTTACGTGCGCAAGGGGCGGCTGCAGCAGGCGATCAAGGTGCGCCGCTTCCTGCTGGAGGAAACCGGCTCCTGGAAGGTGACGCCGCTGCAGTCGGCGAGCTGATCAACCAATGAAGCGCCGCGCGTTTCGGAACAGGCGCATCCAGCCGCTGTAGCCCGCCGCGCCCCGCGGCCGCCAGGAATTCTGCAGGTAGCGGAACGAGCGCTCGGGGTGCGGCATGGTGATGGTCACGCGGCCGTCGGCGTTGCTGAGCGCCGCGATGCCGAACGGGCTGCCGCTCGGGTTGGCCGGATAAGTGGTCGCGACGCTGCGGTCGTGCCCGACGTAGCGATAGCCCACGAGTCCGCTCGCGGCACAGGCGGCGGCGGCCTGCGCCGAGGCAAACTCCGCGCGCCCCTCGCCGTGCGATACCGCGATCGGCAGCAGCGACCCCGCCATCCCTTCGAGCAGCACCGAAGGCGAGCGCAGCACCTCGACCAGCGGGAAGCGCGCCTCGTACTGCTCGCTGCGGTTCTGCACGAAGCGCGGCCAGTGGGCGGTGCCGGGGATGAGACTCTTCAGCGCCGCGAACATCTGGCAGCCGTTGCAGATGCCGAGCGCGAAGCTGTCGGGACGTGCGAAGAAGCGCTCGAACTCCTCGCGCACCGCGCCATGGAACAGGATCGACTTGGCCCAGCCCTCGCCGGCACCGAGCACGTCGCCGTAGCTGAACCCGCCGCAGGCGACGAGCCCCTTGAACTCATCGAGCCGCCGCCGCCCGGCGAGCAGATCGGTCATGTGCACGTCGTGCGGCTCGAACCCCGCCTGGGCGAACACCGCGGCGGTCTCGGTCTGGCTGTTGACGCCCTGCTCGCGCAGGATCGCCACCTTCGGGCGCACGCCGCGCGCCACGTACGCGGCGGCGATGTCCTCGCCCGCATCGAAGCTCAACTCGAGCGCGAGGCCGCCCGCGCGCGCGTCGCACTGCGCGGCGAATTCCTCGTCGGCGCACTTGGGATCGTCGCGCAGCGCGCGCATGCGCCACGAGGTCTCCGACCACGCGCGCTTGAGGTCCTCCCACGCCTCCTCGATCCGTGCCGGCCCGACCCGCAGCCGCACCCGCAGCTGCGGGGTGGGCGTGCCGACCTTCAACGCCGCGGCGGCGAGCCCGTGCCGCGCCAGGATTTCGCTGAAGCGCGCCTCATCCGCCGCGAGTACCTGCACGACGACTCCCGGCTCCTCGCTGAAGAGCTGCGCCGCGGCGGATCCGCGCGCCTCGGGCAGCTCGATGTCGAGCCCGCAATGACCGGCGAAGGCCATCTCGAGCAGCGTCACGACGAGGCCGCCGTCGGAGCGGTCGTGGTAGGCGTGCAGCAGGTTCGCCGCGCGCAGCTCCTTCAGCGCGGCGGCGAGGGCGAGAAGTGCGCCCGGGTCGTCGAGATCGGCCGGCTGCTCGCCGAGCTCGCCGTATACCTGCGCGAGCGCCGAAGCGCCGAGGCGGTTACGGCCCGCGGCGAGATCGATGAGCCAGAGCGAGCTCGCGCCCGCTTCGAGGTCGAGCGCCGGGGTGAGCGTGGCGCGCGCGTCCGCGACCGGCGCGAACGCCGAGACGATCAGCGACACCGGGGCCACGACGCTCTTGTCGGCGCCGCCGTCGCGCCAGCGGGTCTGCATGGACAGTGAGTCCTTGCCGACCGGGATGGCGATACCGAGCGCCGGACAGAGCTCCTTGCCGACCGCCGCGACGGTGGCATAGAGAGCCGCGTCCTCGCCCGGCTCGCCGCTCGCGGCCATCCAGTTGGCGGACAGGCGGATCGCCCCGGGCGAATCGATATCGGCGGCGAGGATGTTGGTGACGGCTTCGGCGACCGCGAGCCGGCCCGAGGCCGGCGCATCGAGCAGCGCCACCGGGGTGCGCTCACCCATGGCGAGCGCTTCTCCCGCCACCCCTTCGTAGTCGGCGAGCGTCACCCCCACATCGCTCACCGGCACCTGCCAGCGCCCGACCAGCTGATCGCGGCTGATGAGGCCGCCGACGGTACGATCGCCGATGGTGATGAGGAAGCTCTTGTCCGCGACGGCCGGCAGGCGCAACACGCGGTACAGCGCCTCGGTGAGATCGATGCCGGCGCTCGCGAACGGCCGCGTGGCCGGGGCGAGGCTCGCGACGTCCCTGGTGAGGCGCGGCGGCTTGCCGAGCAGGATCTCGAGCGGCATGTCGACCGGAGCGTTGTGGAACAGCGGATCGCTCACCACGAGCCGCCCGCTCGCATCGATCTCGCCGATGACGGCGTACGGGCAGCGCTCGCGCGCGGCGATCGCGCCGAAGCGCTCGAGCGAGTGCGCCGCGACGATCAGCACGTAGCGCTCCTGCGCCTCGTTGCACCACAGCTCCAGCGGCGACATGCCGGACTCGGCGCTCGGGACGCTGCGCAGGTCGATGCGGGCGCCGTGCCCGTCGTGCGCGACCGACTCGGGCACCGCGTTGGAGAGGCCGCCGGCGCCGACGTCGTGGATGAGGAGCACGGGGTTGCGCTCCCCGAGCGACCAGCAGTGATCGATGACCTCCTGCGCACGGCGCTGCATCTCGGGGTTACCGCGCTGCACCGAGGCGAAATCGAGGTCGGCGCTCGAGCTGCCGCTGCCGACCGAGGAGGCGGCCCCGCCGCCCAACCCGATGAGCATCGCCGGACCCCCGAGCACCACGAGACGGGCGCCGACCGGGACGGCCGCCTTCTCGACGTGCGGGCGGCGGATGTTGCCCAAGCCCCCGGCGACCATGATCGGCTTGTGATAGCCGCGCGCGCGTCCGGGCGCATCGCCCGGCACCTCGAGCTCGAGGGTGCGGAAATAGCCCCCCACCGCGGGCCGGCCGAACTCGTTGTTGAAGGAAGCCGCCCCGATCGGCCCTTCGAGCATGATCGCGAGCGGCGCGGCGATGCGCGCCGGCGCACCGAAGGGGCGCTCCCACGGCCGTTCGTAGCCCGGAATGCGCAGGTTCGACACCGAGAAGCCGGTGAGCCCCGCCTTGGGCTTGGCACCGCGCCCGGTCGCGCCCTCATCGCGGATCTCCCCGCCCGAGCCGGTCGCGGCGCCCGGAAACGGCGAGATGGCGGTCGGGTGATTGTGCGTCTCGACCTTGATCAGGATGTCGATCGGCTCGAGGCTGCCGCGATAGATCCCCGTGTCCGGGTCCGGGAAGTAGCGCACGCCCCTCGAGCCCTCGATCACCGCGGCGTTGTCGCGGTAGGCCGAGAGCACCCCGGCGGGACTCACCGCGTGCGTGTGACGGATCATGGCGAACAGCGAGTCGGCGCGCGGCCGGCCGTCGATCACCCAGGAGGCGTTGAATATCTTGTGGCGGCAGTGCTCGGAGTTGGCCTGCGCGAACATCATGAGCTCGACGTCGGTCGGGTCGCGCCCGAGCTGCCGGAAGCTCGCGAGCAGGTAGTCGATCTCCTGCGCCGAGAGCGCGAGCCCGAGCCGCTCGTTGGCCGCCGCGAGCGCGGCGCGCCCGCCGGCCAGCGCCACGGTGGCGAGGGGCCTGGGCGCGGCGTGCTCGAAGAGCCGCGCGGCCGCGGCCGCCTCCAGCAGCGCCATCTCGGTCATGCGGTCGCACAGCAGCGGCGCCAGGCGCGCGAGCTGCGCGGAGCCGAGCGGCTGCGCCGCGTGCAGCGTGTACTCGATGCCGCGCTCCACGCGCCGCACGCAGCCGAGCCCGCAGACGTGCACGATGTCGGTCGCCTTGCTCGACCAGGGCGAGATCGTGCCGGCGCGCGGCACGACGAGTACGCGTGCGCCAGCGCCGCCGCCGGCCTGCGCCGGCAGGCGCGGTCCGTAGGTGAGCAGCTCCCTCAGCACCGCGAGCTCGCCCGCCGCAAGCGGCCGCTCGAGGTCGGCGAAGTGCACGAAGCGCGTCGCCAGGCCCGTGACCGCGGGCTCGAGCGCGGCGAGACGCTGGACGAGCTTGGCGATACGAAACGCGGACAGCGCCGGGGCGCCTGGGATCTCGAGCATGCGCTACCCGCGCCTCACTTCTTCTCTCCGGGCGAAGCCGGGTAGAGCGGCATCGGAAATTGCGCGACGTTGGCGCCGGCCTCGAGCGCCGTGATCTTGGCGGTGCCCTGCTTCTTCACCTCGTCGATGCGCAGGATCGAGTGCAGCGGCAGGAAGGTGCGCTTGACGCCGGAGAACTCGCCCTTGATGCGCTCCTCCGCGGGGTCGAGCACCACCGAGGAGCGCTCGCCGAACACCAGCTCCTCGACCTCGATGAACCCGAACAGGTCCCCGTGGCTCACCTTGCGGGCGTACACCTCGTAAACCTTGCCTTGATTCACGAACATAATGCGGAAAATGTGACTGGCTGCCATGGCCTCTACAGGGGGGTCGGGTAGCTTTGACGCTGGCATTATATGTCCGGGCGTGCCGGGGACGCTGCCGCGCCTCCGTGGCGCGGGACGGTTTCTTCAACAACGGACGGACTCCTTTGAGTCGGGGAACCATGACGCTTCGGCTGCGTGTCGTCAGTGACCAGCGGCGGTCGCTTGCCGACCGCGGCACCGCGGTCTTTTCCGTCGAAGGCGGCACCATCGGCCGCTCGGCCGACAACGATTGGGTGCTGCCCGACCCGCTGCGCTACGTCTCGGCGCACCACGCCCGCGTACAGTTCCGCGAGGGCCACTTCTATCTCCAGGACGTCAGCACCAACGGCGTCTACGTCAACGACGACATGGAGCCGCTCTCCAAGCGCGGCTCGAGCGGCTACCGCCTGGCGAACGGCGACGTGCTGCGCATCGGCGAGTACCACATCGTCGCCGCGCTCGAAGCGCAGCGCGCCGCCGCGGCCGCCGCCCAGGAGGACCCCGCCTCCGCCGCGGTTCCGACCAGCATCCACTCGCTGCGCTCCCTCGACCGCACCCCGGAACGCGACATCGGCGCGGTGCTGAACCTCGATGAGCTGCTGGTCCCGGATCCGCGGCGCGACCCGGCGCTGCCGGTGAACGCCTACGGGCAGGCGGTCGAATCCGCCCCGGTGCGCGCCCTTGCCGAGGAGGTGCCGCTCATCGCGGCCGACGCGAGTCCCGCCGCCGCCGGCGCGCCGCCCCCGGACCCGGAGGCCGAGGCGCACGGCAAGCGCATGGCGCGGCTCGCCGAGGCCGTCGCGCGCGAGCCCAAGAGCGGCAACGGTGTGATGGCGCTCGCCGACGTGCACTCGGGGCTGGATGCCTTCTGCCGCGGCGCCGGCATCGACATCGAGAAGCTGCCGGCGGACGCCCAGAGCCGCCTGCTGCACCTCGCCGGGCGGCTGTTCCGCGAGACCCTCGTCGGGCTGAAGGATCTCGAGCGCACGCGCGCCAGCACCCGCAACCGTTACCGCATCGAGACGCCGCCGCGCGAGCCCGACGACCCGCGCCCCTCGCTCGCCGACTCGATGGTGGAGGAGCTGCTGGTGGAGCTCTTCGTGCAGCACGAGAACCGGCGCCTCGATTCGGTGCAGTGGCTGCGCGAGGTGGTGGGCGAGGCGAAGCAGCACGAGCACGCCACCACCCAGGCGACGCGCGCGGCGTTCGTCGAGTTTCTCGACCGCCTCGATCCCGCCGAGCTCGAGGCGCGCTTCGAGCGCGCCGCACGGCGCGGCAAGGCGCGCTCCGCCGACAAGGCCCAGTACTGGGAGCTGTTCGTCAACTTCTACCGCAACCTCATCGAGATGCCCGCGGACCATCTGCCGCACACTTTCGTCGAGGCGTTCGGCTCCGCATATCGCGAGGCGCTGAAGAAGCCGGAATCCTGACGGCGGCGCGGATGTGGCGGAGAGGGTGGGATTCGAACCCACGTGCCGGATTTACCCGACCATCCGATTTCGAGTCGGCGCCGTTATGACCGCTTCGGTACCTCTCCGGCTCCGCAGCCAGGACCCTTTTGCGGGGCTGGTATTCTAACGGAAAGCCGTTCGCCAGGAGGGCCTCCTTCGTGCGGGCATTGACTCTCGCCGCCGCCGGCGTGCTGCTCCTCGGGGGCTGCACGCAACACGAGCCATCCGCCCTGGATGCGGTGCGCGCGCGCGGCGAGCTGCGCGTGGTCACGCTGAATCTGCCCACCTGCTATTACGAGGGCGCGCAAGGGTCCGAGGGCCTCGAGTACCGGCTGGCGAGCCGCTACGCCGCGCAACTCGGCGTGAAGCTCACTCTTTATCCGGTCGCGAGCGAAGCGGCCCTGCAGGACGAGCTCGCGGCAGGCCGCGCGGACATCGCCGCGGCCTCGCTCACCGACTCGCCCGAATGGCAGAAGGTCGGGGATGCGGCCGTGCCCTACGCCAACATCCCGCAGCTGGTCGTCTACCAGAGAAGCGGCGCGCGGCCGCGCGAGACGCTGCAGCTCGAGTCGGCGCGCCTCGCGGTGCGCGCCGGCAGCCCCCAGGAGCGCATCCTCGAGAAGCTGCGGCGCACCGTGGCGCCGACGCTGCAATGGGTCGAGACCGCGCCGAGCTCGGCCGATCCCATCGAGGACGTCGACTCGGGCAACGCCGACTACGCGATCTCGGATGCGCGCGAGTTCTCCTTTGCGCGGCACCTGTATCCGAACGTGCTGGTGGGATTCGCGCTGCCCGACACGCGGCCGGTGCAGTGGATCGTGCGCAAGGGCGCCCCGGCGCTGCTCGAGAGCGTCGACCAGTTCTTCGGCTCCCTCGCCCAGTCGGGCGAGCTTTCGCAGCTGGTGCAGGAGGCGAGCGGTGACACGCGCCGCTTCGAGTACGAGGAGTCGCGCGAGTTCCAGACCCACGTGGCCGAGCGGCTGCCGCACTACCGCGCCTGGTTCGAGGAGGCGGCCGCGCAGGTCGGTCTCGACTGGCGGCTGCTGGCGGCGGTCGGCTATCAGGAGTCCAAGTGGGATCCACGCGCCGTCTCCGACGAGGGTGCCGCGGGACTCATGATGCTCACCGCCGACACCGCCCAGGCGATGGGCATCAAGGACCGCACCGACCCGCAGCAGAGCATCTTCGCCGGCGCGCACTACCTCGCCCAGGTGCGCCAGATGATCCCCGACCGCATCCCGGAGCCGGACCGCACCTGGCTCACCATCGCCGCCTACAACGTCGGCTTCGGGCATCTCGAGGATGCGCGCATCATCGCCCAGGCCCTCGGCAAGGATCCGGACTCGTGGACCGAGGTGCGCGAGGAGCTGCCGCTGCTCGCCCAGGGGCGCTGGTACACGCGCGCCAAGCGCGGCTACGCGCGCGGCTGGGAGCCGGTGCAGTTCGTCGACCGCATCCAGCGCTTCCTGACGCTGCTCGAGTGGCAGCCGGGCGAGGGCGTGCCCGCGCAGGCGCCCGCCGCGCCCGCCGGCGCGCGCGCCGCGTCCGCCACCACCGCGGGACTGATCCCCTAACGCCGCGCGGCGAAAAACTGCTGCAGCAGCAGCCCGCACTCCTCCATCAGCACGCCGCCGAACACGTCGACGCGGTGATTGAGCTCCGGCAGCGCGAACACGTCGGTGATGCTGCCGGCGGCGCCCGCGCGCGGATCGAAGGCGCCGAACACCAGCCGCCGCACCCGGGCGTGCACCATCGCCGCGGCGCACATGACGCACGGCTCGAGCGTCACGTACAGCGTCGTATCGGTGAGGCGGTAACTGCCGAGCGCGCGCCCGCCGGCGCGCAACGCCTCGACCTCGGCGTGTGCGGTGGGATCGTGGCTCGCTACGGGCGAGTTGCCGCCGGTGGCGATGATCTGCCCGCCCCGCACCAGCACGGCGCCCACCGGCACCTCGCCGCGCTCGCCGGCGGCGGCCGCGTGGGTGAGCGCGGCGCGCATGAAGGCGAGATCGCTCCCCGGGAGCTCAGCCATGCGGCGCGGCCACCTCCGGCGCCGGCAGGAACAGCGCCGGATCGATGAAGTCGGCGTTCAGCGCCACGCCGAAGTGCAGGTGCGGCCCGGTCACGCGCCCGGTCGCGCCCACCTTGCCGATCACGTCCCCGGCCCGCACGCGCCGCCCGGGCGCCACGCCGATGGCGCTCAGGTGGCAATACATCGTCACCAGTCCGCCGCCGTGATCGAGGATCACGGTGTTGCCGTTGAAGAAAAACCCGCCCGTGTCGAGCACCGTGCCGTCGGCCGCGGCGCGCACCGGCGTGCCGGTATCGGCGGCGATGTCCATGCCACTGTGGGGATTGCGCGCCTCGTTGTTGAACACGCGCCGCGAGCCGTAGGAGCTCGAGCGCACGCCGGGGACCGGCGCAAGCAGCCGCAAGGTCGCCGGCACGGCTGGCGAGAAAGTGCCCACGTCCGCCCTGATGCGTGGCTGCTCGCGGCCGACGCGCGCGAGATCCTCCGCCGAGAGGTCGACCTGGCGCGGCGGCACGGTGAGACGCTGCACGGTGTACTGCTTGTCGGCGACCTCGAAGCCGACGGTTCCGCCGCCCTCGAGGCGCACGGCGGCCGGGCCCGGTGCCTGTGAAAGCGGGATGCCGACGATGGCGAGCCACGCGCCCGCCGCCCGCACGACCAGCACCCGCCGCCCCTCGAAGCTGACCCGCGGGGCCGCGGCCCCCGCATCGCCCACCCGCACGAGTGCGACGCCGCCCGGAACACGCTCTTCCTGCGGCAGCTGTGCCGTGGCGAGCTCCGCGCCGCGCGCCGCGGCCATGCCGGCCTGCGCAGCCGCGGCGCAGCAGAGCGCCGCCAGCGACAGCGCCGCTACGGTGCCGCGCCGCCTCACGGCCCCTCCCGGGTTCCGGTCACGCGCGCGATGAGTGTGCCGCGCGCGAGGCGCGCCTCGATCGTCTCGCCGGGCGCGACGGCGGCAGCGTCGCTGACCAGCGAGCCGTCGGCGCGCGTGACGATCGCGAAACCGCGCGCGAGCGTCGCGAGCGGGCTCACTGAGTTGAGCGCGCGCTGCGCGAGCGCGAGCCGCTGCGCGGCCTCGTTCACGCGGCGGGCAGCCGCGTGCCGCAGGCGCAAAGTCAGGTCCTGCTCGCGCGCACGCTGCGCGTGCAGCAGCCGGTCGGGGGAGCGGCGCACCAGCCGCCCACGCAGCTGCGCGAGGGCGAGCTGCTCGCGCTGCACGCGGGCGCGCACGGCGCCCGCGAGGCGCCGTGCGAGGTCGTCGAGCCGCTGCGTTTGCTGCTCGAGCCGCACTCCGGGATGCACCAGAGCGAGCCGGCCCCGCGCGCCATCGAGGCGCGCGCCGATCGCGCGCAGCTCCCGGCGCATGGACACGGCCAAGCGCTCGGCGGTGCGCCGCACCGCCTCGAGGCACGCGCGGCGGTCGGGCACGACCAGCTCGGCGGCCGCCGAGGGCGTCGGCGCGCGCACGTCCGCGACGAAGTCGGCGATGGTGAAGTCGACCTCGTGTCCGACCGCCGAGATCACCGGCAGCGGGCTCGCCGCGATGACGCGCGCCAGGCGCTCGTCG
This sequence comes from Gammaproteobacteria bacterium, assembly GCA_028871705.1. Lineage (GTDB taxonomy): Bacteria > Pseudomonadota > Gammaproteobacteria > Steroidobacterales > Steroidobacteraceae > 13-2-20CM-66-19. The sequence goes on from JAGWMP010000004.1 coordinate 10,969, forward strand.
TTGAACGCCCACAGATCCTCGAGCGAGCCGCCGCCGCGCGCCAGGATCAGCACCTCGCATTCGGCGCGGGCGCCGGCGGTCTCGAGGGCGGCGATCAGGGCCGGCACCGCCGCCGCACCCTGCACGGCGCTCGGGTAGATGAGCACGGCGGCCGGCGGGAAGCGCCGCGCGAGGATCTCGAGGATGTCGTGCAGCGCCGCGCCCGAGGTCGAGGTGACGACGCCGATGCGGCGCGGGAAAGGCGGCAGCGCGCGCTTGCGCTCGCGCGCGAACAGGCCCTCGGCCGCGAGACGGGCCTTGAGGCGCTCGAACTCGCGCTTGAGGGCGCCCTCCCCGGCTTCCTCCAGGTGCTCGACGATCAGCTGATAGTCCCCGCGCGCCTCGTAGACGCTGATGCGGCCGCGCAGCAGCAGGTGCGCGCCCTCGCGGGGCGTGAAGCCGACGAGCGAATTCTTCAGGCGGAACATGGCGCAGCGCAGCTGCGCGTCGCGGTCCTTGAGGGAGAAGTACCAGTGGCCGGAAGCCGGCTGGGAGAAGTTCGAGAGCTCCCCCTCCACCCAGACCACCCCGAGGCCGCGATCGAGCACGGCGCGCACCTCGCGGTTGAGGCGCGTGACGCTATAGACGTCGCGTGCCGGGGCGGCGCGCTCCTCGATCCGAATGGCCATGCGGCACCTTAGCATGAGGTTTACCGACGGCGCCGCGCCGCCTATAATTACGCATGCGCATCCTCGAAGAAGCTCTCACCTTCGACGACGTCCTCCTGGTTCCGGCCTACTCGGAAATTCTGCCCCGCGAGGTCGACCTTTCCACGCGGCTCACCCGCCGCATCCGCCTCAACGTGCCGCTGCTGTCCGCCGCCATGGACACGGTCACCGAGGCGCGCCTCGCGATCACCATCGCGCAGGAGGGCGGGATGGGCGTCATCCACAAGAGCATGACGATCGAGGCCCAGGCGCGCGAGGTCGGCCGGGTGAAGAAGTTCGAGAGCGGCGTGATCAAGGACCCGATCACCGTCTCGCCCAACATGACCATCCGCGAGGTGCTCGACCTGACGCGCGCCCGCGGCATCTCCGGCGTCCCCGTGGTGGTCGGGCGCAAGGCGGTCGGCATCGTGACGCACCGCGACCTGCGCTTCGAGGTCAAGCTGGATGCGCCCGTGTCCTCGGTGATGACCCCCAAGGAGCGGCTCGTCACGGTGCGCGAGGACGCCTCCAAGGAGCAGGTGCTCTCGCTGCTGCACAAGCACCGCATCGAGAAGCTCCTGGTCGTGAACGGCGAGCACGACCTCGTCGGCATGATCACCGTGAAGGATTTCCAGAAAGCCACCGAGTTCCCGCGCGCCTGCAAGGACGAGGGCGGGCGGCTGCGGGTCGGCGCGGCGGTCGGCACCACGCCCGACACGCTCGAGCGTGTCGCGGCGCTGCGCGAAGCGGGCGTCGATCTGGTGGTGGTCGATACGGCGCACGGGCATTCGCGCGGCGTCATCGAGACGGTGGGCCGCATCAAGGCGATGTGGCCCGACGCGCAGGTGATCGCCGGCAACATCGCCACCGCCGAGGCCGCGCGCGCGCTCGCCGATGCCGGCGCCGACGCGGTCAAGGTCGGCATCGGTCCGGGCTCGATCTGCACCACGCGGATCGTCGCCGGGGTGGGTGTGCCGCAGATCTCCGCGGTGGCCAATGTCGCGGACGCGCTGCGGACCGCGGACGTGCCGGTGATCTCCGACGGCGGTATCCGCTTCTCGGGCGACATCGCCAAGGCGATCGCGGCGGGCGCGGATGCGGTCATGATCGGCGGCCTGTTCGCCGGCACCGAGGAGTCCCCCGGCGAGGTCGAGCTCTACCAGGGCGCCTCCTACAAGTCCTACCGCGGCATGGGCTCGCTCGGGGCGATGGCCGAGCGCCACGGCTCGGCCGATCGCTACTTCCAGGACGCCGCCACCGAGCTGCAGAAGCTCGTGCCCGAGGGCGTCGAGGGGCGCGTGCCCTACAAGGGCAGCATCGTCACCATCCTGCAGCAGCTCTCCGGCGGGCTGCGCGCGGCCATGGGCTACACCGGCAGCCGCAGCATCGCCGAGATGCGCACGCGTCCGGTATTCGTGCGCATCACCAACGCCGGCGTGCGCGAGAGTCACGTCCACGACGTGAGCATCACCAAGGAAGCGCCCAACTACCGGGTGTCGTGACGGCTGCAAGACCCATGGCGAGCGTTCCACGAACCCCGGGCCCCGCACACCGCGCCGCGGTGGCGCACGCCGCCGCCGGCGCGAGCGCCGCGCATCCGGACATCCATGCGCACCGCATCCTCATCCTCGACTTCGGTGCGCAGTACACCCAGCTGATCGCGCGCCGGGTGCGCGAGCTCGGCGTGTACTGCGAGATCCACCCCTGGGACATGAGCGACGCCGCGGTGCGCGCCTTCGCGCCGCGCGGCGTGATCCTCTCCGGGGGGCCGGAGTCGGTCACCGACCGCAATCCGCCGCGCGCACCGGCCGCGGTATTCGAGCTCGGCGTGCCGGTGCTCGGCATCTGCTACGGCATGCAGACCATGGCGCAGCAGCTCGGCGGACGCGTCGCCCCCTCGAGCGAGCGCGAGTTCGGCTACGCCGAGGTCACGGTGACCGCGCCGTCGCGGCTGCTCGATGAGCTCGCGGACCGGCGCGATGCCGGCGGACACGCGCAGCTCGATGTGTGGATGAGTCATGGCGACCGGGTGGCCGAGCTCCCGGCCGGTTTCACCGCCTGCGCCGCGACCAGCACCATTCCCTACGCCGCCATGAGCGATGAGCGGCGGCGCTTCTACGGCGTGCAGTTCCACCCCGAGGTGACGCATACCCCGCAGGGTGCACGCCTGCTCGAGCGCTTCGTGCGCGAGATCGCCGCGAGCGATGCGCTGTGGAGCACCGGCAACATCATCGAGGACGCGATCGCCCACGTACGCGCCACGGTCGGCTCCGGCAAGGTGCTGCTCGGCCTCTCCGGCGGCGTCGACTCCTCGGTGGTCGCGGCGCTCCTCAACCGCGCGATCGGCGCGCAGCTGACCTGTGTGTTCGTCGATCACGGGCTGCTGCGGCTCGGGGAGAGCGAGCAGGTGATGCGCACCTTCGCCGAGCACCTCGGCGTCCACGTGATCCGCGTGGATGCCGCCGCACGCTTCCTCGCGGCGCTCGCCGGCGTCACCGATCCGGAGCAAAAGCGCAAGATCATCGGACGCGTCTTCATCGAGGTGTTCGACGAGCAGGCGCACGCCCTGCGGGACGTCGCCTTCCTGGCGCAGGGGACGATCTATCCCGACGTGATCGAGTCGGCGGGCGCGCGCACCGGCAAGGCGCACGTCATCAAGTCGCATCACAACGTCGGCGGGCTCCCGGAGCGCATGAAGCTCAAGCTCCTCGAGCCGCTGCGCGAGCTCTTCAAGGACGAGGTGCGCCGCATCGGCATCGAGCTCGGGCTGCCGCGCGAGATGGTGTACCGCCATCCGTTCCCCGGCCCGGGGCTCGGGGTGCGCATCCTCGGCGAGGTGCGCGAGGAGTACGCCGAGCTGCTGCGGCGCGCGGACGCCATTTTCATCGCGGAGCTGCGCCGGCACGAGCTCTACGACCGCGTCAGTCAGGCGTTCGCCGTGTTCCTGCCGGTGCGCTCGGTGGGGGTGATGGGCGACGGCCGCCGCTACGACTTCGTGATCGCGCTGCGCGCGGTGGAGACGGTGGACTTCATGACCGCGCACTGGGCGCATCTGCCGTACGAATTCCTCGATGAGGTCTCGCGGCGTATCGTCAACGAGGTGCCGGGAATCTCCCGCGTGGTGTACGACATCTCGGGTAAGCCGCCCGCGACCATCGAGTGGGAGTGATAAGTAAGCGCGGGGATTCTTGCAGGTAGTGAACTTCCACTTCGGCATCCAATCAGCAGCGCACTTTCGAGGCACATATCATGCGTGAGTCATCGAGATCCAATCGACCCCGAAATGTCATTGCGACGCTGTTGGCTTCGAGTGCATTGGCATTTTGCACGTTCGCGATGGCATACAGCGGCGAAGAACTTGCGAAGGACGCGAAGATAGGTATCCAGTCGGCTCGCGACATCGCTCTGAAGGTGCATCCAGGCAAGATCACCGATGAAGAGCTCGAGAAGGAGAAGGGCGGCAGTGGCCTGCGCTATTCATTCGATATCAAAGTTGGCTCTAAGACGTACGAGGTCGGCGTCGATGCCGTGACCGGCAAGGTGCTGGAGAACAAGCGAGAGGGAAAGCATCCGGATTGAAATGCGATCTGGCTGGCGGGTTGCAATGCGAGTGCACGGCACGAGGATCCGCTCTCGCTTGATTATGGATGACGTAGTTTTGTAGCGGCGATGTCCAGTACCGCGAATGCGGCAGCAATCATTAGGATTTCGAGGAGTCCGAGTCCCAGTGGGCGCTGCATGGTGAGCAGCGGCAACAGCGATTCCGGGATCTGATCGATCCCCGGTAGTTCAGCGCCGGGCGGGCGCCGCAGGCGGCGCTTGAGAAAACTTGACGATGCGTCCCCAAGAATTGCCAGAGCTCCGAAGGCCGCACCCAGTGCGAGCCCGAGCCCGAAGAGTTGCGCCGCCAGGGCGCACGCAACGACAGCAGCAATCAGGCCACGCCACGTCTTGTGGCTGCCAAGGAGCCGTGTTCCATCTTGCATTGTCTTGCCAAGATCCAGCGGTGTCGTCCAGTGTTTGTGAAAGATGTGCGCCGCAGCCCAGGGCGCCGTGTTCGCAATGACAACCAGCAGCAGAGGAATGAATAACTGCCGCACAAGCGGCTCCAATGGCATTTTGCAGTCGCTTGCAATCAGACCGGCTTAGGATTGCTCCGTCCAAAATTCTAGAGCTGGTCGAGAATCGCGCCAGGCATGCTCCGGGGTACTCGACGCGACGCAGCACGTGGACCATAGAGTAGCTCGACCAGGCCGGCCCGGGCGAGCATTTGCGAATTCTAAGCCGCTCCCGAGATACCTTGAATATTGAGCGGTTATCGCTCATTATGCAAGGCATGATTATACGACGCCAGCTCTTGGCCAGGCTGCGCGCTGGCCTAAGAACGAGTCCTGCGGTGGCGCTGCTCGGTCCCCGTCAGTGCGGCAAGACCACACTCGCGCGGCAGCTTGCTGGTAGCTCGAACAGCACATACTTCGATCTGGAAAACCCTGTTGATCTGGCTCGGCTGTCCGAGCCCCTGACGGCGCTGGAATCGTTGCGCGGGTTGATCGTGATTGATGAGGTGCAGCGTCATCCAGATCTCTTCCCGATACTCAGGGTATTGTTGGACCGCAAGCCGATTCGAGCGCGTTTTCTCATTCTTGGCAGCGCATCGCCGGAATTACTAGGCCAGAGTTCTGAAACCCTGGCGGGTCGGATAGCCAATGTCGAGATGACCGGATTTACGCTTGAAGAGCTCGACCACCCGGATCTCAATCGATTGTGGTTGCGCGGCGGTTTTCCGCGCTCGTTCCTGGCCGGCACGGAAGCTGCGAGTACCGCGTGGCGCGAGGATTTCATCCGCACGTTCCTGGAGCGCGATTTGGCTCAGCTCGGGATGAGAGTGCCTTCGGGCACGATGCGCAGGTTTTGGACCATGAGTGCGCACTGCTCCGGTGGCATATGGAATAGTTCGCAGATTGGCCGTTCCCTGGGCGAGGCTCATACCACCGTCAGGCGCCACCTTGATGCTCTATCCGGCGCGCTTGTGGTGCGCGTGCTCGAGCCTTGGTACGAGAACGTCGGTAAACGGTTAGTAAAATCCCCGAAGGTTTACATTCGGGATTCCGGGCTTCTGCATACGTTGCTCGGAATAGGCGATCGCCGGCAACTAGAAGGGCATCCCGTCGTCGGCGGGTCATGGGAGGGGTTCATCATCGAGCAGCTTCTCGCTCAGTTGCCCAAGACCAAAGCCTATTACTGGCGAACGCAGGCCGGCGCAGAGCTCGATCTGCTGCTGTTCTTGAAGGGGCGGCGTATTGGAATTGAGATCAAGCGGGCTGATGCGCCGAAGATGACGCCGTCGATGGGTTCAGCGCTCGAAGATCTTGAACTACATCAGCTGCTGGTAGTTTACCCAGGCTCGGTACGTTATGCGCTCCATCCTAAGGTTGAAGTGATGTCGCTGTCGCAATGCATGGCCGAACTGGCTTGACGACGCCAAAATCAATCGTGAGCGAAAATGCCCTGGTAACTGAGGAAGTCCCGGGTCTGACTCGCATCCACCGGGATTTCGTTGCGGCCCCAGCCGCCACAGCCGGCAATGACGATTCCCGCAATCAGCAGCAGGCCGCACTTGTGGACGGGCATGATCGCCTCCTGCTGCTGCCTGCCAAAGACCGCTGCCGCGCTACTTCGTGGAATAACCGGCCAGTTCATTCCTGCACTCGGCACTGTTCGCGTCGGCTGAACACAACTGCGGGATTCGCTCGCAATCGGGCGCTTTGAGCAGGCCACTCGGGTCCTGCGTCATCGCGGCTGCGAGCCTCTTGCAGCCCTCATAGGTCTGCTGCCAGTTGCTCGCGCGGCCGCAGCCCGCAATCGGGGAGACGACGAGCAATGCGCCCAGCATCGCCGGCAAAATCTCTTTCCGCACGGATGCTCCTTGCCGGGGACCCGGGTGTGATCAGTTGCGTGAGCAGATGTGTACTATAGAGTTGGTCAGCTTCGCCAGCTGGGAGCCGATTTCATGGCAATGAGCGACCGGCCGCCGGCCAGCCCGCCTGCGGCCGATGGGGCTTGCAGGGCCTGCGGCCAGAGCATCCGCGGCGCCTGGTACCGGGTGAACGACGCGCCGGTGTGCGCGGCATGCACCGAGCGGCTGCAGCGCGAGCTGCCGCGGGACTCCCACCAGGCTTTCGTGCGCGGACTGCTGTTCGGCGTCGGCGCCGCCGTGATCGGCTTCATCCTCTACGTGGGCTTCGCGATCGCGACCGGGCTCGTGATCGGCTACGTGTCGCTCGCGGTCGGCTATCTGGTCGGCAAGGGGATCTCGCTCGGCTCACGCGGTGTCGGCGGCCGCCGCTATCAGATCGCCGCGCTCGTGCTCACCTACATGGCGGTGTCGCTCGCGGCGGTTCCGATCGCCATCTCGGTGCACATGAAGCACAAGCGCGCGGCACAGACCACGCAGCTCATCGGCGCACCGGCTGCGCCGCTCACCTCCGAGGCGCCAACGCCGCAAGCGGCCGCGGCGCCCTCCCCGGCCCCCGCCCCCGCGGCCGCGGCGCCACCGGCGATGAGCTTCGCCCGGGCGCTCGGCACGCTGACGCTGCTCGGGCTCGCCTCGCCATTCCTCGAGCTCGCCGATCCGGTGCACGGCATCATCGGACTGATCATCCTGCTCGTCGGGCTGCGCATCGCCTGGCGGCTCACGTCCCCGCGGCGGCTGGAGATCTCCGGACCCATCGCCGAGGCGCAATCCGCGTGACGACCCGGCGCGAGTTCCTCAGGACCGGCGCGGTGGCGGCGGGTGCCACCGCCGCCGCATCCGCGGCCAGTGCCGCGAGCGAGCAGACTTCCATGGCGCACAAGTACCACGGTCCCCACGAGATGCCGACCGGCGTGACGCTGCTCGCGCTGCGCAACGCCGACGGCAGCGAGACCCTCGGCGCCAAGCTCGGCGAAGACTCGGTCCTCGACGTGCGCCAGGCGTCGCGCCTCCTCGGCATGCACGCGCCGCTCACCATGGAGGAGCTGCTGCGCGAGGGCAACGCGCGCGGGCTCAACGAGCTCATCGCCGCCGCGCGGACCTCGCAGCGCGACGCGCCCGCCCTGGTGCAGGAGTCCGCCGTCACCTTCGGCCGCCTCTTCACCAATCCCGGCAAGATCGTCTGCATCGGCCTCAACTACCGCGCCCATGCGGCCGAGACCCATCTCACGCTCCCGAGCGTCCCGATCCTCTTCAACAAGTACAACAACGCGCTCGCCGCACACAACTGCACGATCACGCTGCCGCCGCGTGAGGTGTCGTACAAGTTCGACTACGAGACGGAGCTGCTGATCGTCATGGGCAGGAGCGCCCGCAACGTGCCCGAGTCGCAGGCGCTCGACTACGTGGCCGGCTACTGCACGGCGCACGACTTCTCGGCGCGCGACCTGCAGCTCGAGACCCCGAGCGTGCAGTGGATGATCGGCAAGACGCTCGATAACTTCGGGCCCATCGGCCCGTACTTCGTGTCCGCGGATCGCGTCGGCGATCCCAACAACCTCGACCTCGAGACCTACGTGAACGGCGAGCGGCGCCAGTCCTCCAACACCCGCAACATGATCTTCAATCCGCAGAAGCTGATCGCCTACATCAGCCGCATGTGGACCCTCGAGCCCGGCGACCTCATCTGGTCCGGGACGCCGGAGGGCGTGATCCTCGGCATGCCGAAGGACCGGCAGGTGTGGCTCAAAGCCGGTGATGAGATCGTCAGCACCATCGAGAAGCTCGGCACGCTGCGCTTCCGCCTGGCCTGAGGCGTCCGCGGCGTGCGTGCCACGCCCGCGCGCATTACATTCGCTTCACGCGGTCACCCGCTTTGAAACTGTGACGTTGTGTGTTCCATGCGGCTCGCGCGCCTGCGTAGGCTGCCTCACCACCAACATCAGGGCTGGTTTATGTTCAAAGCGTCGCCGCGTCTCGAGATCCAACTCGCCCCTCTCGCCGCTCTCGCGCTCGTGTGCGCGGCGACCCAGCTCACGGGTTGCGTGGTGCGCGTCGCGGCGCCGGCGCCGGCGCCGCCCCCGGTATACGTCGCGCCAGCGCCCCCCGCTGCGGCGCCCGCCGAGGCCGCGCCGGCACCCGATGCCGATGCACAGGCCTATGAGCCGCCGCCGCCGTTGCCTGAATACGAGCAGCCCCCGGTCCCGGGACCCGGCTACCTCTGGACTCCCGGCTACTGGGCGTGGGCGCCTGCCGGCTACTACTGGGTGCCGGGCACCTGGGTGATGCCGCCGCGCGTAGGCGTGCTCTGGACCCCGGGCTACTGGGGCTTCGCCGGCGGCGTGTACGTGTTCCACGCCGGCTACTGGGGCCCGCACGTCGGCTTCTACGGCGGCGTCAACTACGGCTTCGGTTACAGCGGTGTCGGTTTCGTCGGCGGCCGCTGGGCCGGCGGCGCGTTCGCCTACAACCAGTCGGTCACCAACGTCAACGTGACCGTCGTCCACAACACCTACAACGAGACCGTGGTCAACAACGTCACCGTCAACCGCGTCAGCTACAACGGCGGCGCGGGCGGCACCGCGGTGGCCCCCACCGCGCAGGAGCGCGGCTACGCGCAGGAGCCGCACTTCGCCCCGACCGCCATGCAGCAGCAGCACGTGCAGCAGGCGGCCGCCAATCCGGCGCTGCTCGCCCATAACAACGGCGGACGCCCGGCAATCGCCGCCACCCCGCGGCCCGCGGCCTTCAATGCGCCGGGTGTCATCGGCGCGCATGGCGCCAACGCCGCGGCCACCGCCATTGCCAATCGCGCGCCCGGCCGTAACTACGGCGGGCCAGGCGCCCCGAACGGCAACCGCAACCACGGAGCGCAGGGCGGCCGCACGCAGGCTGCGGGTAACTACGGCCGCCCGCAGCAGGCCGCCGCGGGCAAGCCGCAGGGACCGCGACCGCAGCAGCAGAAAGCTGCCCGGCCGAAGAAGACTCCGGCCGAGAACGGCCGCCGCGAGCCGCAGACGGCACAGCGCTAAGTCGAATCCCTGCCCGTTTCGTTTGGAGCGTCAGCGAATGCCCACCTGGCCGCGCACCGCCTCGACGAGGCGGGCGGGGTCGTAGCCCTGCCCGTCCCTGAACACCACGACGACGTTCTCCAGGTCCTCGATGTGCGCCGCGGGGTTGCCGCGCACCAGGATGAGATCGGCGTGTTTGCCGGCGGCGATGCTGCCGATGTCGCCATCGCGGCCGAGGAAGCGAGCGCCGTTTTGCGTGCCGACTTCAATGGCCTCGAGCGGCGTGAAGCCCGCCTCCACCAGCAGCTCGATCTCGCGCTGATCGCCGAACCCTGGCAGTACGCCGCCGGCACCGGTCGGATCCGGCCCGGCGAGCAGCAACCCGCCGGCCGCGGCGAACGCCCGTTCGAAGTCCATCTCGAGACGCAACAGCTTCGCCGGCGTGGCGTTCGCCGGGTCGAGGCTCGCGCGAAAGCTGAGATAACTGTCGCGCGCCGCGACCGACATGGCATCCAGCGTGCGGCGCTGCGCGGGCGGCCGCCCCGGCACGCCGAGCTCGAACACCGGCAGCGTCGAGGTGACCGCCACGTGGTGGGCGATCAGCGCGTGGATCAGCCCGGTGACCCCGGCATCGCTCACTTTCCTGGTCAGCCAGGCAGCGCTCACGGCGCCACCCTCCGGGCAGCGATCGCTCTGACGGTTGGCGACGAACTCGCTGTCGGTATACACCGGGCCGTGCTCGAGGTCGTCGACGCCGGCGGCGATCGCCTCCGGCCAGCTCACCGAGCACAGGTGTGCCGTGATCTTCAGGCCGTGCCGGTGCGCGGCCGCCGCGGCGGCGGCGAGCTCGGCGCGCGTGATGTTCATGTAGGCCTTGAACGAGGTCATGCCGGTCGCGGCCCAGTAGTCGACGAAGCGGCCGGCCTCCTCGGGACCTGAGAGCTCGTGCATCTGCGCGAAGAAGGTGCCGGCGCCCTCCAGATACGGCGCGGTCACGTCGATATGCGGACCCGGGAGCGCCCCGGCCTCGATGCGCGAGCGCACCTTCAGATCCGTGTACGGCTCGATGCTGCCCGTGGTACGCAGCGTGGTCACGCCTGCCGCCAGGTACAGCCGCGGCGCCGAGTACGGAATCTCGTTCACGACGAAGCCCGGCTCGATGCCTGCGGGCGAGTTGCGCTGCGTGTCGCGCGAGGCCGTGTAGAACAGGTGATCGTGCATGCCGACGAGACCCGGCAGCACCGTGTGCCCGATGTAGTCGCGCACCAGCGCATCGGACGGGATCGGCGTGCTCGCCTCGGGCCCGAGCGCACTGATGCGGCCGTCCTGGATGATGAGCGTCTGGTCGGTGCGCGGCGCCGCCCCCGTGCCGTCGATCACCTCGACGTGACGCAGCGCCAGGACCGGCGCATGCAGCACGACGTAGGCCGCGGCATCGATCGGGCCCGCCGCGAAACCCGGCGCCGCCAGGATCGCCGGCAGGACGCAAAGAATGCAACGCACTGAGGCACGCACGACAGGCACTCCCGCGACTCTAAAGGTCAATGGTAGCCGACTTACGGGTGCGCGCCGCCGCCTGCGCCGCCGGCAGCAGGCGCGGTTTCAGCGCTTGCGCCGCGGCGCGCGCTGACGCTCCTTGCCTCGCTCCTTGCCCCTGACGGGGCGTTTACCGCGCCGCTCCCGGTCGTACGGATTGGAGTCGGTGCGGTACTCGATCGCCACGGGCGTCGCGTACAGATCGTAGGTCTTGCGAAACACGTTCGCGAGGTAGCGCGTGTAGGCCTCGGGGACCGAGGCGGTCTGGTTGCCGTGAATGATGATGCGCGGCGGGTTGCGGCCGCCCTGGTGCGCGTAGCGCAGCTTGATGCGCCGGCCGTGGACCAGCGGCGGCTGGTGCACCGTGAGCGCGTGCTCGAGCGTGCGGGTGAGCTCGCGGGTGGACATGGCGCGCATCGCGGCCTCGAAAGCCCGCACCGTCGCACGGATGAGGTCGCCGACGCCGCTGCCGTGGCGCGCCGAGATGAAAAAGAGCGGCGCGAACGGCACGAAGTCGAGCTTCAGGGCGAGTTGGCGCTCGATGTCGGCGCGCTGCTCCTGCGGGATGCCGTCCCACTTGTTGACCGCGATGAGCAGTGCGCGCCCGCGCTCGAGCGCGATCCCGAGGACGCTCGCGTCCTGCTCGGCGACGGTGTCGTGTGCGTCCAGCACCAGGATCACGACGTTGGCCTCATCGATGGCCTGGAGCGTCTTGGCAACGCTGGCGCGCTCGACCGCGTCCTCGACCCGGGCGCGGCGGCGCACGCCGGCGGTGTCGATGAGGACGAAGCGGCGCCCGTCGCGCTCGAAGGGGACGAGGATGCTGTCGCGGGTCGTGCCCGGCTCCGCGCTCGCGATGACGCGCTCCTCGCCGAGGAGGCGATTCACCAGCGTCGACTTGCCGACGTTGGGGCGGCCGATGACGGCGATGCGGATCGCGCCGTCGGCGCCGTCCTCGGGGGGCTGCGGCTCACAGCCCGCCAGCACCTGCTCCATCAGGCTCTCGCAGCCCTGGCTGTGAGCCGCCGAGACGGCGTGCGGCTCGCCGAGCCCGAGCGCATGAAAGTCGCTTCCGGCGACGTCGGCGTCGAGTCCCTCGGCCTTGTTGAGCGCGAGCGTCACGGGCTTGCCCGAGCGGCGCAACTCGCGCGCCACGAAGTGGTCCTCGGGGGAGAGTCCGCCGCGCGCATCCAGCACGAACACGAGGCGGTCGGCCTCGGCCACGGCGCGCTCGGTCTGGGCGCGCATCTGCGCCTCGAGGCCGGTGGGATTCTCGATGAGCCCGCCGGTGTCGATGACCACGTAGGGAACGGGGCCTACGCGCCCGAAGCCGTATTGCCGGTCGCGGGTGAGGCCGGGGACATCCGCGACGATCGCATCGCGCGTGCCCGTGAGGACGTTGAACAGCGTCGACTTGCCGACGTTCGGGCGGCCGACGAGCGCGATGACCGGAAGCATGGGAGCCGGGCGCGGCGCGACAGCGGCGGCCGCGGCGACGCTACTTGCGCGCGACCGCGAGCGGCGTCACGCGAAAGGCGCTGATCTGCCCGCGGTCGTTCACCACCAGCACCAGGTCGCCGACCACCAGCGGGGTGGTGCTGACGCGCACCTTGCCCGAGGAGACGCGCGCGGCCAGGGCGCCGGTCGCCTTGTCGAGGAAGTGCACGTAGCCCTGGTAGTCGGCCGCGACCAGCGCGTTGGCCTCGTCCATGACGGCGGGCTCGGTCAGCCCGCGATGCAACAGCGCCTTCTGCCGCCACAGCTCCGCGCCCGTGCGGGTGCGCAGTGCCGCGATCTCCCCGTCGGCGGTCGCCATGTACAGGGTATCGTCGTCGAGGGTGAGACTGCGGTAGCTCGAGGCATCGTGCGACCACCAGACCTGGCCGGTGTCGAGCGCCAGCATCGCGACCTTGCCCTGGAAGCCGACGGTGTAGACGTCCTGGCCGGCGACGCGCACCGCGGTGTCGATGTCGTCCATGCGCTCGAGCTCGGTGCGGCCGTGCGGCGGGGCGATGTTCGCCTCCCACTGCACCGCGCCGTCGGCGGCGCTGACCGCGAGCACGCGGCCGTTGTCGAAACCGCACAGCACGAGGTCGCCGGCGATCACCGGGCGCGCCGTGCCGCGCAGCGACAGCCGCGGCACCTGCTGCTGCTGCACCCACAGCTCGTGACCGTCGGCGGGACTCAGCGCGTGCAGCTTGCCGTCGACCGTGCGCAGCGCGATCAGATGCTCGGAGATGGCCGCGGGCGCGAGCACCTCGCCGCTGACGCGCACCCACCAGCGGGTCGCGCCGTTGCCGGCGTCGAGGGCAAACAGCCGGCCGTCGCTCGTGCCGATCAGTACCAGCCCCGCGCCCGCCGCGGTGCCGCCCGAGAGCGGCGCCTTGAGGCGCACGCGCCAGACGCTCTTGCCGGAGGCGAGCTCGAGGGCGGTGACGTCGCCCTTGTGGCCGGCGGCGTAGACGCGGTCGCCGTCGACGGAGATACCGAGCGCGAGGCGCAGCGGAATCGCCTTCTTGTCGTCGACGGTGGCGCTCCACACCCGCGCGACGTGCAGCGTGGCGGTGACCGGGGTCAGCTTGGCGGGCTGGTCGATCTCCTTGTCCTTGGAGCAGGCGGCGACGGCGAGCAGCAGCGCCAGCATCCAGATCGTGTGTCGCAGGGTGCGCATGGCTTACTTCGTGACGGTGACGGTGGCGGCCGGCGCGGGCGCGGCGGTGGTGTGTGCGGCGCCCGGCGCGGCGGCGGGGGCATCGGCGGAGAGATCGGCGATCTTCAGGTTGAGGAGCGCCGTGTCGCCCTCGGCGCCGCCGAGCGCGCTGCGGTACTCCTCGAGCGCCGCGGCCTTGTCGCCCTTGGCATAGAAAATGTCGCCGCGCACCTCGGCGTAACGCGGCGCGAAGGCTCCGGGCTCAACCGCGTTCAGCGTGGCGAGCGCCGCGTCGGGCTTGCCCTGGGCGATCTCGACCCGCGCCAGGCGCAAGCGCGCCACCAGCGCGAGCTCGTGGTCCCTGGAGCCGGTCGCGACGGTCTCGAGCTCGTGCACCGCCTTGTCGAGCTCGTTACCCTCGACGTACACGCGCGCCGCGAGCATCTTGCCCTGATCGGCGTAGGGTGAGCCCGGGAAGGCGCGCTCGAGCTCCCCGAGGCGGGTGAAGGCCTGGGTGCGGTCGCCCTTCTCCAGCGCCTCGATCATGCGGGTGTAGGCGGCGCTCGCCGCGATGCCGCGCGCATCCTGTCGCCCCTGCCACCAGCGCCAGCCCTGGAATCCGGCGACGACCAGCGCCACCGCGACGAGCACCGACAGGGCGTTCTCGCGGATCCAGGTGCGGATCTGCTCCCATTGTTCTTTATCGGACAGATACTCGCTCACTCAGCCACTCCCTAGTCCCGCCAGCGCCGCCTCGACCCCCGCCGCCAGCGCCCCGATGGGGCACTCGCTCTGACCCGATTCGACGCGCAAAGGTTTCATCGCCACGACGCCGCGCGCGAGCTCGTCGTCGCCGATGATCAGTGCCAGCGCCGCGCCGCTCTTGTCGGCCCGGCGGAACTGCGCCTTGAAGTTGCCGCCGCCGGCGTTGAGCTCGAAGCGCAGCCGCGGCGCCTCGCTGCGCAGCCGCTCGACGATGGCGAGCGCCTCGGCCGCGGCCCGCTCGCCGCTCACCACCACGTACACGTCGGGGACGGCAGCCGCGGGCGTGCCCCCGGCGGCCGTGAGCAGCGCGACGAGCCGCTCGACACCCATGGCGAAGCCGACCGCGGGGGTCGCTTCCCCGCCGAGCTGCGCGATCAGCCCGTCGTAACGGCCGCCGGAGCATACGGCATTCTGGGCGCCGGTGGACGTCGTGACCCACTCGAACACCGTGCGGTTGTAGTAGTCGAGGCCGCGCACCAGGCGCGGGTTGATCTTGTAAAGCACGCCGACCGCATCGAGCATGCGCCCGAGCGCCTCGAAGTGCTCGCGCGATTCGGCGTCGAGGTGCTCGGTGAGCAGCGGTGCGCCGGCGATCAGCTCCTGCATGTCGGGGTTCTTGCTGTCGAGGATGCGCAGCGGATTGCCGGCGAGGCGGCGGCGGCTGTCGGCATCGAGCCGCGACTCGTGGCGCTCGAAGTACTCGATGAGGCGCGCGCGGTAGGCGCGGCGGCTCTCGGGCGTACCGAGAGAGTTGATCTCGAGCGTGAGGCCGCCGATCCCGAGCCGCTGCCACAGGCGGGCGCTGAGCGCGATCAGCTCCGCATCGACGTCCGGACCCGGGCAGCCCACCGCCTCGACGTCCACCTGCCAGAACTGGCGGTAGCGGCCGGCCTGGGGCGCTTCGTGGCGGAACATGGGACCTGAGCACCAGAGCTTGTGGCGCGCCCCGCGCAGCATGCGATTGGAGATGAGGGCGCGCACGATGCCGGCGGTCGCCTCGGGCCGCAGCGTCAGGCTGTCGCCGCCGCGATCGGTGAAGGTATACATCTCCTTGCCGACCACATCGGTGTGCTCGCCGATCGCGCGCTTGAAGAGCTCGGTGCGCTCGAGCAGCGGCACCCGGATCTCCTCGTAGCCGTAGGCCGTGAGCAGTGCCCGCGTCACCGCCTCGAAGTGCTGCCAGGCGCCGATTTCGGCCGGCAGCACGTCGTTCATGCCGCGCACGGGCTGAATTTCCCCGGACACTCAGCCTCCAGGCGCGGGCTGGGCCGGCACCGCCGCGGCATGCCCGCTGCGGTCGATCACGAAGCGCGCGCTGCCGTCGGGGCGCACCAGTCCATCGAGCGGTACCCTCTGGCCGTTGAGGTGTACGGCCACCCCCGGGGCGTTGCCGAGCACCACCTTGAGCGGCGGCGCCCCGCTGAGCGTGCGGGCGCTGTCGGGCGCGCTGATGCCCTCGAGCAGCCGCCGGCCCGAGGCGTCGTACACCGCCACCCAGCTGACCGCGGAGAACCTGAGGGCGAGCTGCGCCGCGCCGGCGGCGGGCCCGGGCTGCGCCGCGGCGACCGCATTCACCAGCCGCGCGGCCGAAGAGTCCGCGGTGGATGCGAGCGCCGACTGCTCGGCCGGCAGCGGCTGCGCCGCCGACACCGGCCGCGGCTTCGCCGCCGGCAGTGTCAAGAGCCACCACAAGACCCCGGCGACCGCCACCGCCACCAGCACCAGGAGCGCGAGCGCCACGAGGCGCGTCGAGTGTCCCTTGGGCCCGCGGTGCGGGATGCGCGTCAGGTCCGGCCCCGCGGCCTGCGGGGCCTCCGCATACAGGCCCTGCAGCTCCGTGGGCGACTCGCCGACGAGCTCGGCGTAGCGGCGCAGGTGGCCGCGCGCGTAGACCCGGGCCCCGAGAGCTGCGAAATTCTCCGCCTCGAGCGCCTCGAGGATGCGCGGATCGACGTGCAGCTTCTCGGCGGCCTGCAGCGTCGTCAGGCCGCGCGCCTCGCGCGCCGCCCGCAGCCGCGTACCGATGCCGCGGCGCTTGTCGCCGCCTCCCTCGCCGGTGCTCATGGATCCTCAGCCGGGGTGGTGATCGAGCGCGGCCAGGGCACGCAGCTGCTCCGAGCCCGGGCAGTCGAGTTGCAGCCGCCGCGCGAAGCGCTGCGCGGCGGGCGCATCGCCCTGCGCGCGGGCCACGCGCACCCCGAGCAGCAGCAGGTCGGGAGTCTCATCGTAGGTGCTGATGTAGCCCTCGATGCGCGTGCGCGCGGCGGTGAGCTGCCCGTGATCGAAGTCGAGCGTGGCGAGCTGGAAAGCCGCCTCGCCGTAGTTCGGCCGCAGCTGCACCGCGGCGTTGAATTCGGCGCGCGCCTCGTCGTCGCGCTTGGCGGCGCGCAGGCACACGCCGGCGTTGGTGTAAGCCGCCTGCGGCGTGCGGTAGAGGGCGTTGTGCGCGGCCTCGAGGAAGCGCTTGACGCCCTCGTCGGTGCGGCCGTTCTGGCAGAGGTACACGGCGTAGTTGTTGACGACGTCCGGATCGTGCGGCGCGAGCTTGAGCGCGGTGCGAAATTCCTGGTCGGCCTTGTCGAGCAGGCCCATGCGCTCGTACAGCATGGCGCGGGCGCTGTGCACGTTGGGGTTGTTCGGCTCCTCCTCGAGCGCGCGGTCGAGCTTGGTCTTGGCGAGGTTGAGGTCGCCCTGGTTCATGTACTGGATGCCGAGCTGGGTGTTGGCGTCCGCCGCCTCCTGCTGATTCGCCGCGTGCAGCGGCGTGCTGTGGCTCGCACAGGCGGCGAGCACGAGCGATGCGAGCGCGGCCAGAGCCGCGGGGCGGGCGGTGAAGTACGCGGTGCGATTCACGGGTGTGCTCACGGTTGGACGGCGACGCCGAAGACCTTGCTGCCGAGCCGCACGGTGGTGCGGTCGATCACCCTTCCCGCGAGCTGGCCGCAGGCGGCGTCGATGTCCTCGCCGCGCGTGCGCCGGACGGTGGCGAGCACGCCGCGCTGCAGCAGCTCGTCGCGGAAGCGCTGGATGACGGGCGCGCTCGAGCGCGCGTAGCGGGTGCCCGGAAACGGATTGAACGGGATCAGGTTGACCTTGGCGGGATGCCCCTTGAGGAGGCGCGCCAGGGCGCGCGCCTGCGCCGGGGAGTCGTTCACGCCTTCCAGCATCACGTACTCGAAGGTGACGCTGCGGCCGTTCTGTTCGTCCAGATAGTGCCAGCAGGCGGTGAGCAGCTCGGCGATCGGGTGCTTGCGGTTGATGGGCACGAGCTCGTTGCGCAGCGCGTCGTCGGGCGCGTGCAGCGACACGGCGAGTGCCACGTTGCTCACTTCGGCGAGCTTGTAGATCTGCGGCACCAGCCCCGAGGTCGAGAGCGTAACCCGGCGGCGCGAGAGATCGAAGCCGAAGTCATCGAGCAGGATGTCGAGCGCCGGTACCACGTTACGGAAATTGGCGAGCGGCTCGCCCATGCCCATGAGGACGACGTTGGTGACGCGGCGCTCGGCGGGCTCGGCCCCGGGGGCGGCCTCCGCGGCGGTCTCGCGCGCGAGCTGGGTGCTCGCGAGCCACACCTGGCCGACGATCTCGGCGGTGCTCAGGTTTCGATTGAAGCCCTGCTGCGCCGTCGAGCAGAACGAGCAGTCGAGCGCGCAGCCGACCTGCGAGGAGATGCACAGCGTGCCGCGATCGGGCTCCGGGATGAACACCATCTCGAAGGCCTGGCTCGCATCGGCGCGCAGCAGCCACTTCACGGTGCCGTCGGCGGAGCGCTGCTCGCGCACCACTTCGGGCAGGCGCACCTCGGCGCGTTCGGCGAGGCGGGCGCGGAACTCCTTGGCGAGATCGGTCATCCCGGCTGGCTCGCCGACGCCGCGCTTGTAGATCCAGTTCATGAGCTGCCGCGCACGGAACGGCCGGCTGCCGAGCTGCGCAACGAACGCCTCCAGCGCCGGGCGCGGGAGTCCCAGCAGGTTGGTGCGTTCGGGGGCGTCGGAGCTCATGGCGGCTGGCAGGTCAGCTGCGCGGGTGCAGCTCCGTGGTGCTGAAGAAGTAGGCGATCTCGCGCGCCGCGGTCTCGGGAGCATCCGAGCCGTGCACCACGTTCTGCTCGATGCTCGCGGCGAGATCGGCGCGGATGGTGCCCGCGGCCGCCTTCTTAGGATCGGTGGCGCCCATGAGGTCGCGGTTGCGGGCAATCGCATTCTCGCCCTCGAGCACCTGCACGATCACGGGGCCCGAGCTCATGTAGCGGACCAGGTCCTTGAAGAACGGGCGCTCGCGGTGCACGGCGTAGAAGCCTTCCGCCTCGCGCTGCGACAGGTGCAGCATCCGCGCTGCGATGATCGACAGCCCGGCCTTCTCGAAACGGCGATAGACCTCGCCGATGTGATTGCCGCGGACGCCGTCGGGCTTGACGATGGAGAGAGTGCGCTCGAGCGCCATTCGCTTACGTACCTTTCGCTGAGAATGCAGCGCCCGCGGGGGTCCGCGGGCAAGCGCGCAAGTTTACTCAGGAAGGGCCCCGGCGGCAATTTGATCCGCGCCGGAAGTGCCGGTTTGGTAAGGGTTTTTAGACGGAGAAGCTCTCGCCGCAGCCGCATTCGCCCTTGACGTTGGGGTTGCGGAAGCGGAAGGCCTCGTTCAGCCCCTGCTTCACGAAGTCGACGATGGTGCCGTCGAGGAGCGTGAGGCTCGCCGAGTCCACGAACACCCGCACGCCGCGGTCCTCGAATACGGCATCGCCGGGCTCGGGGGCCTCCGCGTAGTTCACCACGTAGGCAAAGCCCGAGCAGCCGGTCTTGCGCACGCCGAGCCGCAGCCCGATGCCGGTGCCACGCGCCGCGAGGAAGCTCTTGACGCGATTGGCGGCGGATTCAGTCAGTGAGATGGCCATCGACCCTCTGGATTGTAGCGCTTACGGCCAGTGCAATAGGCACGCACGCAGCGCATCCTCGATCACCAGCAGCCGGCCGAGCTTTTCGGCCGGAACCGAGCGTGCGAGCGCCCAGTCCCTGGGGGCGCCCGGCAGCAGCGCCGTGCGGCTGCGGCCGCGCAGCTGCTGGCAGAGCCACCCGGCCACGTCCAGAGTATGGGGGCACCCGAAGGCCTGGACACGTGCGTCTTTCACAGTGTCGCCCTCGGTGAACAGCCGAAAACGGACCCAGGTCTCCTTCCCCGGCCCCCCCGCTTCGCCGCTCACCGTCGCAGTTTCCCCGGCCTCCGCCGCGCCGGCCGCAAGACCCGCCGCGGGGGACATCCCCCGCAGCCGCCGCACCTCGCGGGCGACGGCCGCGGCGGCCAGCTCGATGTGCTCCGCCTCGGTGAAGCGCCCGAGGCCAAAGCGCAGCGAGCTCGCCGCCAGCAGCGCATCGCGCCCGAGCGCGCGCAGTACGTAAGACGCCTCGGCGCTCGCGGAGTTGCACGCCGCCCCGGTCGAGACCGCGAGCTCGGCGAGCCCGGCCACCAGGCTCTCGCCCTCGACGCCCCCGAAGGAGACGTTGAGGATGCCGGGCACGCGGGGCGCACCCGCGCCGTTCAGATGCACCTCCCCGAGGGCGCGCAGCCGCTCCCACAACGCCTCGCGCAGCTGCGTGAGGCGCGAGCTCTCCGCGGGCAGCGCGGCGCCGGCGAGCTCACAGGCGGCGCCGAAGCCGGCGATCTGGTGGGTGGCGAGGGTGCCGGGCCGCAGCCCCTGCTCCTGACCGCCGCCGAAGGTCACCGGCTCGAGGAGCCCGCGCGCGCTGGCGCGCACGTAGAGCGCGCCGATGCCCTTGGGCCCGTAGAGCTTGTGCGCGGTGAAGGAGAGGAAGTCGACCGGCAGGACGGCCATATCGAGCGCCACCTTGCCCGCCGCCTGGGCACAGTCGCTGTGGAAGGCGACGCCCCGCTCGCGGCACAGGGCGCCGAGGCCCGCGAGGTCCTGCAGCACGCCGGTCTCGTTGTTGACGCCCATGAGGGAGACCAGCTGCGTGTCGGGGCGCAGCGCCGCCGCCACGGCGGCGGGGGTCACCACGCCGTTGCGCGCGGGCGTGAGGTAGGTGACGTCGAAGCCCGCCTTTTCGAGATGCTTCAGGGGATCGAGCACCGCCTTGTGCTCGGTACGCGCGCTGAGCAGGTGGCGCCCGCGGTCGGCGTTGGCGCGCGCCGCGCCGAGAATGGCGAGATTGTTCGACTCGGTGGCGCCGGAGGTGAAGACGATCTCGTGCGGCGCCGCGCCGATGAGTGCCGCAACCTGCGCGCGCGCGCGCTCGATGCGCGCGGCCGCGGCGCGCCCGAAGGCGTGGCTCGAGGAGGCGTTGCCGAAGTCCCCCGCGGGCGTGAGGCACTCGGCCATGACGGCGGCGACCCGCGCATCGACCGGGGTGGTCGCGGCGTAATCGAGGTACACGGGCAGCGCGGTACTCACTGGCGCTCCCCGGCGTGACGCCGGCGGTTCTGCACCGCGGTGAGGATGCCGCGCAGGATATTGGCCTCGTTGTGGTCGAGCTCGGCGCGCTGCAGCAGGCGGCGGATGCGCAACATCAGGTGCGTGCCGCTCTCGGTGCGGTCGCGAAAATCGATCTCCTCGAGTACCTGCGCGAAGTGCGCGTAGAGCGCCCGCATCTCCTCCACCGTGGCGAGCGCTGCCGCCACGGGCGCGCTGGCGACCGGCGGCACGCCCCGCGCCCGGTGGAGCTCGTAGGCGACGAGCTGCACCGCCATGGCGAGGTTGAGCGAGGGATAGGCGGCGTTCGCCGGAATGCGCAGCAGCAGGTGCGCCGTCTCGAGCTCCTCGTTGGTGAGCCCGGTGCGCTCGGCGCCGAACAGTACCGCCGCGGGCGAGCGCTCTGCCTCCGCGAGGATGCGCGGCGCCGCCGCGCGCACGTCCGCTACCCGGAAATACTGGTCGCGCTCGCGCGCGGTGGTCGCGGCGATGAAGCCGCAGCCGGCGAGCGCCTCGGCGAGCGAATCCACCACGCGCGCCGCCGCGAGCACGTCGTCGGCCCCGGAAGCACGCGCCGTCGCCTCGGCGTGCGGGAACTGCCGCGGCCGCACCAGCACCAGCGAGCCGAGCGCCATGTTCTTCATGGCGCGCGCGGCAGCGCCGATGTTGCCCGGGTGCGAGGGCGCGACCAGGACGATGCGAATGTCGGGGGATTCCATCTGCTAGGCTAGACCAACTGGGCGGGATCGCCCCTGGCGATTGTGCCGGACATCGGCTTGCGAGCTTAAATACCGTGCAACCGCTTCTCAACATTGCCGTGCGCGCCGCGCGCCGCGCCGGCGAGGTCATCATCCGCAGCCTCAACCGCCTGGAATCGCTTACCGTCTCCTCCAAGGGGCGCAACGACTTCGTGACCGAGGTCGACCATGCCGCCGAGCGCGAGATCATCGCCACCATCCGCCGCAGCCACCCGCAGCACGCGTTTCTTGCCGAGGAGAGCGGCCGCAGCGGCGAGCACGAGACGCTCTGGATCATCGATCCGCTCGATGGGACCACGAATTTCCTGCATGGTTTCCCGGTGTTCTGCGTGTCGATCGCCTGCCAGATCAAGGGCCGCCTCGAGCACGCGGTGGTCTACGACCCCATGCGCGGGGAGCTCTTCACCGCCAGCCGCGGCGCCGGCGCGCACCTGGACAACCACCGCATGCGCGTCAGCAAGACGCGCACGCTCGAGGGCGCGCTCATCTCCACGGGCTTTCCCTACCGCGCCAACCTGCGCTACCTCGATGCCTACCTCGCCATGCTGCGCGCGGTGACCGAGCAGGTGGCCGGCGTGCGCCGCCCGGGCGCCGCGGCGCTCGATCTCGCCTATGTCGCGGCGGGGCGCGTGGATGCGTTCTGGGAGCTGGGCCTGAGCGCCTGGGACACGGCCGCCGGAACGCTGCTCATCCAGGAGGCCGGCGGGCGCATCGGCACCCTCACGGGCGGCGAGTATCGTCAGGAGGGCAATATCCTCGCCGGCAATCCCAAGGTGTACGCCGCGCTCATCGAAACGCTCGCGCCGCACGTGCCGGAGGATCTGCGCGGCGGCTGAGCGCGCGCGGCGCCTCGCTTTCGGCAGGTCGCTTGTGTAGAGTCGGGCGAAAAATCGGGGGACGCGATGCGACAGCTTTTTGCGACCAAGTCGATCAAGCTCCTGCAGGATCAGGAATCCACCGGCAATGAGCTGCGCCGCTGCCTGACTGCCACGCAGCTCACGCTGCTCGGCATCGGTGGCATCATCGGCACGGGCATCTTCGTGCTCACCGGTACCGCCGCCGCGAACAACGCCGGTCCCGCCCTGCCGCTGTCATTTATCCTCGCCGGCCTCGGCTGCGCCTTCGCCGGGCTCTGCTATGCGGAATTCTCCGCGATGATCCCGGTGTCGGGCAGCGCTTACTCCTACTCCTACGCGACGCTCGGCGAGGGCATCGCCTGGTTCATCGGATGGAACCTGGTGCTCGAGTACCTGCTCGCCGTCGCCACCGTCTCGGTCGGCTGGTCGGGCTACGCGGTAAGCCTGCTCGAACAGCTTGGGGTGCATATCCCGGCGGCGTTCTCCAACGCGCCGTTCAGTACCCCCATGGGCAAGGAGACGTTCGAGATCGTCTCCACGGGCGCGATCGTCAACCTGCCGGCAGTGCTCATCGTCGCGGCGATCGGCATCATCTGCTACATCGGTATCCGGCAATCGGCCGCCTTCAACTCCGTGATCGTGGCGATCAAGGTCACCGTGGTGTTGCTGTTCATCCTGTTCGGCGTGTTCTACATCAGCCCTGCTAACTGGCACCCCTTCATCCCGCCAAACACGGGAGAATTCGGGGTCTTCGGCCTGAGCGGCATCCTGCGTGCCTCCGGTGTGATCTTCTTCGCCTACATCGGCTTCGATGCGGTCTCGACGGCGGCTCAGGAAACCGTGAACCCGCAGCGCGACATGCCGATCGGCATGCTCGCGAGCCTCATCATCTGCACCGTTCTCTACGTGGTCGTGTCATCGGTACTGACCGGCATGGTGAGCTACAAGGAGCTCGACGTGGCCGCTCCAGTGGCGCTGGCGCTCGACAAGCATCCCGCGCTGCACTGGCTCGGCATCCCGGTGAAGCTCGGCGCGGTCTGCGGCATCACGTCCGTCATGCTGGTCATGACCATCGCGCAGGCGCGCATTTTCTTCGCCATGGCGCGCGATGGGCTGCTGCCGCCCATCTTCGGCCGCGTGCATCCGCGCTTCAAGACTCCTTCCGTTGGCACCGCGGTGACGGCCACCTCGGCGGCGATCATCGGCGGTTTGTTCCCGGTGAAGCTGCTGGGCGAGATGGTGGCGATCGGCACGCTGTCGGCCTTCGTCA
>JAGWMP010000175.1 GCA_028871705.1 Gammaproteobacteria bacterium
TCATCCAGACCGACGCCACCAAGCTCACGGCGCAGCTCGGTATCGGCTACCAGCAGCTGCGTCCGGAGATCCTGGTGAAGGACCCGCTCGGCGGGGTCGTGAGCCGCACCGAGCTCGACTCGCAGAGCGATGCGGTCGCGGCGGGGGCGGTCACTTTCGAGCACGCCTTCAACGCCTACACCAAGCTGCTCGCGGCCGCCTCTGTCCAGTCGGGCAGCCAGAACACCCTCACGACGGCGAGCATCGCGCTGCAGGTGAAGATGTCGAACCGCCTGGCGCTCGCCGTCGGCTACCAGCTCACCGACAACAGCAACCCGCCGGCGGGCTCCGGTCCCCGCGACACGCTCACCACGGTGAGCCTCGTCTACGACATGAAGAACCCGAAGCTCGCGCCGGAATGATCGCAGGCGCTGGCGCGACTGCCCGGGCGGCCGCAACCGGCGGCACGCGCCGCTGAGCCGCTTCAGCGGCCGCGCAGCAGCCGCGCCTTGTCGCGCTGCCAGTCGCGATCCTTCTCCACCGCGCGCTTGTCGTGCTGCTTCTTGCCCTTGGCGAGCCCGAGCTGAAGTTTCGCGCGGCCGTCCTTCCAGTACAGCTCGAGCGGCACCAGCGTGTAGCCGCGCCGCTCGACCGCGCCGATGAGTCCCTGCAGCTGGCTGCGATGGAGCAGGAGCTTGCGGGTACGCACGGGGTCGGGCGTCACGTGGGTCGAGGCGGCCGGCAGCGGCGAGAGGTGCGCGCCGATCAGGAAGGCTTCGCCGCCGCGCAGGTACACATAGGCTTCCTTCAGCTGCGCGCGGCCGGCGCGCATCGCCTTGACCTCCCAGCCCTCGAGCGCCAGCCCCGCCTCGTAGCGCTCCTCGATGAAATAGTCGAAGCGCGCCTTGCGGTTCTCGGCGATCAGTCGGGGTGCGGTTTCCGCTTTGGTCATGGGCTGCGCCTAATGGGACAATGGGCTCATGCGTGAGGTCAAGCGCTCGGCGCTCGTCAACCAGCCGCCGGCGCGGCTGTACGCGCTCATCAACGACATCGAGAGCTACCCGCAGTTTCTGCCGTGGTGCAGCCACGCGAGCGGCGCCGCGCGCACCCCCCAGGAAATCGTCGCCACCCTCGGCGTCCGCCAGGGTGCGCTGCAGGGCGAGTTCACCACCCGTAACACGCTCGAGCCCGATCGCAGCGTCCACATGCACCTCGTCAGCGGCCCGTTCCGCGAGCTCGAGGGGCAGTGGCTGCTGACCCCGGTGGCGCAGGGGTGTCGCGTCGACCTCACCATGCGCTTCGCTTTCAGGAATTCGCTCACCGGACTCCTCTTCGAGCCGAAGTTTGCCGAGACCGTGGGCTCGCTGGTCGATGCGTTCGTGGCGCGCGCCCGCTCGCTCGCATGACTTCCCGCGCCACCGGGCCCGCCACCAAGCGCTGCCAGGTCGCGTACGCGACCCGCGAGCGGCAGTACCTGTGGAGCGTCGAGCTGCCCGCCGCGGCCACCATCGCCGACGCCCTGAGCGCGGCGCGGCGTGCCGCCGGAGGCGATGCCGCCGCGCTCGACCCCGCGCTCTGGAATGAGGGCCCGGTCGGGGTGTTCGGCGAGCCGCGCTCGCGTAGCGCGCGTTGTGAGGACGGCGACCGGATCGAGCTCTACCGGCCGCTGCGCGCCGATCCGCGGGCACGGCGCCGCGAGCGCGTGCAGCGCGAGCGCCGCCGCCCCGGCGGCTAGATCTTCGGGAACTTCTGGATCGAGATGTCGTTGTCCGGCGCGCGCGGCGCGCTGTCCGGAATGTTGTCCCGGGCGAAGCTCGCCACCTTGTCTTCCTTGAAGAGCACCGTCAGATGGCGCTGCTCGGGCCGTTCGAGGTGGCCGGTCTTGAAGTAGTAGAGATAGTCCCAGCGGTCCTTGTCGAAGACGTCCGGCACCATCGGCGAGCCGAGGAGGAAGCGCACCTGGCTGCGCGTCATGCCGACCTGCAGCTGCGAGACGGTCTTGCCCTCGAGATAGTTACCCTGCTGGATGTTCATCCGGTAGATGCAGCCGCCGAGCGGCAGCGCGGCGAGAGCGAGGACGGCAGGGAGAATCGAGGGTAGGCGCATGAGTGTCCGTTGGAGGATAATCAAAGGGTAGCGATCATACCCGATCCGCAAGAGGGGCTCCGTGGAAGGCAAGGACCTGCGCAAAGCCGGCCTGAAAGTGACGCTGCCGCGCCTGAAGATCCTCGAGATCCTCGAAGGCAGCACCACGCGGCACCTCTCGGCCGAAGACATCTACCGCATGCTCCTCGAGTCGAACGAGGACATCGGGCTCGCCACCGTGTACCGGGTGCTGACGCAGTTCGAGGCCGCCGGGCTCGTGACGCGACACCACTTCGAGGACGGCATGGCGGTGTTCGAGCTCAACCAGGGGACGCACCACGACCACATCGTGTGTCTGGACTGCGGCCGCGTCGAAGAGTTCATGGATTCGGGGATCGAGGCGCGCCAGACCGCCGTGGCCCACAAGCTCGGCTACACGATCCGCGATCACTCCCTGATCCTCTACGGGCACTGCCAGCGCCCGAACTGCCCGCACCGCAAGCACAAGAGCTGAGCGGATCCGCGCCCCGCGATGCGGCTAGCGGCGCCGGGCGGCCGGCGGACGCGGCTGCGTCGCCGTGTCCCCGGAGGCGTCCTTCTTGCCGCGCGTGGCGCTCGTGCCGCGCTCCGCGGCGTTCAGCATGTCGCGCGCGTGCTCGCGCGCCTTGTCGGTGACCTCGACGCCGCCGAGCATGCGCGCCAGCTCCTCGACGCGCTCGGGCGCGGTGAGCTCGGCGAGCGTGGTGCGGGTCGTGCGCCCGTCGGTGAGCTTGGTGACGCGCAGGTGGTGATGCGCCTGGCAGGCGACCTGCGGCAGGTGGGTGACGCACAGCACCTGGCCCCGCTCGCCGAGCTGGCGCAGCTCCCGCCCGACGATCTCGGCGACCGCCCCGCCGATGCCGGCGTCGACCTCGTCGAACACCATGCAGCGCATCTCCTGCGCCGCGCACGAGACCTGCACGGCGAGCGAGAGGCGCGACAGCTCCCCGCCCGAGGCGACCTTGGCGAGCGCACGCGGTGGCGAGCCCGGGTTGGCGCTGACGCGAAACTCCACGCGGTCGATGCCATCCTGGGTGGGATCGGCGTTGCCGTCCTGGGTCACGTCGGCCTCGAAGCGCCCGCCGGCCATGCCGAGGGTCTGCATGCGGGCGGTGATGTCCCGGGCGAGCGCCTTGGCCGCCTTCTGCCGTTTGGCGGACAGATCGAGCGCCTGCGTACGGTAGGCCTCGAGCGCGGCGGCGAGTTCCTTGCGCAGCTGAGCGAGATCCACCTCGGCGTGTTCGAGCTCCTCGAGCTCGGCGCGCAGCTGGCGGGTGCGCTCCGGGAGCTGCGCCGGCGCGATGCGATGCTTGCGCGAGAGCTCCTCGACCGCCGCGAGCCGCCGTTCGACCTCGTCCTGGCGCGCCGCATCGACGTCGAGGGTCTCGCCGTAGCGCTCGAGCTCGCGGGCGGCCTCGCGGATCTGCACCGAGGCCTCCTCGAGCAGCGGCAGCACCGTGCCGAGCTTGGTATCGAGCGCCACCAGCGCGCGCAGCGCCGTGAGCGCGCGCGCCACGCCGGCGTGGGCGCTCGCGGCGTCGTTGTCGTAGAGCTCACCCAGCGCCACCTGGGCGCCGGTCGCGAGGCGCCCGCGGTTGGCGAGCCGCGCGCTCTCCTCGGTGAGGCTGGCGAGCTCGTTCTCGCGCAGCCTCAGGCCCTCGAGCTCCTGCACCTGGTAGCGCAAGAGATCGAGGCGCGCGTCGCGGTCGCGCGCCTTGCTCTCGAGCTCGAGGGTGCGGTTGAGGAGCCCGAGCCACACGCGGTGCGCGATCCCGACCTGGCTGGTGAGCGCTAAGAGCGAGCCGTAGCCGTCGAGGAGCTCGCGCTGCGCGGCGCCGCGGGTCAGGGACTGGAACTCGTGCTGCCCGTGGATATCGATGAGGATGTTGCCGGCGTCGCGCAGCGACTGCAGCGGCACCGACTGTCCGTTGAGATAGGCGCGCGAGCGCCCGTCGTTCCCGACCACGCGGCGCATCACGAGCTCCGTGCCGGCGCTCACCGACTGCTCCTCGAGCCACTGCTTGAGCTCGCGCGGCGCCTGGGCGAGATCGAAGGTGCCGGCCACCTCGGCGCGCTCGGCGCCGTGGCGCACCACTTCGGCGCCGGCGCGCCCGCCGGCGAGCAGCTGCAGCGCATCGACGACGATCGACTTGCCGGCGCCGGTCTCGCCGGTGAGCACCGTGAGCCCCGAGCGCAGCTCGAGCTCCACCGCATCGACGATGGCGAAGTCGCGGATCTGCAGGTGGGTGAGCATCGCCTGGCGCCCTCAGCGCTCGAAGCTGCCGCGGCCCCAGTGGAGCTTGGAGCGCAGCAGCTTGTAGTAGTCGTGACCCGGCGGGTGCAGCAGCGTCACCCGCTCGCGCGCGGCGCGCACTTCGAGCCGGTCGCCGGGCACGAGCGCGCCGAGCCGCATCCCGTCGCAGGAGACGTTCGCCTGGGTGTCGGGGCGCTCGAGCAGCACCACCTCGACGACCGAACGCGAGGACACCACGATCGGGCGGTCGGAGAGGGTGTGCGCGCAGATCGGTGCGATCACCCAGGCGTCGAGGTGCGGCTCGATGATCGGGCCGCCGCACGAGAGCGCGTAGGCGGTCGAGCCGGTGGCGCTCGCGACGATGATGCCGTCGCCGTCGTGGGTGTTGACGAAGCGCGCATCGATGCGGGTCTCGAAGTCGAGGGTGCGCCCGGTGTCGTGCTTCTGCATGACCACGTCGTTGAGCGCGAGCGCCTGCACGATGGCGCCCGAGGCCGTGTGCAGCTGCGCCGCGAGCATCGGCCGCTCGTCCTTGTCGAGCTCCCCGGCGAGCGCGGCGTCGACCGAGGCCAGCATGTCCTGCGGCATGACGTCGGTGAGGAAGCCGAGGCGGCCGCGGTTGACGCCGAGAAGCGGCACGCCATGGTGGGCCACGAGGCGCGCGGCATAGAGCAGCGTGCCGTCGCCGCCCACCGCGATCGCGAGATCGGCGCGTGCACCGAGCCCGGCATCGGCGACCCGGGTGGCGCCGGCGGCCTCGATTCCCGGCGCGCTCTGCGTCAGCAGCACCTCGACGCCGCGGCTCTTCAAGTGCGGCAGCAGGGCGTTGACGGTCTCGGCGACGCGCGCATCGGCGAACCGGCCGACCAGCGCGCAGCTTCGAACGGGAAAAGCCATCGGCAGCCTTAAGTTAACGTCGCGCCTGCCCCGCGAGGCGCGACCTTTGTAGCATGCGGGCGTCGCGTGATGTAAGGTCCCACGCACACCCAAGGGGTCTATGGCGCACGAAGCTCGGGACGAGGCCTTAGGCGAGCGGGCGCAGCACCTGCTGCGCATCCTCATCGAGTCCTACATCCGCGAAGGTCAGCCGGTCGGATCGCGCGCGCTGTCGCGCGAGTCCGGGCTGCAGCTCTCCTCGGCCACCATCCGCAACGTCATGGCCGATCTCGAGGAGCTCGGGTTCGTCGCCTCGCCCCACACCTCCGCCGGACGCGTACCGACCGACAAGGGCTACCGCTTCTTCGTCGACACGCTGCTGCAGCTGCGGCCGCTCGATGAGGCGGCGACCGCCGAAATCCGCCGCCAGGTGGAGGCCAGCCGCGAGAACTCGACGGACCTGATCGCCACCGTCTCGCAGTTCCTCTCGAGCGCGACGCAGCTCGCCGGCGTCGTGACCGTGCCGCGG
Organism: Gammaproteobacteria bacterium; assembly: GCA_028871705.1. Taxonomy (GTDB): domain Bacteria; phylum Pseudomonadota; class Gammaproteobacteria; order Steroidobacterales; family Steroidobacteraceae; genus 13-2-20CM-66-19. The sequence goes on from JAGWMP010000175.1 coordinate 5,763, forward strand.
GCGCGCGGCGCCTCGGTCACCCAGATCGAGTTCGTGGCGCTCTCCGAGAACCGCGTGCTGGTGGTGCTGGTGTTCAACGACCGCGAGGTGCAGAACCGCATCATCCAGCTCGAGCGCCGCTACTCGGCGGACGAGCTGAAGCGCGCCTCCAACTACCTCAACGAGCAGTTCCGCGGGCGCTCCCTCGGGGAGGTGCGCCAGGAGATCCTGCGGCAGCTGTCCGAGGCGCACGCGCACATGAACCAGATCATGCTGGATGCCATCTCGGTGGCGCAGCAGGTGTTCGACGCGGGCGGGGAGGGGCGGCTCGAGTACGTCATCAAGGGCGAGACCAACCTCATGGGAGTGGCCGAGCTCACCAGCGTCGAGAAGCTGCGGCGCCTCTTCGAGGCGTTCAACGAGAAGCGCGACTTCCTGCACCTGCTCGATCACAGCCTCAAGGCCGAGGGCGTGCAGATCTTCATCGGCCACGAGTCCGGCTACCAGATCCTCGATGACGTGAGCGTGGTGACCGCCCCCTATGCGGACGCCGACGGCGTGGTCGGGGTGCTCGGGGTCATCGGCCCGACGCGCATGGCATACGAACGGGTGATACCCATCGTCGACATGACGGCTAAACTGCTCGGCGCCGCCTTGAATTCGCGGCGCTGAGCCCCACGCTGCCCGCATGACTACCAACCAGTCCCGCCGGGACGCCCCCGAGACGTCCACCGCCGCCGAACCCACCGCCGTCCTCCCGGAAACCGCCGC
>JAGWMP010000176.1 GCA_028871705.1 Gammaproteobacteria bacterium
TGAGGCGAACTCGCGACTCGCCGAGCTCGACCGCGTCAAGACCGAGTTCTTCTCCAACGTCAGCCACGAATTCCGTACGCCGCTCACGCTGATGCTCGGGCCGCTGGAGGACGAGCTGGCCGAGCGCATCGCTCAACCGCCCGCCAAGCGGGTCAGAATCGAGACCGCCTACCGCAATGCGCTGCGGCTCCTGAAGCTCGTGAACTCGCTGCTCGATTTCTCGAGAGTCGAGGCCGGGCGCGCCCAGGCGACTTACATCCCGACCGACCTCGCGCTCCTGACCCGCGAGCTCGCCAGCATGTTCCGTTCGGCGACCGACAAAGCGGAGCTGGAGCTCATCGTCGAGTGCCCCGATCTGCCGCAGCCCGTCTACGTCGATCGCGAGATGTGGGAGAAGATCGTCTTCAACCTGATCTCGAATGCGTTCAAGCACACCTTCGAAGGATCGATCCGGGTCGCACTGGCCTGGCGCGGCGAATACGTCGAGCTCGAGGTATCCGACACCGGGGTCGGCATCCCGGCAGCCGAGCTGCCGCGCCTCTTCGAGCGATTCCAGCGCGTCAAGGGCACGCGCTCACGCTCGCACGAGGGTACGGGAATCGGCCTGGCGCTGGTGCAGGAGCTCGCGGCCTTGCACGGCGGCGGGATCACGGTGACCAGCACTCCGAAGCACGGGACCACGTTCACCGTGAGCATCAGGACTGGCAAAGCGCACCTGTCCGCGGACAAGATCGCCGCCTCCCCGGCGCCATCCGCCAAAGCCACGGGCGCCGCCTACGTCGAGGAGGCTCTGCACTGGACACCGGACGGGACATCCACGGCGGCGCCCCACGAGCAGGGTGCATCGCAAGCCGCCGCGGACGGCGGCCCGGGTGCCGGCGCCGCGCCCCGGAGTGAGACGCCCCCGCGGCCGCGAATTCTGCTGGCGGATGACAATGCCGACATGCGTCAGTACGTGAGCGACCTGCTCGGCGCGTACTACGAGGTGACGGCGGTGCCCGACGGCGAGGCGGCGTTGCAGGCGGCGCGCGAGACGCAGCCCGATCTCGTGCTCTCGGACATCATGATGCCGCGCCTCGATGGCCTGGGGCTCCTCAGGGCGCTGCGCGCGGATGAGGCGACCCGCCGTCTGCCGATCATCCTGCTGTCCGCGCGCGCCGGAGAAGAGGCATCAGTCGGGGCCATGGATGCGGGAGCCGACGACTACCTGGTGAAGCCCTTCACGGCACGCGAGCTGATTGCGCGGGTGCGTGCCCATGTGGAGCTCGCACGAGAGCGCCACGGCTTCGAGCGGGAGCTCGAGCGGGCCAACCAGGAGCTGCGGGCCGTGAACCGCGAGCTCGATGCGTTCACCCGCACCGTATCGCACGACCTGCGCACCCCGCTCGGCGCCATGACCGGCTTTGCCGAGTTTCTCCTCGGCGGCAAGCCGGGACCGCTCAACGAAAAGCAGCGCGAGTATCTCGGGGATATCCTCGAGAGCGGCCAGCGTCTCTCACGGCTGACCGAAGACCTGTTGCGTTTCGCGGCTGCCGCGCACCGGCCGCTCGCCCGGGAGAGCGTCGCGGTCGCCGCGCTGGTCCACACGATCGTCGACGAGCTCAAGTCCACCCAACCCGACCGCCCGATGACGGTGCGCATCGGCGCGTTGCCGGACGCCCACGCCGACCCGACGCTGCTGCGGCAGGTGTTCGCCAACCTGATCGGCAATGCCTTCAAGTTCACCCGGGATCGCACGCGCGCGAAAATCGAGATCGAGGGTCACAGCGATGCGACCACCTGTACCTACTGTGTACGCGACAACGGGGTCGGATTCGACATGCAGGATCTTGAGCGCCTGTTCGCTTCCTTCGAGCGCGCGCGGGATGTCGCGCGCTTCGAGGGCACCGGCCTCGGTCTTGCGATCGTGCGCGACGTGATCGAGCGCCACGGCGGACGCATCTGCGCGCTGGGGCGCCCCGGGGAAGGCGCCGAGTTCACCCTGAGTCTCCCGCGCTGAGCCGGCTCGGCCGCAACGTCCTGCTACCGGGCCGCCTTCGCGGCCTTCTCGATGAGCGCGGCGACCTCTTTGGGATGTGTCAGGAAGATCACGTGGCTGGCGGGCAGCTCGATGGTCGTGGATCCGGCCCGCTTCGCCATGAATCGCAGCAACTCGGGATTGATCTGGCGATCGTTCGTTCCCACCGTCGCGTAGCTCGGCTTTTGCAACCAGCCGGCGACGCTCACCCTGGCGTCGAAGGACGCCGTCGCAATCGGCTGCTGCGAGATCGACATGAAGTGCGCGACGCCGGCCGGCGCACCGCCGGCGAAGTCCGCGGCAAAGGCCTCGGGCTTGACGTAAACGAATCCCGCGCCGTACGGCACGACACTCTGACCCCCCGCCGGCGGGAATTTGCTCTGCAGTCCGCCCGCCGTCTCGCCGAGCTGCGGCTCGAAGGCGTCGACATAAACCAGACTTCTGACCGAGGGGTGAGCGCCCAACTCGGTGATGATCATCCCCGCCCAGCTGTGGCCCACGAGCACGCACGGCCCGGACCGATCGAGCACCGCGCGGGTCGCCGCCACATCGGCCTCGAAGGAGGTGAGCGGTTCCTGGACGACGTACACGGAATAACCGCCACGCTCTAGGATCCCGGTCACCGCTTTCCAGCCGGAACCGTCGGCGAAGGCACCGTGGACCAGGACCACGTTCTTTACCTGGCCGTGCGCGAGCGCGCTCGTGCACGCGACGGCCAGGCCGAACAGGAAAGCTGACATCTTCATGGGTGCTTTATCCGAACACAGGCGTCATCGCCGGAGCCAGTGCACGAAGGTATCGCCACAGCGGCCGGCGATCCGCCCGCCGAGTCCTCTTAAGGGAGTACCTGTCCTTCGGGCGGCCCGCGCCCCAGGACATCGGGCAGGGCCTCGCCCTGCTCCGCGAACTGCAGCGACACGGAGTTGAGGCAGTGACGCTCGCCGGTCGGCGGCGGTCCGTCGGGAAACACGTGGCCGAGGTGGCTGCCGCAGCGAGCGCAGACTTCCTCCACTCGCGTCATGCCGTAGCTCGTATCGCGCACCCGCCGGATGTGCCGCGCGTCGAACGGCTGGAAAAAACTCGGCCACCCGGTACCGGAGTCGAACTTGGCGCTCGAGCGGAACAGCGGCAAGCCGCAGAACCGGCAGGTGTAGGTACCGTCCCGGTGGTTGTCGAGAAACACGCCGCAGAACGGCGCTTCCGTGCCATGGGCGAGCAACACATGCCGTTCATCGGCGCTCAGCGTCGCTTCGATTGCGGCGCGTTGTTGCGCGGAAGGAGGAGTCAGATCGAAGGAAAGCATCGCCGCATATTAGCGCGGATCCGCATCCTCGCGCCGATACCAATGTCCTATCGGCATCGCGGCTTCCTTCTGCTGTGATCGGCCCGTGTCCGATCTGTCTTACTCCACCCGCTACGGAAGCAAGCCATGTCGTATAGCCTCGATCGCCGCCGCTTCGTCGGCGGCGCGATGACGCTCGCCGCCTCGCTGCTCGAAGCCGCCGGCACGGGGGCCGCGGTCGCCGGGCCGAAGGCCGCGGCAACCTCGTATTCGTTTCCGCCCCTCAAGCAGGTGAACGCGGGTCCCCTCAGCGTCAGCTACGTGGACGCCGGTCCCGCCGACGGCCCTCCGGTCATCCTCCTGCACGGCTGGCCCTACGACATCTACAGCTTCGTCGATGTCACGCCGATTCTGGCGGCGGCGGGCTGCCGGGTTATCGCGCCGTACGTGCGCGGCTACGGGCCCACGCGCTTTCTCTCGAGCTCGACCGCCCGCAACGCCCAACCGGCGGCGCTCGCAACCGACGTCGTCGACCTCATGGATGCCCTGAAGATCCAGAGCGCGACCCTCGCCGGATTCGACTGGGGTGGCCGCAGCGCGGACGTCGTGGCGGTCCTGTGGCCGCAGCGCTGCAAGGCGTTGGTTTCGGTGAGTGGCTACCTGATCGGCAGTCAGGAGTCCGGCAAGGCGCCACTTCCCCCGGCCGCGGAGCTGCAGTGGTGGTACCAGTACTACTTCGCGACCGAGCGCGGCCGCCTGGGTTACGACAAGTACCGGCGCGACTTCGCGAGGCTCATCTGGAAGCTCGCCTCCCCGAAATGGAATTTTGACGAGGCCACCTTCGCTCGCTCCGCGCAAGCCCTCGACAACCCCGATCACGTCGAGCTCGTGATCCAGAACTACCGCTGGCGGCTCGGACTCGCCCAGGGCGAAGCGCGCTATGACGAGCTCGAGAAGCGTCTGGCGGCCTTCCCCACGACCAGCGTGCCGACCATCACGATGGAAGGCGACGCCAACGGGGCGCCGCATCCCCAGCCGGGCGCCTATGCCGGCAAGTTCACCGGCAAGTATGCACACCGGAACATCAGCGGCGGGATCGGGCACAATCTGCCGCAGGAAGCACCCCAGGCCTTCGCACAGGCGGTGCTGGACGTCGGCAAACTGTGAGCAAGACCGTGAACCCTAAGCTGGATGGCGCCTTCCTCGAGAGGCAGCGTCTCGAGCTGCTGCGCTTGCGCGCGACGCTGGTCGCGGCCACCGCGGCGGCCGAATCCGAGGAAGCCGAAGTGAGGACACAGCGCACGGATGGCGCTCTGGAGGCGGAGGAGGATGCGCAGCAGCTCGACGCCCTGGAGCGCGGTGACGACCTCGTCGGCCGCAGCATCGAACGTCTGGGACGCGTGGATCGTGCCCTGCAGAAGCTCGAAGAAGGCACCTATGGCGTCTCGGACGTGAGTGGTCAACCGATCGGCCGAGAGCGGCTCGAGGCCGTGCCCGAAGCGCTTTGCACCTTGAGCGAAGAGCGCTCGCTCGAACACCAGCAACGCTGAACAAACCGGCCGCGGCCCCTGGACGCGGGCTCGCGTCCAGGGGCTGCAGCGCGGCAGGTCGCCGCGTGCGCCTCAGCGCTTCTCGTACGGGTGGAAGATGTAGTCCTTCGCCTTCACGACCGTATGGCAGGCGAAGCCGCAGTCCGCGGGACTCGATGCATCCGCGGTGAACTTGTTGGTCGCCGCATCGTAGTTGAACACCGCATACCCCCAGCCGCCGCTCTTGGGGAAGCGCTTGCTGTCTTTTTCCATGACGAAGGCCTGCGTGAATACGTCCGGCACGTCCACGGGAAACTGCGCCTCGGCGCTCTTTTTAGGCTTCCACTGCAGCTTCACGATCCTCGAGCCTTCGGGGAAAGCCCGCCCGTCGCCCGGGACGCCTGCCTTGAACGCCTTGATCATCGCCGGGTTGCCGACGATGACCTTGAGCACCTCGTCGGTGCGCGCGGAGGAAACCATCGCCCAGTCCTCGTACCCCTTGAAGTCGGAGAAGGCGATTCCGCCGGGCGATATGAGCGTGTACTTCTCCTGGGCGTACGCGGCTACGCCGCCCAGCGCCGCGAGCACCGCCATCGCCGCCGCCAGCTTGCTGTTGAGTCTCATGATTGCTCCCTTTCGCACCTCTGTGATGGCCAGCGTGGCTGGCCAGTGAGGCGACAGTAACCGCGGCAGCACGCGGTTACAGTTGGACAAAGGTGTCGCCAGTCCGCACGTACACCAAGGTGCAATGGACCGGAGCGCGCCGCGCCGTACGATCGTTGCGGCATGGCAGCGCAACCCAAGGAACCCACTTCTATGTCAACTCCCACTCTTCAGGCGCGCGCGCCCTATCCGAGCGCCGCCGCGCTGAGCGCTCACTGGATACTGTTCCTCGTCGAGGGCATCACGCTCCTGATCCTCGGTACCGTCGCGATCCTGGTGCCGGTCCTCGCCTCGGTCGCGGCGACGCTCTTCTTCGGCTCACTGCTGCTGGTGAGCGGCTGCGTCGCACTGGTCGCGACGCTGCGCATCGGGCGCGTGCCGGGTTTCACCTGGTCGCTGCTCTCGGCGCTGGTGACGGTCGCCGCAGGCGTGTTGCTGCTCTGGTGGCCGGTACAGGGAACGGTGTCGCTGATCGCCGTGCTGATCGCATTCCTGCTCGTCGACGGGACCTTCACCATCCTCTACGCGCTCGATCACCGCCGGGCGCTCTCGGGCCGGTGGGGCTGGATGCTCGCCAGCGGCATTCTCGACATCCTCTTCGGGGTGCTGCTGCTGATGTTCCTCCCCGCGGCGGCATTTTGGGCGCTCGGCCTGCTGGTCGGCGTCGACATGATATTCGGCGGCTGGGCGCTGATCTTCATGACGCTGCACGCCCGGCACGTGCGCGCCGCGCCGGCGGGTGCTGCGACTTCGGCGAGCTGAGCGCGCTGCTCTATTCCCGCACCCACAAGGGCGTCTTCCACGCGGCCAGCGCATCGAGAAAGGCGCTGACGCGGGAAGGCAGGAACTTGCGGCTCGGGTAGATCGCGAACACCGGAATCGGCGGCGAGGTCCAGCGCGGCAGCAGGCGCACGAGCTCCCCGCGCTCGA
>JAGWMP010000177.1 GCA_028871705.1 Gammaproteobacteria bacterium
CGGCCGAGCGCATGGTCGCGCTCGGGCACGGCGGCGTGATCGTCAACATCTCGAGCATCTGCCGCGCGGGGAATGCGGGCCAGACCAACTACAGCGCCGCCAAGGCGGGCGTGATGGCGATGACGGTCGTGTGGGCGAAAGAGCTCGCCCGCTCGCGGATTCGCGTGGGCGCGGTGGCGCCCGGCTTCGTGCGCACGCCCATGGTCGAGGGCATGAAGCCCGAGGCCCTCGCCCGCATGACCGCCCCGATTCCGCTCGGCCGTCTGGGCGAGCCCGAGGAGATCGCACATGCGGTCGGGTTCATCTTCGAGAACGAGCTCTTCACGGGCCGCTGCCTCGAGGTGGACGCCGGGCTGCGCATCTAGCAGTCTTATTGGGTGCGGTGCAAAATAACAGCGGGTCTATTTGGAATGGTTAATTTTCTGAATATACTTAGAATTCAGCGCGTTACATCATAAGTACAAGTGCTGACGGATCTCGAGAAGATTCTTCTTGCACTGCATACAAAAATATGGATAATGCTCCTCCATGGAGACCCCATACAGGAGCACGAACATGACGACCTTCGACCCCAGCACCCTGATCAATGCCACCCGCGATGCTTTCGCGCCGGTCCTCAAGGCCCAGCAGGAAGGCTTCAAGACTTTCGAGCGTCTCGCCCGCCTGCAGTACCAGTTCGCCGGTGACGTCCTCGAGTCGAGCCTGGCCCGCGTACACGCCGGTTTCGTGGCGAAGGACGCGACCGAGCTCATGAGCAAGCAGAACGAGCTCCACAGCCAGCTCGTCGAGAAGATGCGCGAGCGCATGCAGGAGTTCTCGACCGTCGCGACCGAGATCCAGTCGAAGTTCAGCCAGCTCGGCAGCGAGATGGCGGCCAAGGCAGTGCCGGTCCGCAAGGCGGCCTGATATCTTGGCGGTATCCCGCACCCGGGGGTGGTGACACCCCCGGGCGCGTTGTTATGGAGTCCGCCTTGATCGCCCATACGAAGAAGAACACCGACGCGCCCTCAGGCGCCCCGGGTGCCGATGCGAAGGCCGAGGTCGCGCGCAGCCTCCGCGCCCAGCTCGCCGCCCTGACCGGCGGCCTGGCCCCGGACGATTACGCGCGCGCCTGGTGGGAGTGGTATCTGAACGTCGCCACTCACCCTCCCCGTCAGGCCGACCTCGCGCGCAGCGCCTACGAGAAGATGCTCGACAGCTGGCAATTCGCGACGCGCGCCGCCTCTGGCGAGCCGCTCGCACCCGGGCACGAGGACAAGGGCTTCGGCGATCCCGCCTGGAACGTGTGGCCCTTCAACGTCTACGCCCGCGCCTACAACAACTGGGCGAGCTGGTGGCACCAGGCCCTCACGCACCCGGGCAGCACCGATCACGGCCTGTCACGCGCGAGCTTTGCCGGACGGCTGCTGATCGATGCGGCGTCCCCGGCGAATTTCCTGCATACCAACCCCGAGCTCCTCAAGAAGACCGTGGCCGAGTCGGGCCAGAACCTGATCCGCGGCTTCAAGCACTGGGTCGAGGACGTCGAGCGCCTGCGCGGCGGCCGCGGCCGCACCCCCGCGGCCGAGCAGTTCAAGGTGGGCAAGGACGTCGCGGTCACGCCCGGCAAGGTCGTCTACCGCAACCGCCTCATCGAGCTGCTGCAGTACTCACCGCAGACCCCGGGCGTCTACGCCGAGCCGGTCCTCATCACGCCGGCGTGGATCATGAAGTACTACATCCTCGATCTGTCGCCGCAGAATTCCCTGGTGCGCTACCTCGTCGAGAAGGGGCACACGGTCTTCATGATTTCGTGGAAGAACCCCGACGCCGCCGACCGCGACCTCGGCCTCGAGGACTACGTGCAGCTCGGCTTTCTCGACGCGCTCGCTCAGGTACGCCGCGTCGTCCCGGACCACAAGGTGCACGCCGTCGGCTACTGCATCGGCGGCACGCTGCTCACGATCGCGGCGGCGCTGCTGGCCGCGCGGCGCGACCACTCGCTCGCGAGCGTGTCGCTGTTCGCCGCCCAGGCCGACTTCAGCGAGCCGGGCGAGCTCGCGGTGTTCATCACGCCGAGCCAGATCTCGATGCTCGAGGCCATGATGAGCAAGACCGGGGTGCTCGAGAGCGAGCGCATGGGCGGGGCATTCGCGCTGCTGCGCTCGCGCGATCTCATGTGGGGCCCGGCGGTCGAGCAGTACGTGCGCGGCGAGCGCCCCAAGGTCAACGACCTCATGGCCTGGAATGCCGACGGCACGCGCATGCCGTGCCGCATGCACAGTGAGTACCTCGAGCGGCTGTATCTCAAGAACGAGCTCGCCACCGGCGACTTCACCCTGGGCGCCGAGCAGGTGGATCTGAAAAAGATCCACGTCCCGATGTTCGTGGTGGGCACCGAGACCGATCACGTGGCGCCCTGGCACTCGGTCTACAAGCTGCGCCGCCTGACGAGGAGCGCCGACTATTCGTTCCTGCTGACGAGCGGCGGACACAACGCCGGCATCGTGAGCGGCCCGGTGCATCCGCGGCGCCGGCATCGGCTCCTCACCTGGGCAGATGCGACGACGACGCTGACGCCCGAGGAATGGCACCAGCGCGCGCATCAGCACGACGGCTCCTGGTGGCCGGCGTGGGAGAAGTGGCTCGCCGGGCACTCCGCGGCGAAACACCTGCCGGCACGCATGCTGCCGTCCGCCGCACCCGACGGCACACCGCTCGAGGATGCCCCCGGACAATACGTACGCGGCTGAGCGCCGGTGTGGCGGGCGCGGATGGACGCCCACCGCAAATCGGCGTAGTAATATTGCTCAAAGTCAGAGCCTGACGAACGGAACCGATGGGACAGGCCATGAGCACCCAGAAAAAGCGTATTGCGTACGTGACCGGCGGCATGGGCGGTATCGGCACCTCGATCTGCCGGCGTCTCGCCAAAGAGGGCTACACGGTGATCGCCGGCTGCGGCCCCGGCTCGCAGCGCAAGGATCGCTGGCTCGGCGAGATGCGCGCCGAGGGACTCGACATCCACGCCTCCGAAGGCAACGTCTCGGACTGGGATTCCACCAGGCGCGCCTTCGAGGTAGCGCGCGCCGAAGTCGGTGACATCGACATCCTCGTCAACAACGCCGGCATCACCCGCGACGGTGTGTTCCAGAAGATGACGCTCGATATGTGGCGCCAGGTGATCGAGACCAACCTCAACTCGCTCTTCCACGTCACCAAGCAGGTCATCGACGGCATGCTCGAGCGCGGCTGGGGCCGCATCGTCAACATCTCCTCCGTCAACGGCCAGCGCGGCCAGTTCGGCCAGACCAACTACTCGACCGCCAAGGCCGGTATTCACGGCTTCACCATGGCGCTCGCGCAGGAAGTGGCCGGACGCGGCGTCACGGTCAACACCGTCTCGCCGGGCTACATCGGCACCGACATGGTGAAGGCCATCAAGCCCGAGCGCCTCGAGAAGATCGTGGCCGGGATCCCGGTCAAGCGGCTCGGCACCCCGGAGGAAATCGCCTCGATCGTCGCCTGGCTCGCGGGCGATGAGTCGGCCTTCGCCACCGGCGCCGACTTCTCGCTCAACGGCGGCCTGCACATGGGCTAAGGGCGCGAGAGCGCTGCCCCGTGAAAATCTGCGTCGTCGGCGCCGGGGCCATCGGCGGCTTTCTCGGCACGCGTCTCGCGCTCGATCCGGGCAACGCCGTCGCCGCGCTGGCGCGCGGCACGACGCTCGTGGCGCTGCGCGATCACGGCTGGCGGCTGCACCAGGACGGCAAGCTGCTCGCGGCGCCGGCGGCGGCCGCCGCCGACGATCCGCGTGAGCTCGGCACCTGCGACCTCGTGATCCTCGCGCTCAAGGCGCACTCGCTCCCCGCGCTCGCGCCGACGCTCGCGCCCCTCTTCTCCTCCGACACGCTCGTGCTGCCGGCCATGAACGGCGTGCCGTGGTGGTTCGGCGCCGGCACGCCGGCGCTCGCCGCACGGCCGCTCGAGAGCGTCGACCCCGGCGGGGCCATCGCGGCGGCGCTCCCGGCGAGCCGCGTGGTGGGGTGCGTGGTGCATGCGAGCGCCTCGGTATCCGAGCCCGGGGTGACGAGCCATCGCATGGGCCGCGGCCTCATCATCGGCGAGCCCGGCGGGGGCGATTCGGCGCGCGTGACGCGCCTCGGGGAGCTCTTCGCGCGCGCCGGGTTCGAAGTCACCTGCTCGCCGCGCATCCGCTACGACGTCTGGTACAAGCTCTGGGGCAACATGACCATGAATCCGGTCTCGGCGCTCACCGGCGCCACGACCGACCGGGTGCTGGACGATGAGCTGGTGCGCGGCTTCTGCGCCGCCGCGATGCGCGAGGCCGCGGCGGTCGGCGCGCGCATCGGCTGCGAGGTGGGCGAATCGGCCGACGACCGCCAGGCCGTGACGCGCAAGCTCGGGGTGTTCAAGACCTCGATGCTCCAGGACGTCGAGGCGAGCCGCATGCTCGAGCTCGATGCACTCGTCGGCGCGGTGCACGAGATCGGCGGGCGGGTCGGGGTGGCGACGCCCATGATCGATGCGCTCTTCGGACTCACGCGACTCTTCGGCCGGGTGCACGGCCTCTACCCGCAGCACCATAAGCCCTAAAGCGCGGCGCGCGCCTCGTCCTCGCGGATCGTGGCGCCGGCGCGCCACAGGTGCCAGGCCGCCCACAGTCCCGTCGGCGCGAGCACGAGCAGCGCCCAGCGCAGCGACTCGGGACCGGCGTTGAACGAGGCGGCGAACCAGTCGCTCAGGGGTCCGACGTAGAGCTGCGGCGCGATGAAGAGATTCGCGACGTTGGCGGTGAAGAGCAGAATCGCGCACGCCGTGGCGCGCATGCCGGGCGGCATCACGTTGGCGAGCAGCCCGAGAACGGGTCCGATGTAGAAATACACGCCGGGCACGAAGAGCCATAACCAGACCGTCGCCGCCGGGAGCGAGGCGGCCTCGTAGGCGAAGAAGGACGGCACCGTGGTCAGCACCGCCGCGAGGGCGAGGAGGCGCGTCACGAAGCGCGCATCGCGTGCGGCCGGCACGGCCATCAGCGCGGCGGCGGCGAGCGTCCCGGCGGTGCCGGCCACGAGGTGCATCGGCCCGAGGAGCCCGCCGGCCTCACCCACCGTGAGGCGGTGCGAGCGCTCGAGAAACGCCGGCGTCCAGTACATGAGGCCCCAGCTCCAGAGCGTCGCCACCGAGCCCCCGACCACCAGGTGAATCGCCGCGCGCTGGTGGCGCATGAAGCGCAGCGTGACGAGGATTTGCGTCAGCGTTGCGGCCAGCGTGAAAGGCGCCACCGGCGCACCCTCTGCCCCCGGGTCGAGCTGCCCGCGCCGCGGCTCGCGCACCGTGAGGTAGACCAGCAGCGCCACCGCGACCCCGGGGAGCCCCAACACCATGAAGGCGAGCCGCCAGCCGCCGACATCCGCCGCCCGGCCCGCCACCGAGGTGCCGAGCCATGCGCCGAGGCAGGCACCGAGCGCGTAGATCGTGAGCGCCATCGGGCGGCGCTGCGGGGCGAAGTTGTCGGCCACGATCGAGGTCGAGGGCGGCGTGCCGCCCGCCTCGCCCACGCCGACCGCGATGCGCGCGAGCAGCAGCTGCCCGTAGCTGCGTGTCAGGCCGCACAGCGCCGTCACCCCCGACCAGACGAACAGCGAAACCGCGAGGATGTTGCGCCGGTTGAGGCGATCGGCGAGCGCGGCGATCGGAATCCCGGCCGTCACGTAGAAGAAGACCAGCGCCGTGCCGGTGAGGAACGCGATTCCCTTGTCGGAGAGCGCGAGCTCGGTGCGGATCGGCTCGATGAGCGTCGTGATCGAGAAGCGGTCGGCGATGTTGAGCGCGTAGACCAGCGTCATCACGCCCAGCACGTACCAGCGCTCGCGGGGCGCGGCGCCCGCGGCGGCGGCGGTGCCGGTGGCTGCGCCAGCGCCGGTGTCGGTCACAGGCCGAAGCTTGCCGGCAGGATACGGCCCGCGGCGAGCAGCAGCATCACGGCGATCAGGGTGCGCGTGATCACCTGCGGCAGACGGATGACGATGCGCGAGGCGAGGAGGATTCCCGGGATGGAGCCGATGAGCAGGTATGCCAGCACCGGCAGATTCACGTGCCCGAGCGCAGCATGGCCGATGCCGGCGATCACCGTGACCGGCAGCGCATGCGCGATGTCGGTCGCCACCAGCCGGTCGGGCGGCAGCCGCCGCGGGTAGAGCCAGGCGAGCGCCACCGTGCCGAGCGCGCCGGCGCCGACGGAGGTGAGCGCGATGGTCACCCCGATCAGCACGCCGGTGGCGACCGTGAGCAGGAGCTGCCAGCGCAGGGGGCGCTCCTGCGAGGCGCCAAGGCGGCGGCCGAAGTGCCGCAGCGGACCATTGAGCACCATCGCGACCGCGGTGATCACCAGCATCACCCCG
>JAGWMP010000178.1 GCA_028871705.1 Gammaproteobacteria bacterium
GCGCTCGGAGAGGAGCGCGGCGAGGCGCGCCCCGAGCGGCGTGAGACCCATGGCGCGCGCGCGCAGCAGCAGATGCGCGAGGCGCGGATGCACGCCGAGGCGCACCATCTCGCGGCCGTGCGGCGTGATGCGCCGCGCGCCATCGAGTGCCCCGAGACGCTCGAGCAGATCCGCGGCGCTCGCCAGCAGCGCGGCGGGCGGGACATCCAGCCAGGCGAGCGTGCCCGCCTCGCGCGCGCCCCAGCTGGCGAGCTCGAGCGCGAGTGGCGTGAGATCGGTCTCGACGATCTCCGGCGGCGTGAACGGCGCGAGACTTGGCTGCGCGCCTTCGCTCCAGGCGCGGTAGCAGACGCCGGGCGCAAGCCGCCCGGCGCGGCCCTGGCGCTGCTCGGCCGAAGCGCGCGAGATGCGCTGCGTCACGAGCGCGCTCATGCCGGTGACCGGATCGAAGCGCGCGCGGCGCGCGAGTCCCGAATCCACCACCACGCGCACCCCCGGGATCGTGAGACTGGTCTCGGCTATGTTGGTGGCGAGCACCACCTTGCGCGTGCCGGCGGGCGCGGGAGCGAGCGCCGCGTCCTGCTGCTCGCCGCTCAGATCGCCGTAGAGCGGCAGCACGCGCACGCCGCTCCCGGGCGCCTCCGCCGCGAGCAGTCCCTCGACACGGCGGATCTCGCGCGCTCCCGGCAGGAACACCAGCACGTCGCCCTCCTCCTCGCGCAGCGCGCGCCGCACCAGCCGCGCGATGCCCTGCTCCGGGGTTTCGGCGCCGCGTGCGGCGCCCCCCGGCAGCAGCGGCAGGCCGCGGCCCAGGTAATGCGTCGTCACGGGATAGAGCCGGCCCGGCACGCTCACGACCGGTGCGTGGCCGAGCAGGCGGGCCACCGCGGCACCGTCGAGCGTCGCCGACATCACCAGGATCCTGAGCGCCGGCGTGAGCTGCGCGCGCGCATCGAGCGCAAGCGCCAATCCCAGGTCCGCCTGCAGGCTGCGTTCGTGGAACTCATCGAACAGCAGGCCCGCGACGCCTTCGAGCGCGGGATCCTCCTGCAGCATGCGCGTCAGCACGCCCTCGGTGACGACCTCGAGGCGCGTGGCGCGCGACACCCGCGTGTCGAGGCGCATGCGGTAGCCGACGGTTTCCCCGACGCGCTCGCCGAGCGACTGCGCCAGGCGAGTGGCGACGGCGCGCGTTGCCAGCCGCCGCGGCTCGAGCAGGATCAGCCGCCCGCCGCGCACCCAGGGCTCATCGAGCAGCGCGAGCGGTACCACCGTGCTCTTGCCGGCACCCGGCGGTGCCTCGAGCACGGCGGCACCGTGCGTGGCGAGCGCCGCCGCGAGAGCCGGCAGCGCCGCCTCGACCGGCAACCCCGAAGCGGCGCGCGGCGGGCTCACCAGATGTGTACGCGCTCCCCGGGCGGCAGGTACAGCTTGTCGCCGGGCTTGACGTCGAAGGCCTGGTACCAGGCATCGACGTTGCGCACCACGCCGTTGACGCGCCAGTGGTTGGGGCTGTGCGGGTTGCTCGTCACCTGGCTGCGCAGCTGCTCGTCGCGCGTCAGGCCGCGCCATACCTGCGCCCAGGCGAGGAAGTAGCGCTGATCCCCCGTGAGCCCGTCGCGCACCGGCGCCGCCTTGCCGTCGAGCGCGCGGTGATAGGCCTCGTAGGCGACCGACAGCCCGCCGAGGTCGCCGATGTTCTCCCCGAGCGTGAGCCGCCCGTTGACGTTGAGCCCGGGCAGCACGGCGTAGCCGTCGTACTGCGCGGCGAGCCGGTCCACCCGTCCCTTGAAGGCTTGGGTATCCTCGGGCTGCCACCAGGTATGCAGCACCCCGTGGGCGTCGGACTTCGCGCCCTGGTCGTCGAAGCCGTGGCCCATCTCGTGGCCGATCACGCCGCCGATGCCGCCGTAGTTGACGGCCTCATCCGCGTTGGGATCGAAGAACGGCGGCTGCAGAATCGCCGCCGGGAACACCACTTCGTTGAAGGTGGGGTTGTAGTAGGCGTTGATGGTCTGGGGCGTCATGCCCCACTCGCCGCGGTCCGTGGGGCTGCCCATGCGCTTGACGCGCCGCTGCCAGTCGAAGACCGCGGCGCGGGTGGCGTTGCCGAAGGCATCGCCCTTGATGACGCTCAGGTCCGAGTAGTCGCGCCACTGGTCCGGATAGCCGATCTTCGGATGGAAGGCGGCGAGCTTCTCGAGCGCCACCTTGCGGGTCGCCGGCGTCATCCACTCGAGTCCCGCGATACGCTCGGCGTAGGTGGCGCGCAGGTTCTCGACCAGCTTCAGCATCTTCTCCCTGGAGGAAGGCGGGAAGTAGCGCTGCACGTACAGCTCGCCGACCGCCTCGCCGAGGTCGCGGTCGATGGCGCGCACCGCGCGTTTCCAGCGGTCGAGCTGCTGCTCCTGGCCGTGGAGCGCGCGCCCGTAGAAGTCGAAGGCCTCATCGTCGAAGGCCTTCGGCAGCACATCGGCGGTGGTCGCGAGGTAGTGGTAGCGCAGGTACGCGCGCCAGCGCTGCACCGGAACGCTGGTGAGGAGCGCCCCGAGCGACTGCACCGCATCGAGCTCGCGCACCACGAACTCCTTCTGCTCATCGAGCCCGCCGGCGCTCAGCCACGCGCCCCACGGCAGTCCTGGAGTCAGCTGGTCGAGCTCGGCGCGCGTGCGCAGGTTGTAGGTCAGGTCGCGGTCGCGGCGCCTGGCGGCCGGCCAGTGGACCCTGGCGATGCTGGTCTCGAGGTCGAGGATCGACTGCGCCGCGGCGGCGGCGTCGTTATCGCCGGCCAGCGCCAGCATGCGGGCGATGTGGGCGCGGTACTTGTCGCGCAGGCCGGCATAGACGGCGTCGTCCTTGAGGTAGTAATCGCGCTCGGGCATGCCGAGACCGCTTTGCGTGATCGCGACGATGTAGCGGTCGGGATTCTTCTGGTCGGTGGTCATGAACACCCGCAGCGGCGCCTCGAGCCCGAGATCCGGCCGCCCCATGAGAGCGGCGATGTCGGCCGGGGTCTGCGCGGCGGCGATCGCATCCATGCCCGCCCGCGCCGGCGTGAGTCCCGCTCGCTCGATTGCCTCGGTATCGAGATAGGCGCGGTAGTAGTCGCCGATCTTCTGGTCGATGCTGCCCGCGGGGGCCTGCGCCGGCAGCCCTTCGATGATGGTGCGGACGCGCTGCTCGGAGAGCTCCTCGAGCTCCTCGAACGAGCCCCAGCGGGCGCGGTCGGGCGGGATGTGGTGGGTGTCGTCCCAGTGCCCGTCGGCGTAGCGATAGAAGTCGTCGCCCGGCCTGACGCCCGGGTCGCGCGCCGTCAGGTCCAGACCCCAGGGCGCGATCTGCGCGTGCGGCGTGCTGCCGGCGGGTGCGCGCGGCGCATAGCAGACGACGGCCGCCGCCAGCACGGCGATCACACCGGGTCCAACGCGGGAAAGCATGGCGTCACTCCTTGCAGGATCGGAAGGCGGCGGACACGCGGGCGCGGCCCGGACGGGCCGCGGCCACGGACCACCTGGGAATCAGTCCTTGCCGAGCAGCGGCCTGATGAGATCGAGCGGCAGCGGGAAGACCAGCAGCTGCGTGCGCTCGTGCGCGATGTCGGCGAGCGTCTGCAGGTAGCGCAGCTGCATTGCGCTCGGCTGCGCCGCCAGCATGGTCGCGGCATCGACCAGCCTCTGCGCCGCCTGTTGCTCGCCCTCGGCGTTGATGATCTTGGCGCGCCGCGTGCGCTCGGCCTCGGCCTGCTTCGCCATGGCGCGAATCATGGTCTCATCGAGGTCGACGTCCTTGATCTCGACGGTGGATACCTTGATGCCCCAGGCTTCGGTGTTCTGGTCGAGGATGCGCTGCAGGTCGACGTTCAGCTTGTCGCGCTGCGACAAGAGATCGTCCATCTCGTGCTGGCCGACCACCGAGCGCAGCGTCGTCTGCGCCACCTGGCTGGTCGCATCGAAGGCGTTCGCCACCTGGATGATGGCCTTGCCCGGGTCGACCACGCGGAAATACACGACCGCGTTGACCTTCACCGAGACGTTGTCGCGCGTGATCACGTCCTGCTTGGGCACGCTCAGCACGATGACGCGCAGGTCCACGCGGCGGGTTCGCTGGATCAGGGGCCAGATCAGCACCAGGCCCGGCCCCTTGATGCCCGTGAAGCGCCCGAGCGAGAACACCACCATGCGCTCGTATTCATTGAGCACGTTCATGGCGCTGAACACCAGGATCACGATGAGCACGGCGAGGGCGATCACGAACGGCATGCGATTCTCCGCGACAGGGGTCCGCTCATTGCGGCTCCACCCATAATGTTAGACCTTCCACCCGCACGATGCGCGCCATCTGCCCGGCGTGCAGCACCGCCTCGCTGCGTGCGTTCCACAGCTCCCCGCCATAACGCACCCGGCCCCGGCCGGTGAAATCCTCGTACACCTCGGCGCTCGCGCCGATCATGCCGGACACGCCGGTGGTCACCGGACGGCTCATGGCGCGCGTCGCCAGATACACGATGCCGCCCACCACGACCGCGCCGGTGGTGGCGAGAGCGGCGATCAGCGGCCGCCCGACCTGCATGCCGGGTACGTCGGAATCGAAGAGAATCAGCGAACCGACCACGAAGGCGATGAGTCCGCCGGCACCGAGCGAGCCGAAGGTCGGGTAGAAGAACTCCGCGATGATCATGCCGACCCCGAGCACCACCAGCGCGAGCCCCGCGTAGTTGACCGAGAGGATCTGAAACGCGAACAGCGCGGTGAGCAGACAGATCGAGCCGACGACCCCCGGCAGCATCACGCCCGGGTTGTAGCCCTCGAGCAGCAATCCCCAGATCCCGATCAGCATCAGCCCGTAGGCGACGGTCGGGTTGGTGATGACGGCGAGCAGCCGCGTGCGCCAGTCGGGCTTGAGCTGCACCACCGCGAGGCCGCGGGTCGCGAGCTTCACGGTGCGATCCGCGAGGCGCACCTCGCGGCCGTCGAGGCTCGTCAGCAGGTCCGGCAGGTCGCGCGCCGTGAGGTCGATGACCTTCTGCTGGAGCGCGGCGCTGGCGGTGAGGCTGGCGGCGCCGCGCACCGCCTGCTCGGCCCATTCGGCGTTGCGGCCGCGCAGCTCCGCGAGGCCGCGAATGTAGGCGGAGGCGTCGTTCACCACCTTGCGCTCCATCGCCGTGCCCACCACCCCGGGGGCGGTACCGCCCTCGCCCGCGCCGCCGCCCGCCGTGCCCTTGCCGGCGGGCTTGTCCGCGGGCGGCGGAATCGGCGCCGCAGGCGTCTGCGGCTCGCCGCCGATCGAGACCGGCGTCGCAGCGCCGAGGTTGGTGGCGGGTGCCATGGCCGCGACGTGGCTCGCATAGAGAATGTAGGTGCCGGCGCTCGCGGCGCGCGCGCCCGGGGGAGCGACGTAGGTCACGACCGGCACCGGCGAGGCGAGGACCGCGCGGATGATGTCGCGCATCGAGGTGTCGAGGCCGCCGGGCGTGTCCATCTCGAGCACCACCAGACGGCTGTCGTATTCGCGGGCCGACTCGATGCCGTGCACGACGTAGCGCGCGGTGGCGGGTCCGATGGGTCCGTTGATTTCCAGCACCAGCGCGGTGCCGGGGCCGCCCGCCTCACCGCCCGCAGCCGGCACATCGGGCGCCGCGGAAGCCGCGCCCGCCACGACGGCGGCGCCAGCGAGCAGTACGGTCAGCCGGCGAATGGGCGCGGGAACCATGCCGATCACCCTACTCTCGGCGCCACTGCGCCCGCAATCGCATGCAGCCCCTGGTAGCCGATGTACAGGCCGACCAGCAGGATCACGGCGCCGGAGAGATACGGCGCCCGGCGGGCGAGCTCGCCGAAGCCGCTGAAACGGCGCGCGGCATGCCGGACCCCGAGCGCCGCCACGGCGCCGGCGGCCACCATGGTGAGCGCGAGCCCAACGCTGAAGCACAGAACCAGCGCGGCACCGAGGGAGAGCTTCTTCAGCTGCAGGCACAGCAGCAGCACCGTGATCGAGGCGGGACAGGGAATGAGTCCGCCGGTGAGACCGAAAACGACGATCTGCCCGGTCGTGACCTCGCGATGGGCGAAGCGGCGGCGGATGTCGGCGGCGTGCGCGAGCTCGTGCGGGTCCTGGTAGCCGGGCGCGACCAGCTCGAAGACCTGATAGCCCGGGGGATGAGCCCCGCCGTGGCGCTGCGGCGCGCGGATATTGGCATGCGAGTGCGCAGGCGCGTGGTCATGATCATGACCGT
>JAGWMP010000179.1 GCA_028871705.1 Gammaproteobacteria bacterium
CGGGAGGCGCCATGATCTCCACGCCCATCGGCATGGCGCGCAGCTCGATCTCGATCTCGCGCTCGTCGAGCTCGCGTTCGCGCAGCATCTTGCGGAATTTCTGCCGCGTCTCCGAATCGCGCGCCGCGGCCGGCTCGTCGGTGGAAAAGCCCATCATGCGCGGCTTCGGCAGCAGCGCATCGAGCACCCGCTCCTCGGCCGCATCGAGGGCGCGCTCGCGCACCTTGGCCATCTCTTGCTCGCGGGTGATCTTCACCGCGACGTCGGCCAGCTCCTTGACGATCGAGTCGACGTCGCGGCCGACGTAGCCGACCTCGGTGAACTTGGTGGCCTCGACCTTGACGAACGGCGCGTTGGCGAGCTTGGCGAGACGGCGGGCGATCTCGGTCTTGCCGACGCCGGTGGGGCCGATCATGAGGATGTTCTTCGGCGTGATCTCCTGGCGCAGCGGCTCCGGCACCTGCATGCGGCGCCAGCGGTTGCGCAGCGCGATGGCGACGGCGCGCTTGGCGGCGTCCTGGCCGATGATGTGCTTGTCGAGCTCCTGGACGATCTGCCGGGGCGTGAGTGCGGAGGACATCTTTACTTCGCTCCCCCGGCGCGCGGCCCGCTGAGCTCCTCGATGGTGAGGCTGCGGTTGGTGTAGATGCAGATGTCGGCGGCGATGTCGAGCGAGCGCTCGACGATCGCCCGCGCGGGCAGGTCCGAGCCGCCGAGGAGCGCGCGCGCCGCGGCGAGCGCGTACTGGCCGCCCGAGCCGATCGCGGCGACGTCATGATCGGGCTCGATCACATCGCCGTTGCCGGAGATGATGAAGAGCTTCTCGGTATCCCCGACCAGCAACAGCGCCTCGAGGCGCCTCAGATACCGGTCGGAGCGCCAGTCCTTGGCGAGCTCGATCGCCGCGCGGGTGAGATTGCCGTACTTCTCGAGCTTGCCCTCGAAGCGCTCGAAGAGCGTGAAGGCGTCCGCCGTGCCGCCGGCGAACCCGGCGAGCACCTTGTCGCCGAAGAGCCGGCGCACCTTGCGGGCGTTGCCCTTCATGACGGTGCTGCCGAGAGTGACCTGGCCGTCGCCGCCGAGCGCCACGGCGCCGTTGCGCCGCACGCCGAGGATGGTGGTGCCGTGGGGATTGAAGACTGCTGGATCGCTCATAGGGTCCTGAGGGGGGAGTGGATCCTGCGGACGGCGGATTCAGACCTTCTTCAGGCCTTGCGACGCGCCCGCGGGTGTGCAGCGTCGTAGATGCGGGCCAGGTGCTGGAAATCAAGGTGGGTGTAGATCTGGGTGGTGGAGATGTCGGCGTGGCCGAGCAGCTCCTGCACCCCGCGCAGCTCCCCGCCCGACTCGAGCAGGTGCGAGGCGAAGGAATGGCGGAAGAGGTGCGGGTGCACGTGCATGCCGAGCCCCTGGCGGCGCGCCCAGTAGTCGACCCGCGCCTGGATGGCACGGGGTCCGAGGCGCCTGCCCGTACGGGCGACGAACAACGCCAGCTCGTCGGGCGCGGCGAGCGCCGCGCGCTCTTTCAGCCAGGCCCGCAGCGCCGCGAGCGCGAGGCGCCCCACCGGAACGATGCGCGATTTGCGGCCCTTGCCGAGCACGCGCACGGTGCGGTCCTTCAGATCGAGGTCCCGCAGATCGAGCCCGACGAGCTCCGCGAGCCGCAGGCCCGAGGAGTAGAGGAGCTCCATCAGCGCCCGGTCGCGGGCCGTGAGCCCACCCCCGGCAGGCAGCTCGAGGAGGCGCGCCATCTGATCGGCGTCGAGGGTCTGCGGCAGGCGGCGCGGGGCCTTGGGCGCGCGGACCCCCTGGGCCGGATTGCCCTGAATCAGCGACCCGCGCCGCGCGCGCTTGCCGGCGGCGGCCTCAGCCGGCGCCTCGCGCAGCAGGAACTCGTAGAAGCTTCGCACCGCGGAAAGCCGCCGCTGGATGCTGCGCGGGGAAAGTCCGCCGGCGTGCGAGTGGGCGGCGAAGGTGCGCACGTGCTGCGCATCGAGCGCACCCCAGTCGCCGATCCCCATCCGGTCGCAGAATTTCGCGAGCGCGGCCAGGTCGCGCGCGTAACTCACGTCGGTGTGCGCAGACAAGCGCCGCTCGGAGGCGAGGTAGCGGCGAAAGCGCGCGAGCCACTCGAGCGCCGCGGGACTCATGCCAAAGCCAAGGCGGCGCGCGGCCCGTCAGGCCGCGGCGCTCGCAGTCAGTGCATCCGCGATCAGGTCCGCCATGCGGGCGAGGAACTCGGTGCTCATTCCCGGATGGAACCGGTCACGGTCGACGCTGCCGAGCGCCAGGAGGCCGATCGAGCCCTTCTCGCCGAGCGGCACCAGCGCCACCGAGCCCATCTCCAGGCCCTCGGGGCCGAACAGGAACTCGCGCTGCGAGTCGCGCGCCTGGCCGCAACGCGGCTTGCCGCTCGCGAACAGGCTCTCGAAGGACTTGAGGTTCGGGTCATCGCCCGGGACGACGCGCACGAACTGCTGGCCCGGGAGCGCGAGGGGCTCGCCGATCAGGATCAGCGCCGAATGGAACGCATCGAAGTCCTCGCGCAACCCCGCCTCGATGCGCGCGATGGCCTCGGCCCGGGGCACCGCGCGCAGCAGCCGCCGCGTGAAGCGGTGCAGCCGGTCGGCGATGGCGTCATTGGCGCGCGCCGTGCGCACCAGCTCGCCGAGCTTGCCCTCGAGGGCGGCGAGCTTCTCGCGCAGCACCTCGATCTGGCGCTCGACGAGGGAGATGGCGGCGCCGCCGCGCGCGTGCGGCAGCTTCAGGCGCGCCAGGACCGCCTGGTGGCGCTCGAAGAACTCGGGATTGCGCTGCAGGTAGGCGGCGATCGAGTCTTCCTCGGATTCCGCCGGCGTGAGTCCCCGTGCTTCACTTTTTGTCATGCTGCTAGACCTCGAGGTGACCTTCGAACGACACTTCGGCCGGGCCGCTCAGCCAGATGTGCTCCCCGCGCCCCGCCCAGTTTACCCGCAACTCGCCGCCGCGCACCTCCACCCGGACCTCGCGGTCGATGAGACCCCGGCGGCGGGCGATGGCCGCCGCAGCGCACGCGCCGGTACCGCAGGCGAGCGTTTCACCGGCGCCGCGCTCGTAGACGCGCAGCCTGAGGTGCGTGCGATCGACGATCTCGAGGAAACCGGCGTTCACCCGGCGCGGAAAACGCGGATGGCGCTCGATCGCCGGTCCGAGCGTCGCGACCGGCGCTGAGTCCACCGAGTCGACCACGAGCACCGCATGCGGATTGCCGAGCGAGACCGCGCCGATGGCGAGCGTGCGGCCGTCCACCTCGAGGGGGTAAGGGTCCGCCTCGGCGGGTGCCTCGAAGGGCAGCGAGCGCGGATCGAAATTCGGCACGCCCATATCGACCGCGACGCTCGAGTCCGCGGCGATGCGCGCCGCCACCAGCCCGGCGGGGCTGTCGAGCGTCACGGCGCCGCCGCGGCTCGCGCCGCGCCGATGCAGGAGCGCCGCGATGCAGCGCGCGCCGTTGCCGCACTGCTCGACCTCGTCGCCGTCGGCATTGAAAACCCGGTAGTAGACCGCGGTATCGGGGCGGCGCGGCGCCTCGAGGACGAGCGCCTGATCGAAGCCGACGCCGGTGCGGCGGTCGGCGAGCGCCCGCAGTGCCGCGGGCTCGAGCAGCGGGGAGGGTGGCGGCGTATCGAACACCACGAAGTCGTTGCCGACCCCGTGCATTTTCGTGAAAGCGACCCGCATCGGTTGCGAGGATAGCTCAAACACCCGGCGCCAGCGCCGCGCGGTCGCGATACAGGCAGCGGTCCATCACGGTGAAGATGCCGGCGTCGCGGGCCTGCGCGGCGGCGGCCTCGTCGATCACGCCGTCCTGCAGCCACAGCGCCGGGAGCTCGAGCTCGATGCATTCGGCGACGATACCGGCCACGTACTCGGGACGGCGGAATACGTCGACGATGTCGACCCGCTCGCCGGGGCCGAGCACGCGCGGCAGCTCCCGCAGCGCGGGCACCGCCCGCTCGCCCAGGATCGAGTCCGCGGCGGGCGTCACGGGGATGATGCGGTAGCCGAAGCGCTGCAGGCCGCGCGCCACGGAGTGGCTCGGCCGCGCCGGATCCGCCGAGAGGCCGACGATCGCGACGGTGCGCGCCGTGCGCAGCAGGCGCGCGATCTCACCGGCCGGGGGATTGGTGAACACGGGTGCTAGTCTAGTACGCACCGGGGCGGCCTTGCCCTGAGCGGAGCCCAGGTGCCGAACGAGGAGCACAGCGTACGAATCGAGCCGCACGGCCGTACCCTGAAGGTGGCGCCGGGGGAAGCGGTATTGCACGCCGCGCTCGCCGCGGGACTCAATCTCCCGCACAGCTGCAAGTCCGGACATTGCAGCTCCTGCCGGGCACGCCTCGTGGCCGGCGAGATCGACTATCCGAACGGCCGTCCGCCGGGGATCACCGCCGAGGAAGCCGCCGATGGGCAGCTGCTGCTGTGCCAGGCGCGCGCACGCTCGGACCTCACGGTCGAGGCGCGCCTCATCGCGGGCGTCGCCGACGTCGAGATCAAGACGCTGCCGTGCCGCATCGCGCGCCTCACACCGCTCGCGCCGGACGTGCTGCAGGTGATGCTGCGGCTGCCGGCGGTCGAGCGGCTGCGCTTTCATCCGGGACAGTATCTCGACGTGCTCCTGGAGGAAGGCAGGCGCCGCAGCTTCTCCATCGCCTCACCGCCGCACGACGCGGAGCTCCTCGAGCTGCACGTGCGCCGCGTGGCCGGCGGCGGCTTCACGGAGCGCCTGTTCGGCGCCGGTGCGGCGGCACTCGCGCCCGGATCGCTGCTGCGCATCGAGGGGCCGATGGGACAGTTCAGCTACCGGCACGGCACGGGACCTACGATCATGGTCGCGGGCGGCACCGGGTTCGCGCCGCTCAAATCCATGCTGCGCCACGTGCTCGAGACCGGCCTCACCCGCACGATCCATTTCTACTGGGGCGCGCGGCATGCCGCCGACCTCTACGAGGAAGCGCGCGTGCTCGGCTGGACGCGCCGCCATCCGCAGCTCACCTTCACCGCCGTGCTGTCGGAGGCGAGCGTCGCCGCAGCCCCGCACCACCGGACCGGCTGGGTACACGACGCCGTGATCGCCGACCATCCGGATTTGAGCGCCCTGGAGGTCTACGCGGCCGGGCCCCCGGCGATGATCGAGGCGCTGCGCTCGAGCTTCCCGCGCCACGGCCTGCCGCCGCAGCGGCTTTACTTCGACTCGTTCGATTACGCCCCGGACGCGCTGCCGCGGCGTTAGGGCGCGTGCGCCTTGCGCATGAACCCGGCCGCCGTCAGGAAGAGGCCGATCACGAACGACAGACCGCAGTAGACGTAGAAGAGCCCGGCGTAGTGCAGGCGGGTGAGATAGAGATCCACCACGGCCGCCGGCGGCAGCACCCAGAACAGGAGGCCCTTCGCGAGCGTCAGCCAGCCGGTCACGGTGACGGCGACCGGCAGCGCACCACCCGACCAGACGTTGTGGCCGAGCACCAGCGCGAGCCCGGCGGCGATCACCATGAGCCCGAGGAGAAGCATCAGGGGCGCAGAGCCCGTCAGCGCCGTGATGGCGGCGAGCCACGCATCGCGCTCCAAGGCCATGACGAGCGCGGCGATGAGACAATAGAGCCCGATGAGGCGGGCGAGAAAAGCGGTGCGGTCCGGCATGGCGGGTCTCCTCCGGCGCATATCCTAGTCCACGCGCGCCGCGCCACCGCTGGCACTTGTACGTGCCACGCGCCACGCCCTGTTATCCTTCGAGGCCCATGAGCGCCACTGCGCCAGCGAGCTACGCGGCGATCACCGGCTGGGGAAAATGCCTGCCCCCCGCGGTGCTCACCAACCAGGATCTGACGGGCATCCTCGAGACGAGCGACGAGTGGATCGTCAGCCGCACCGGGATCCGCGAACGGCGCATCTCCCACGTGCCGCTCGGCGAGCTCGGCTACGTCGCCGCGGCGCGCGCGCTCGCCTGCGCCGGGCTCGACGGCAGCGGCATCGAGCTCATCGTGTTCGGCAGCTGCAGCTACGACGACCAGGTGCCGAACATGGCCTCCGGCATCCAGGCGCGCATCGGCGCGCAGGGGGCGGCGGCCTACGACATCAACACCGCCTGCACCAGCTTCCTCTACGG
>JAGWMP010000180.1 GCA_028871705.1 Gammaproteobacteria bacterium
GTTCTACGCCGCCTACCTCCTCGCGGTGGCGAAGCTGCGCACCCGCTACGGCACGGCGGTCGTCATGTTCACGAGCACGCTGATCTTCAGCGTGCTGCTCCTGCCGTTCGCGCTTACCGAGAAGATCCTGCCCGACACCGGTCACGGCTGGCTGATCCTGTGGGGCTGCGCGCTCTCGGCGCAGGCGCTCGGCCAGAGCCTGATCGCCTACGGCCTCGCGCATCTGCCGGCGACGCTCGGCGCGGTGGCGCTCTACCTGCAGGTGGTCGCCGCGGCGGTGTACGCCTGGCTGCTGCTCGATGAGCGGCTCGCGCCACTGCAGCTCGCGGGCGGGGCGATCGTGCTCATCGGCATCGCGCTGGCGCGTGCGGCGCGCACGGCGGCCTCGCCCGGGCGCTAGCTAGCGTGCCCGCGGGTGCGCGTGCGCGGCGATGAGGCGGGTCACGGCGTCGATGGCCGCGCGCCGCGGCGTGGTCTTGCGCCACACGGCGCCGATGTGCCGCACCGGCGCGGGGCGTGCGAACGGCCGCACCTCGACGCCGCGCGCATTGCCGTAGGCGCCGCGGCTCGCGAGCTCGGGCAGCAGCGTCACCCCGGCGCCCGCCGCGACCATTTGACGTAGCGTCTCGAGGCTGGTGGCGCGAAAGTCCTGCGCATCGCTCACGTGGGCGGTGCCGCACACCTCGAGCGCCTGGTCGCGCAGGCAATGCCCTTCCTCGAGCAATAGCAGCGTCTCGCCCCGAAGATCGGCGGCGCGCACCGTGGCGCGCGCGGCCAGCGGGTGGCGCTCCGGCAGCGCCACCGTGAAGGCCTCGCGGTAGAGCTCGCGCACCTCGAGCCCGGCGAGCTCCACCGGCAGCGCCAGGATGCCGAGGTCGAGGTCGCCGGCGTGCAGCTTCTCGAGCATCGGCGCCGTCTGGTGCTCGTAGAGGCGCAGTTCGAGGCGCGGCAGCGCCTTGCGGAGCGCGCGCGTCACGTGCGGCAGCAGGTAAGGGCCGATGGTGGGCAGCAGCGCGAGACGCAGCTTCCCGGCGAGCGGGTCGCGCCGCCCCGCCGCGAGCGCCACCACCTCCTCGCTCGCCTCGATGATGCGCCGCGCGCGCGCCACGATCTCCTCACCCGCCTCGGTGAGCGTCACGTTGTTGGGGGCACGCTCGATGAGCTGTACGCCGAGGCTCTGCTCGAGCTTCTTCAGCTGCGCCGAGAGGGTCGGCTGGCTGACGAAGCAGCGCGCGGCGGCGCGGCCGAAGTGGCGCTGGTCGGCGACCGCCACGAGATAACGCAGGTCCTTCAGCTTCAGGTCGGCGGCCATCGGATCTCCGGGGAGGGGCAGCGCGGGGGCGCGGCCTGCTCGATATATGAAATCTATTAAGATTATACAATCAATCGATTGGCTAGATGAGGGTCCGTGCCGCAGGATGGCGCCAGCTCCCTCACGGGCCATCCCTCTTCAAGGAGATCCACATGTCAGGCATCGGCCAGCGTTTCCCGGACTACCAGCTCACCGGCGTCGTCTCGAGCGATCAGCAGACGGCCTTCCGCGACTTCACCCAGGAGAGCTTCCCCGGCAAGTGGCGGGTGGTGTTCTTCTGGCCCAAGGACTTCACCTTCGTCTGTCCCACCGAGATCGCCGCCTTCGGCAAGCTCGACAGGGAGTTCCGCGCGCGCGATGCGCAGCTGCTCGGCGTCAGCATCGACAGCGAGTTCGTGCACCTCGCCTGGCGGCGCGACCGGGCGGAGCTCAGGGATCTGCCGTTCCCGATGCTGTCGGACCTGAAGCGCGAGCTCTCGAGCGCGCTCGGCATCCTCGACCCGGCGGCCGGCGTGGCGCAGCGCGCCACCTACATCGTCGACCCCGAGGGCGTCATCCGTTTCGTCTATGTCACCGACCTTTCCGTCGGCCGCAATCCCGAGGAAGTGCTGCGCGTGCTCGATGCGCTGCAGACGGACGAGCTCTGCCCCTGCAACTGGCAGAAGGGTGAAGACACCCTGAAGGCGGCCTGATATGCGCACTCTCGAGACCATCCGCGAGTCGCTCCCGGCCTACGCCCGCGACCTGCAGCTGAACTTAGGCAGCGTGCTCACTCCCGCGGGTGCGCCGGGCCTCTCCGAGCGGCAGATCTGGGCGGTGGCGCTCGCTGCCGCGCTCGCCTCGCGCAACCCGGCCTTCGCCCGCGATGTCGGCGCGCTGGCCGCCACGCACCTCGATGCCGCACACGTCACCGCCGCGCACTCGGCGGCGGCGATCATGGGCATGAACAACGTGTACTACCGCTTCCTGCACCTGGTCGAGGACCCGGAGTACGCGAAACTCCCGGCGCGGCTGCGCATGAACGCCCTCGGCAGCCCCGGCATCGCCAGGGCGGACTTCGAGCTGCTCGCGCTCGCGGTTTCGGCCATCAACGGCTGCGGCAGCTGCGTCGCCTCGCACGAGCGGCAGCTGCGCCAGCACGGGCTCGAGCGCGAGGCCATCCAGAGCGCGGTGCGCATCGCCGCCACGGTGCACGCCGTGGCGCGGGTGCTCGAGACGAGCGGCGGCGAGGGTGGGCTCGCGGAGACGCGCGCCGCGTAAGTCCCCGGGGCAGGCGCGGCGGTCGATGTGTCATGATCGCCCGCGGTTGGATCACCGCCGTGTTGCCCCGCCACGCCATTGCCGCGCTGCTCGCCCTGCTGGCCGCCGCCCATGCGGCACCGGCTGCCGCTGCGCCGTCCGCGCCCGCCACCCGCACGGTCACCGACGACCGCGGCCGGGTGCTGACGGTGCGCGCGCCGCCGCTGCGCATCGTGAGTCTCGCGCCCGGGGCCACCGAGATGCTGTTCGCTGCGGGCGCGGGCGCCGAGGTGGTCGCGACGGTGGAGTACTCGGACGTGCCGCCGGAGGCGCGGCGCGTGCCGCGCATCGGCGATGCGGTGGCCATCGATCTCGAGCGCGTGGTGCGCATCCATCCCGACGTGGTGGTCGCCTGGCCTTCCGGAGGCAATCCCGCGCAGCGCGAGAAGATCGCGCGCCTCGGCATCCCGGTGTACGCGCAGGACACCCCGCGCCTCGCCGATCTCGCCGGATCGCTGCGCCGCCTCGGCGTGCTCGGCGGCACGGAGGCCGAGGCCGCGCGCGCGGCGCGTGCCATCGAGGCCCGGCTCGCGGCGCTCGAGCACACCTACGGCGGCGCCGCCCGCGCCGGCAGGCCGCCGGGCGTGCTGCTCGAGATCTGGAACCGGCCGATTTACACCGTCGGGGGGCCGCAGCTGATGAGCGATGCGCTCACGCTCTGCGGCGTGCGCAACGTGTTCGCGGATCTCACGGCGCCGGGCCCGGCGGTCGACATCGAGGCGGTCATCGCCCGCGATCCCGACATCATCGTCGCGGCGGGTCCCCCCGGCGAGAGCGCCGCTTGGCTCGCCGACTGGCAGCGCTTCGCGACGCTGTCCGCCGTGCGCAACCACCGGCTGATCGCCTTCGAGGATCAGGCATTGAGCCGCCTCGGACCGAGCGTGCTCGATGCGACCGAGGCGCTGTGCCGCGCGATCGCGCGGGTCGAGGGGCCGCGAACGGCACGTTGAGCGGCCGCCGCGCGATCAATCCCGGAAGTTATTGAACTGCAGCGGCCGGTCGAGCTTCGCGCCGCGCAGCAGCGCGATCGCCGCCTGCAGGTCGTCGCGCTGCTTGCCGGTGACGCGCACCTTGTCGCCCTGCAGACTCGCCTGGACCTTGAGCTTCGAGTCCTTGAGGAGCCGGGTGAGCGTCTTGCCGGTCTCCGCGTCGATGCCGTGGCGCAGCAGCACCTCCTGCTGCGCGGTCGCGAGCGTCGTCTGCGGCTCCTTGACCTCGAGGCACTTGAGATCGATACCGCGTTTGCCGAGGCGCAGCTTCACGATCTCGAGCATCTGCTTGAGCTGAAAGTCGACTTGCGCGTGCAGCGTGACGGTGAATTCCTGCAACTCGAAGCGCGCGCCGGTGTCCTTGAAGTCGAAGCGCTGCGCGAGCTCGCGGTTCGCCTGGTCGACGGCGTTGGCGAGCTCGTGGGCGTTGAGCTCGGAGACCGCATCGAAGGAGGGCATGGCGGCGGCTGCTCAGCGCGCAGCGGGACGCCGCGCGGTGCGCTTGCGCGCCTTGGCGCGCGGCTCGGGCTTCGCCCGCGCCGGCGCCCGGGCGGTGCGGCGCTTGCCGCCCGCTTCGAGGCCGCGGCGGTGCTCGCGCGCGAGCTGCATGAAGCGCGGCGTCGGACCCACGTCCTCGTAGATCGCATCGCCCTGCTCGTCGGTCGAGATGACGCGCGTGCCGGGAACGTAGGGCATCGCGGCGGCGAGCTCCTTGAGCGCCGCGCCGAGGAGCTCGGTGATCAGCTGCTCGCTCGTGCGGCCCGGGAACATCTCGGCGAGCGCCGCGAGCTGGGCCGCCTCCTCGAGCGGCAGATGCACGGCGAAGGTGCGCGCCGTGCGCGCGGCGGCGGCGGTCTCGCGCCAGCTCTCCAGCAGCTCTTTGAAGCTCATGGGGTTAACCACTCGTAGCCGGGAATGATACGTCGCATGAATTCATCAAATAATGGCACAGTGAATGCCGTGTCGCCGTGACTCGGACTCCAGATCATCCCCTTGGAGATTAGTTGATTGCGCGTCGGCCCGAGCGAGGTCACTTCGCGCTTCAAGATTCTGGCGATGTCGCCCGAGCGATGTGGTCCGCTTCCCAGCTCGGCCATGGCGCGCAAATATTTCTTTTCACCGGGCGTCAGCCGGTCGAATCGAACCCGGAAGAAGCTTTCATCGAGCGCCGCGACCGCCGATTGCGATGCCAGCTCGACATCTCCCAGAGCGATCGGTGAGGAACGCGCCGTGTCCCAGGCATGCTTGCCCCACTCCTGCAGAAAGTACGGATAGCCGTGAGTTTCACGGGTTATTCGTTCCAGCGCGTCAGCGGCTATGGCGACGCCCTGCGCTTCAATCGGTCTGGCAATCGCCACCTCTGCTTCAGTGTCCGTGAGCGCGCCGATTTCCGGGAAATCGAACAGTCTCTCCGCGTAGGACTTGGCGCGGCCCATCCTGCCCCGCAGCTGAGGCAGACCGGCACCGACGAGCATTACGGGCAGGGACCGCTGAGCGGCGCGGTGCAGAGCGGTGATGAGCGCGGCCAGTTCATCCTCATCGACGTACTGAAGTTCATCGACAAACAGGATGAGTGCCGTGCCTGCCTTGCGTGCGGCCTCGCCTACGACTTCCATGAGTGCGGCGAGGTCATGTTCGAGGTCGCCGTTGTCCGCGAGTCCGGGCTCTGGCTCGAAATCCAGCCCCACCTCGATGTCTTGAAACTTGACCTTCAGAGCGCTGGCGAAGCCCGCGAGCCCCCGCAGCGCGCGCTTCGCCAGATCCTTTGCCTGTTCGTTTCGCGACAGGCGCAGCAACGCCTGCCGCAACTGCGGCGCGAGCAACGCGGGCAGGGAGCGTTCTTCGGGCGCCTCGATGCGCAGCGTGTGAATGCCGGTTCGCTCCGCGTCGTCGCGCATGCGATCCAGGAGGACGGTTTTACCCACACCGCGCAGCCCGACCATCAATACGCTCTTGGTGGGCAGGCCGCGGCGGCATCGCTCGACGGCGACCCGGATCGTGTTGCGCAGTTCATCCCGTCCAGCCAGCTCCGGGGGCGGGGTGCCTGCGCCAGGCGCGAACGGATTGGAGATGGGCTCCATGGCTCGTATTTATACTATTATTAGTCGATTTACAAAACAAAGATAACTTACCTAAGATTACTAATAAGTCCATGCCCAATCAGGCGGGCGGCCTGCCGTAGAGCTCTTGTTTCAGAGCTTCGACCATCCTCGACCTTGACCCCCAGGATCGGCCGCAGCGATACTCGTCCCGACATGTCGCAGCGGCCCGTCAGCACTCTTCGGTGGTGGCGCACTTCATAACGAGGTGGGCTGACGGCTGGCTTTTTTTCCCCGCGACTCAAGCGATTTAACGGCACCAGAAACCCATCTCCGGATGACCCCGGGATGGGTTTTTTGTTGTCTGTGCGGTTTTTCGGGAGTGCTGACAGTTGCAAACGGCCTTCGACATCACCGGTGACCTCGACACCCCGGTCTCGGCGTTCATGAAGCTCGGCGCATTCGCGCCGCGCTTCCTGCT
>JAGWMP010000181.1 GCA_028871705.1 Gammaproteobacteria bacterium
CCCAGCGGCCGCAGTTGAGCCCCGCGGAATGCTCGCGCAGCTCGTAGAGGATCTCATCCATCTCGAAGGCCGCGAGGATCGTCTCGATGAGCACCGTCGCCTTGATGGTGCCGCGCGCCATGCCGAGGGCATCCTGCGCGGCGAGGAACACCTCGTTCCACAGGCGCGCCTCGAGATGGCTCTCCATCTTCGGGAGGTAGAAATACGGTCCCGTGCCGCGCGCGGCGAGCGCCTGGTGGTTGTTGGCGAGGAACAGTGCGAAATCGAACAGCGCCCCGGAGACCGCCTCGCCGTTGATGCGCACGTGCTTCTCCGGGAGGTGCCAGCCGCGCGGGCGCACGATGAGCGTCGCGGTGCGCTCGGCCAGCCGGTAGACCTTGCCGGTGGCGCCGTCCTCGAAGCTGATGCTGCGGCGCACGGCGTCGGCGAGATTCACCTGGCCGCGGATCACGTTCTCCCAGGTGGGCGCGAGCGAATCCTCGAAGTCCGCCATGAAGGCGCTCACCGGCGCGTTCAGCGCGTTGATGATCATCTTGCGGTCGACGGGACCGGTGATCTCGACGCGCCGGTCGAGAAGGTCCGCGGGCACCGGTGCGATGCGCCAGTCGCCGGCGCGCACCGCGGCGGTGGCGGCGGGAAAATCCGGCAATGCGCCGGCATCGAACTCACCCTGGCGGCGCGTGCGCTCAGCGAGGAGCTCGAGGCGCCGCGGGTTGAAGCGGCGGTGCAGGCTCGCGAGCAACTGCAGCGCGAGCGGCGTCAGCGCCTCTTGCTGGCGCTCGACCGGCGGCCCCAGGATCTCGACCTTGGGACCGGTCGGCTCGCGGGAATAGACCCGCTCCGTGGCGCTTGAGCCCTGCATGTCGTTCAGCATACCCATCTCCGCGGGGAATTTGACTATAGAAACTTCACACTGTTAATTTCACAAGAGCCAAACCGACCGGGATGACATATGCCGGAGCTCATGCGCCGCGGCCACTTCCTCGGCACGAAGCTGCGCGCGCTGCGCAAGCGCAACGGGCTCACGCTCGAAGAGCTCTCGGTGCGCTGCATCCAGCGTAACGCCGCGATCGCGCCTTCCGTTTCTTACCTCAGCATGATCGAGAGCGGCAAGCGTAAGCCCTCTCCCGCGCTCCTGGAGCTGCTCGCGGCGGTGTTCCAGCGCGCACCGGCCTTCTTCCTCGACGAGAGCGCCGAGCCCGGCCCGGCGCCGGGCCCCGGCGCCGTGAGCGGCGCGGGCGCCGTCGCCCGCATGCCCTTCGAGCCGGCATTCCTCTTCTCCCGGAACCTGCTGCAGGCGGCGATCCCGGAGCTGCTGGCACAGACGGGCACCTCCGGCCGGCAGTTCGCCCACCTCCTCATCCGCTCGCACCAGGAGATGTCGCGTAACGACTTCCCGGACCTCGAGCGCGCCGCCGAGAACGTCGGCGAGCGGCGTTTCCCGCTCGGCGTCGAGGATCTCACGCGCCTCGCCAGGCGCCACGGGCTCGAGATCCGCTGGTTCGACAGGAAGCCGGTGCTGGCGCTCGACAAGGACCGCGAGGTGCGCAGCATGGTGCGCTCCTTCTTCGAGCCTCCCGGCATCGTGTACGCGAACCGCGCGTTGCAGGCCGATCCGGCGCGCCTGAAGTTCGACCTCGCCGCGCACATCGCCCACAAAGTGCTGCACGGGGGCGACGGCCTGAAGTCCGCGCACGCCACCGGCGGGGAGATGGGCGGGAGCCCTGAGGGCGGCTCGGGCGCCGCGGGGCTCGAGCCGCAGGACGTCCTGCACGCCTGGCGCGACTTCGAGTGCAGCTTCTTCGCCGGCGCGCTGCTCGCACCCCGGGTGCCCTTCCGGCGCTTCCTGACGCGCGAGCAGCACCGCGTCGAGGCCGGCGCAAAACTCGAGCTCACGCCCGCCGTCGTCATGCGCCGCATGACCAAGGTCTCGCCCTACCCCTACTGGCACTTCTTCGACGCCTACCCGCCCGGCTACCTGCGCGCCGTCTACCGCGGCAACGGCATTCCGCTGCCCTGGGGGAACCTCGCCCAGGTGAGCGATCCGTGTCCCAACTGGGCGGTGTTCCGCATGATCGACGGCGCGCACGGCGAAGCCGGCTCGCAGATCTCGGTGCTGCGCGACGGCGAGCGCGCGCTGCTCTACTGCTGCCATTCGGTGCGCGTGCGCGACATGGCCGGCAACCCGCACGTGCTCTCGGTCGGCGTCGACCTGGCGCCGGCGCTCGAGGCCAACGGCGCCGACAGTGCCGCCACGGTCGATGCGATCCTCACCGAGTGCCTGCAGCGGCGCGGCGAGGCGCGCATCCCGAGGGACGCCGCGCAGGCGCTCGCCGCCCTGGCCAACGTGCTCAACATCGCCTGGATCGCCGATGCACTCGCCGTGCCGGCGCGCATCATCTGTCCGCGCAGCACCCGCTGTCCGCGCCGCGAGCGCTGCGAGCATGCCCCGCCATCGCGCGCCCGCGAGATCGCCGACGTGCGCGAGGAGATCCTCGGGCGCGACGCCTGATGGCATGATGGGCGGCGCGGCCACGGAGGATGAGTTCGATGAGGCAAGACTTACGGCGACCCGGGCGGCTGCGGCGCGCGCTCGCGCTGGTACTGACCCTCGGCGCGCAGTTCGCGACCGCGGCCGCGGCGCCCGTGGTCCCGGGCGGCACGGCGCTCGCGAGCGAGCAGGCGGCGATCGCGCAGTGGCGCAGTGCGCGCGTCGCGAGCCTCACCAGCGACAACGGCTGGCTGACGCTCGCGGGGCTCTACTGGCTGAAGGAGGGCGAGAATACCTTCGGGCGCGCACCGGGGAACGCGCTCGTCCTCGACACTGCGGCGCTCGCCGGGACCGCCGGCTCCTTCGTGCGCAGCGGCTCGCAGGTGCGCTTCGTCGCCCGCCCC
Source organism: Gammaproteobacteria bacterium (assembly GCA_028871705.1). Taxonomy (GTDB): domain Bacteria; phylum Pseudomonadota; class Gammaproteobacteria; order Steroidobacterales; family Steroidobacteraceae; genus 13-2-20CM-66-19. The sequence continues at coordinate 2,896 of JAGWMP010000181.1, forward strand.
GGCGGCGGCGTCACGCACGACGGCGCGCCGGTCACGGCGCTCGAGCTCGCGAGCGATGCGAGCGGCGATCCGACCGTGCTCGCGAGCGGCGCGCTGCGCTTCTTCGTCATCGAGCGCGCCGGCAACCTCGGCGTACGGGTACGCGATCTGAAGAATCCCCACCGCCTCGGCTTTCGCGGATTCGAGTACTTCCCGGTGAGCACCGACTGGGTGGTGAACGCGCGCTTCGAGCGCTACGGGCCGGCGCATCACGTCAGGATCGTGAACATCCTCGGCATGGAGCTCGAGATGGACTCACCCGGCGCGGTGGTCTTCGAGCGGGACGGACGCGAGTGGCGCCTCGATACGGTGCTCGAGGACCCCGGCGACAGCGAGCTCTTCATCATGTTCGCCGACGGCACGAGCGGGCACGAGAGCTATGGCGCCGGCCGTTTCCTCTACATCCCGATCCCGCAGGGCGATAGCGCCGTGGTGGATTTCAACAAGGCCTACAACCCCCCGTGCGCGCTCAACGAGTTCGCGACCTGCCCGCTGCCGCCCTGGCAGAACCGCCTCAGCCTGCGCGTCACGGCCGGCGAGAAGAACTACGCCGGCGGCACCGACCACCACCTGTAATCTAAGGTTCCCGGCGCCGCTCGATGCGCCGCGCTTCGATGCGCGCGCCGATGCGCGCCCGCACCGCGGGCGGCAAGGTGAACGCGGGAGGCGCGAGCTGCGCCCGCAGGGGCCCGACGGGCGTGATCACTCCGGCGTGCGTGGCCGCGGCCGCCGCCGGCGGAAACGCCATGAAGGCATCGCTGCGCACCCCGGCCGCCATGGGGTCGGTCTGCGCGTAGAAGGGCAGCGGGCCGGTGAGGCTCGTGAGCGCTTCGTAGTCGCCGACGAAGAGGCCGCCTGAGTCCGGCGCGCGATCCATGTCGAACGGTCCCGAGAGATGCGCCTCGGTGAAGTTGCTGCCGTCGCTCGAGGTGACGATCCAGGCATCCGCGAGCAGCTCGCCGAGCGGGGCGAACACCTCGTTGCGCAGGTCGTAATAGGTCACGGCAATGGTGCCGCTCGCATCCACGTGCACGGTGGGCGTGAAGGCCTGCACCGCAGGATCGCCGTTCACCTCGATGGGCGCCGACCAGGTGGCCCCGCCATCGGCGGAGTGGGTGAGCGCGATGCCGTCGTGCGCGCCCCCTGCGAAGCGCGAGTCCTGCCAGGCGACGTAGATGACGCCGCCGGGCGCCACGCTCACCGACAAGATGTCCGAGCCGTCGCGCACGCCCTGCCCGGTTCTCGGATCCGCGGTGCCGGCCGGCTCGAGGTCGATGATCGTCACGGGCGCCGCCGACCAGGTGCTGCCGTGATCGCCCGATTGCACCAGCCGGGCGAGCGCTGTGGTCGTGCCGGCGCCGGATGCATCGAGCTCGGTAAAGAGGTCGAGCACCGCGGCCGAGGGGAGCACCGCGATCTGGTTGCCGAGCGTCTGGTTGGCGGGGCCGGGATCGTAGATGCTGCGCGCCGGCGCCCAGGTGGCGCCGCCGTCCGCCGTGAAGGCGAGATAGCTCGGTCCGGCGGTGGAGCCGCTGAGCCGGTCCCAGACCGCGTACACGTAGTTCGAATCGGTCGGATCGGCGGTGAGCGAGCCCTTGTCGTCGAAGAATGCGCCGCCCGCGTCCGCGATGAGCGCCACCGGCGCGCCCCAGTTCAGGCCGCCGTCCACCGACTGCGCGACCAGCATGGCGCTCGCGGATCCCGGGGACTGCAGCGCGCCCGTGAACGACAGCGACAGCGCGTAGACCGCACCGCCGGGTGAGGCGGTGAGCCACACGTCGCTCGCGCGCGCGTAGTCGCCGGCATTGCCGCTGCCCCCGCCGGTGCAGCGCGAGAAGGCCGCGGACGCCGCCGTCCAGGTGACACCGCCGTCGAAGGAGGCCGCGAGTCCGAGGCCCTGCGAGCCGCCGTCCGACCAGCGGTTCTGCTGCCAGCCGGCGATCACGTTCATCGGATTGGCGGGATTGACGACCACGGAAGGCTCCGCGGCCGTGTCGGTGTAGAGCGTGCCGGTGGGCGCCACGCCGTCGCAACCCGGCGCGAAGGCCGGGGGTTTGGACACCTGCACCAGCGTCACCGAGCTGTAAACGGGCGGCGCCGGTCCCGGACCGCCGCCCCCGCCGCCCCCGCCGCCGCACGCCGCGAGCAGCGCCAGCGGCGCCGCCGCGAGGCACCGAGCTGCGCGCCTCATGCGCGGCGCCTCAGCCGTCGATGAAGATCGTAGCGGGGTGCTCGAGACACTCTTTCAGTGCCTGGATCATGGCGGCCGCGTCATAGCCGTCGACGAAGCGGTGATCGAAGGAGGAGGACAGGTTCATGGTGCGGCGGATGGCGATCGCACCCTCGAAGACCACCGGGCGCTCGATCGCGCGGTTGACACCGATGATCGCCACCTCAGGGGCGTTGATGATCGGGGTGCTGGCGATGCCACCCAACTTGCCGAGGCTCGTGATGGTGATGGTCGAGCCGGTGAGCTCCTCGCGCGTCGCCTTGTTGGTGCGCGCGGCCTCGCTCACGCGGCGCATCTCCGCCGCCAGCTCGAAGAGGCCGCGGCTGCCGGCATCGTGAACCACCGGAACTTTGAGCCCGTCGGGAGTCTGCGTGGCGACCCCCAGGTGCACCGCGGAGTGGCGCACGATGACGCCGCGCTCGGCGTCGTAATGGGCGTTGCACTGGGGAAAGTCCTTCAGCACCCGCACCAGCGCCAGTGCCAGGAACGGCAGATAGGTGAGCGCGGGCGCGCCGCGCTCGAGCCTGCCGTTCAAATGGCGGCGCAACGACTCGAGCTCGGTGATGTCGAGCTCCTCGACATAGGCGAAGTGCGGGATGTTGCGCTTCGCCTCGGTCAGGCGCTGCGCGATGAGGCGCCGCAGGCCGATGACCTTGATCTCCTCGGTGGCGCCCGCGGCACGCGCCGCGGGCTTCGCCGCCGGCACCGCGCGCGGCGCGGGCCGCAGCGGCACCGGCTGCCCGGCCGTACCGCGCGCCACGTAGGCCTCGAGGTCCTTCGGCACGATGCGCCCGCTTGGACCCGAGCCCGCGACCTGCTTCAGATCGATGCCGGCCTCGTGCGCGCGGCGGCGGATCGCGGGCGAAGTCGCCACGCGGCCGCGGTCCGCGGCCGCGGCGACCTGGGCCGTGACGGCAGCGCCCGCGCCATGGCCGTTGGTGGCGCG
>JAGWMP010000182.1 GCA_028871705.1 Gammaproteobacteria bacterium
GCTCGAGGCGCGCGCCGGCGCTCGCGGCCGCGGCCGCGGCGGCGAGCGCATTGGCGACGTTGTGGGCACCGCCGAGATTCAGGCGGATCTCGGCCGCCCCGAGCGGCGCGCTCAAGCGGAAGCGCGTGCTGAAGCCCTCCGGGCCGACCGAGGCCTCCACCGCGCTCGCGGAGAAATCCGCCGGCGCGTGCGCGCCGAAGGTCACCACGCGCGCGCGCGTCGAGTCGCGCCACAACGGCGCGAAGGCATCGTCGGCGTTGATGACGGCGGTGGCCTCGGGCGTGAGCCCCGCCACCATCTCGCCCTCGGCGCGCGCCACGCCCTCGAGGCTCCCGAAGCCCTCGAGATGCTCGGCTCCCGCGTTGGTGATGAGCCCGACGCCGGGACGTGCGACGTCCACCAGGTGCGCGACCTCGCCGGCATGATTGGCGCCCATCTCGACGACCGCGAAGCGCTCGGCGTCCGTGAGGCGCAGCAGCGTCAGCGGCACGCCGATGTGATTGTTGAGGTTGCCGCGCGTCGCGAGGCAGCGGCCCGCCTGCGACAGGATCGCGGCAAGCATCTCCTTGGTGGTGGTCTTGCCGTTGCTGCCGGCGACGCCCACCAGGGGACCGGCGAACCCGGCGCGCCAGGCGCGCGCGGCGCGCTCGAGCGCCGCCTGCGTATCGTCCACGACGATCTGCGCGAGCGGCAGCGGCTGCGCGCGCGACACCCCGGCGCCGGCGGCGCCGGCGGCGGCCGCGGCCACCACGAACTCGTGGCCGTCGAAGCTCGGCCCCTTGAGCGCGATGAAGAGCTGCCCCGCCTGGAGCGTGCGCGAATCGCTCACCACGTCGCCGTAGGCGCGGTCGGCGCCGGCGTGACGGCCGCCGGCGAGGCGCGCGAATTCCGCCAGCGTGCGCTTCATGGGGCGCTCTCCCGCAGCGCGTCCATGACCACGGCCTGGTCGCGAAATGCGCGGCGCACGCTGCCGAGAATCTGGTAGTCCTCGTGGCCCTTGCCGGCGATCAGCACCACGTCATCGGGGCCGCTGCGCGTGAGGGCGAGGCGGATCGCGAGCTCGCGGTCGTGCTCGACCACCAGCGGCACCCTGCGGGAGATCCCGGCGAGGATGCCGGCGACGATCCGCGCCGGATCCTCGGTGCGCGGATTGTCGTCCGTCACGATGAGATCGTCGGCGAGCTCGGCGGCGATGCGCCCCATGAGCGGACGCTTGCCCGCGTCGCGGTCGCCGCCGCAGCCGAACACCACGCGCAGCTGGCCGCGGCAATGCAGCCGCGCCGCGCGCAGCGCCTGCTCGAGGGCATCGGGCGTGTGCGCGTAGTCGACGATGGCGAGCGGCGTCAGGCCCCGGCCGCCGAACATCTCCATGCGCCCGCTCGCCGGGCGGCTGCGGCCGAGCGCGCGCACCGCCTGCGCGAGCGGCACGTCCCAGGCGAGCAGCACCGCGAGCACGGTGAGGGAGTTGTCGACGTTGAACTCGCCCATGAGACGCACCGCGAGCTCGGCCTGACCGAAGCTCGAGTCGACGGCGATGGTGAGTCCGGTGGGATCGGGCGTCACGCGCAGCGCGCGCACGTACTGTGCCGCGCCCGGCGTGAAGGCCGCGGCCCGCGTGGTGACGATGAGGCGCGCCTGCGAGTCGCGCGCCGCGAGCGCCGCGCCGAACGGATCGTCGATGTTGATCACGCGGTGAGCGAGGCCGGCGAAGCCGAAGAGGCGCGCCTTGGCCGCCCCGTACGCCTCCATGGTGCCGTGATAGTCGAGGTGATCGCGCGTCAGGTTGGTGAAGGCGGCGGTGTTGAAGCGCACGCCGCTGACCCGGTGCTGATCGAGCGCGTGGCTCGAGACCTCCATGCCGACGCACTCGGCGCCGAGCGCGCGCAGCAGCGCGAGCTGACGCTGCACGCTGACCGCATCGGGCGTGGTATGCGCCGTGGGCGTCAGGTGCGGCGGACGTCCGAAGCCGAGCGTCCCCATGTAGGCGGCGGGCTTGCCGGCGGCCTCGAGCGCCTGCGCGAGCAGCCACGCGCAGGTGGTCTTGCCGTTGGTGCCGGTGATGCCGGCTACGGTGAGCTGCGCGGATGGCGCGCCGAAGAAGCGGTCCGCGATCGCGCCGGCGTGCGCGCTTAAGTGAGCGACGCCGCCGACGAAGGCGCCCGCGGGCGGTGGCGGGGGCGCCTCGTTCGCCGGATCGCCGGTCTCGTAGAGCACCGCGCGCGCGCCGCGCGCCAGCGCCTCGGCGGCGAAACGCATGCCGTGATGCGTGCGGCCGCGGCAGGCGAGGAACAGCGCCCCGGGGGTCACGGCGCGGCTGTCCGCCGTCACGTCGCTCACCATGAGACGCTCGGGCACGGCGATGAGCCCGGCGGTGAGCTCGGCCAGCGCCCGCGCGGGCGGGGTGATGCCGGGGGCGAGGCTCATCGCAGCGCCGCCGTGCGCAGCGTGTCGGGGGCCGCATTCGCGGGCAGCTCCTCCGGCGAGCGCACCGGGCGGTCCGGAGCGACCGCGAGCAGGCGCAGCGCACCACCCACCACGCGCGCGAACACGGGAGCGGATACCTGCCCTCCCTGATGCTCGCCGGCACTCGGCTCGTCGATCACCACCACGGCCGCGAGGCGCGGGTCGGTGGCCGGCGCCACGCCGCCGAATACCGCCATGTACCGGTCGGTCGAGTAACCACCGGCGGTCGCCTTCCAGGCGGTGCCGGTCTTGCCGGAGACCCGGTAGCCGGGAATGGCGGCGAGCTTGCCGGTGCCCTCGGCGGTCACCACGGTTTCCAGCATCTTGAGCAGCTCGCGGCACGCCGCGCCCTCGAGCACGCGGGTGCCGCCCGCCGGTGCATCGGCGGCGAGGAACGAGACCGGGCGGGAGATGCCGAGCGAGCCGATGGTGGCGTAGGCATGCGCGAGCTGCAGCGGCGTCACCGAAAGCCCGTAGCCGTGCGACATGGTGACGATGCCGATGGGACGCCACTGCGAGTAGCGCGGCAGGAGCCCGGCGGACTCGCCCGGATAGCCGCTGGTCGTGACCTCGCCGAACCCCAGATTCGTGAGCGTGGTCCACACCTGCTGCGGGGCGAGCGTGAGGGCGATGTGCGCCATACCGACGTTCGAGCTCTTGGCGAGCACCGTGGCGATGTCGATGGCGCCCAGGTTGTGCTCGTCCTCGAAGATCTTCACGCCGACTTTGAAGAACCCCGGCGAGGTGTCGATGATGCTGTGCGAGTCGTACTTGCCCGCGGCGATGGCCGCCGCCACCCAGAAGGGCTTGATGGAGGAGCCGGGCTCGAAGATGTCGGTGGCGGCGCGGTTACGGTAGTCGCCGGGCTGGATCTGCTCGCGATCGTTCGGGTTGTAGGCGGGCTGGTTCGCCATGGCGAGCACTTCGCCGTTGGTGACGTCGAGCACCACGATCGAGCCGGCGCGCGCACGCTGCTCGCGCACCGCGGCCTTGAGCTCGCGGTAGGCGAGGTACTGGATGCGCAGGTCGATCGACAGCACCAGATCGCGGCCCGGGCGCGCCGGCCGGATGCTCTCGACGTCCTGGACGATGCGTCCGTAGCGGTCCTGGATGACGCGCTTGGCGCCCGCCTCCCCGGCGAGCCAGTGATCGAAGGCGAGCTCGAGCCCCTCCTGCCCGGCGTCGTCGACGTTGGTGAAGCCGAGCAGGTGCCCGGTCACCTCGCCCGCCGGGTAGTAGCGGCGATACTCGCGCGAGGTGTAGACGCCCGCGATCCCGAGCGCCTTGATCTCGGCGGCTTCCGCGGGCTGGCGGCCGCGCGCGAGATAGAGGAATTCGCGGTCGAGATTGCTGCTGATGCGCCGTGCCAGGTCCTGGCGGTCGAGCCCGAGTGCGCTCGCGAGGCGCGGGATCTGCTCCTCGGCGGCGGCGAGCTCGCCGGGATTCACCCAGATCGAGTCGACCGGCGTACTCACCGCGAGCGCCTCGCCGTAGCGATCGGTGATGGTGCCGCGGTGTGCGGCGATCTGCAGCACGCGCGAGAAGCGCGCATCGCCCTGGCGCGCGAGAAACCCGTGATCGACCAGCTGCAGGTCCACCGCGCGCCACAAGAGCGCGCCGCAGCCGAGCGCGAGCAGCGCCAGCAGCACGGTCGAGCGCCAGCGGAACGAGCGCGGCGCCGCTTCCGCGCGAGTGCTGCGCGTCTTCACGGGGCGACTACCTCGATGTCCTGCGGGGGCGGCGTCGCCATGTGCAGCCGCGTGCCGGCGACGCGCTCGACGAACGCATGGCTCGACCAGGCGCTCTGCTCGAGCTGCAGCTGTCCCCACTCGATCTGGAGGTTATCGCGGCGCGCGTTGAGCCCTTCGAGCTCGATGAACAGCTGTCGCGCGCGGTGCTCGCAGTACACCGCGCCCGCGGCCGAGCCGAGCACCGCGAGCCACAGGAGCGGCACGCCGGCGATGAGCAGCAGCCGCGTCCTCATGCGAGCTTCTCCGCGACGCGCAGCAGCGCGCTGCGCGAGCGCGGGTTGCGCCGCACCTCCGCCTCGCTGGGGCGGACCTTGCGGCCGATGAGCTTCAGTGACGGCTCCGCGCCGCGCGGCAGCACCGGCAGGTGGGCGAGCGCCGGGTCGGGCTGCGACTCGCGCTGCATGAAGCGCTTCACCACGCGGTCCTCGAGCGAATGAAAGGTGATGACCGCGAGCCGGCCGCCGGGGCTGAGCGCCGCGAGCGCGCCGAGCAGTCCGCGCTCGAGCTGACCCAGCTCGTCGTTGATGAACATGCGCAGCGCCTGGAACGTGCGCGTGGCGGGATGCTTGCCGGGCTCGCGCGTGCGCACCGCGCGCGCGACCAGCTCGGCGAGCTCGCCGGTGCGGGTCAGCGGGCGCTGGCTGCGCGCCTCGACGATCGCGCGGGCCACGCGCCGCGCAAAGCGCTCCTCGCCGAAGGTCGCGATCACCTCGCGTATCTCGTCGACGCCCGCCCGAGCGAGCCAGGCCGAGACCGGTTCGCCGCGTGTCGGGTCCATGCGCATGTCGAGCGGGCCGTCGGCGCGGAAGCTGAAGCCGCGGCGCGCGTCGTCGAGCTGCGGTGAGGACACGCCGAGGTCGAAGAGCACGCCCCGGCAAGCACGACCTTGAGCGTGTAACGGCACGAGCGTGCCGAGATCGGCAAACGACGCGTGGACGAGCGTAAGCCGCATTTCGTCGGCAAAGCGCTGCCGCCCGGCCGCGATGGCCTGCGGATCGCGGTCGATGGCGAGCACCGCGCCTTCAGGACCCAGGGCCTGGAGAATGAGTGCCGTGTGGCCGCCGCGCCCGAACGTCGCATCGACATAGTAACCGCCCGCTTCCAGGGCCAGTCCCGCAAGCGCCTCTGCGGCAAGCACCGGTGTGTGCTCATCCCCCATAGCAGCGGTGCGATACCCGGCCCATTTCCACCCGAGGCGGCAGCAGCTGCCCCCTCGCGAACCTCAACGCGGCCTCGCGGCCGACTTCAGAGCGACAGCGACTCGAGCTCGGACGGCAGATCGGTCGCCACCTCTTCATTCTTGAGCCACAGGTCGCGGCGTTCGTTCCATCGCGCCTCGTCCCATAACTCGAAGCGGTTGCCCTGGCCGATCAGCATCCCGTGACGCCCGAGCTTCGCGAACTCGCGCAGCTCCGGCGGCAGCAACACCCTGCCGTGCCCGTCGAGGGGGAGATCGGTCGCGTGACCCACCATGAGGCGCTGCAGCCGCCGGGCCGTCGGATTGAGGCTCGGCAGGCTCATCAGCTTGCGTTCGATCTGCTCCCACTCGGGCAGGGGATAAATGAGGAGGCACTGGTCCTTGTCGACGGTGACCACCAGGCGCCCCTCGGCAAGGCCCGCGATCTGGTCGCGGTAGCGGGTGGGAATGACCATCCGCCCCTTGTCGTCCAGGGTGATCTTTGTTGCACCGCGAAACATGACCTGCAGGGCGGGATTACGCCCATTTCCCCCCACCTTTTCCCACCGGCCGCCACTATAGGAATCGGGGCCGAACTATGTCAATTGAAAAAAGTGAGAAATTCGTCGCAGTCACAACGACTTATGTAGAAAAGAACAGTGTGCGGGAGCCGCCTGCGCCCTCCCTGGCGAGGGTTTCACTCATAGCAATCAGCG
>JAGWMP010000183.1 GCA_028871705.1 Gammaproteobacteria bacterium
CTTCGAGGACGAGCCGGTCCCGGGCTACCCGCTGCCGATCCTGCCGGGTCATACCTCGCCCGGGCGGCTCGAGCGCGTGCTGCGCGCCGGACTCTTCGCCGTGACCACCGAGCTCGATCCGCCCGATTCCGCCGACCCGGAAGAGGTCTACAAGCGCGCACGGGTCTTCGACGGCTACGTCGACGCCATCAATGCCACCGACGGCTCGGGCGCCAACTGCCACATGTCGAGCATGGCGGTGTGCTCGCTCCTCACCCGCGTCGGCTACGCGCCGGTGATGCAGATCTCCTGCCGCGACAAGAACCGCATCGCCATCCAGGGCGACATCCTCGGCGGCGCCGCCATGGGCGTGTGCAACGTGCTGTGCCTCACGGGCGACGGAGTGCAGGCGGGGGATCATCCGCAGGCGCTGCCGGTGTTCGATCTCGACTGCATGTCGCTGCTCGAGACCGCACGGACGCTGCGCGACGAAAGCCGCTTCCTCTCGGGGCGCAAGATCACCTCGGCGCCGCGCGTGCTGCTCGGCGCGGCCGAGAATCCCTTCACGCACCCGCTCGCGTGGCGTGCCCAGCGGCTCGCCAAGAAGATCGCCGCCGGCGCGCAATTCATCCAGACCCAGTGGTGTTACGACGTGCCGCTGCTGCGCACCTTCATGGCTCACCTCGAGGAACTCGGGCTCCTCGGCAAGGTGTTCATTCTGGTCGGCGTCGGCCCGCTGCGCTCGGCGAAGTCGGCCGAGTGGATCCGCACCCACGTGCCGGGCGTGCACATCCCGGACGCCGTCGTCGAGCGCCTGGCGGGCGCCGCCGATCCGGCCGCCGAAGGCCGGCGCCTGTGCATCGATCTCATCCAGGAGATCCGCACGCTCAAGGGCGTGCACGGCGTGCACGTCATGGCCTTCCGCCAGGAACACACCGTCGCCGAAATCATCGACCGCTCCGGGGTATTGAATGGCCGCAAGCCGTGGTCCCCGGGGCGCGATCCACACACCAGCACCAACAGGATGGCATCGTGACCGATACAGTGATCAGCTCCGCCAGCAGGGAAGTCGTCATCGGCTTCGAGCGCCCGTTCGTCATGATCGGCGAGCGCATCAACCCGACCGGGCGCAAGATCCTCGCCGCCGAGATGGCGGCGGGCAACTTCAGCCGGGTGGAGGCCGACACCCACGCGCAGATCGCCGCCGGCGCGCACATGCTGGACGTCAACGCCGGCATCCCGCTCGCGGACGAGCCGGCGATCCTCGCCAGGACCATCCAGCTGGTGCAGTCGATCACCGACCTGCCGTTGTCGATCGATTCCTCGATCGTGGCGGCGCTCGAGGCGGGACTCGCCGTCTACAAGGGCAAGCCGCTCGTCAACTCGGTCACGGGCGAGGAGGAGCGGCTCGAGACCGTGTTGCCGCTGGTGAAGAAGTACGGCGCCGCGGTGGTCGCGATCTCCAACGACGAGACCGGCATTTCCGAAGATCCGGACGTACGCTTCGAGGTCGCGAAGAAGATCGTGCACCGCGCCCGCGACCACGGCATCCCCGTGAGCGACATCGTGGTCGATCCGCTCGTCATGCCGATCGGCGCCATCAACCAGGCGGGCGTGCAGGTGATGCGCCTGCTCGGGCGCCTCAAGAACGAGCTCAAGGTGAACACCACCTGCGGCGCATCCAACATCAGCTTCGGTCTTCCGGCGCGCGAAGGCATCAGCGCGGTGTTCCTGTCGATGGCGATAGGCGCCGGCATGACCTCCGCGATCATGAACCCGATGCACGTCGAGATCGTCAAGGCGTGCATGGGCGCGGACGTCATGATGGGTCACGACCCGGACTGTGCCCGCTGGATCAAGCGCTTCCGCGAGGCGCCGCCCATGGCGGCCGGCGGCGGTGCCGCCGCCGCACCCGAGGGCGCGGCGCGCGGGCGGCGCGAGGGCGGACACCGGAGACGCGCGCAAGGCCAGGCATGACCGCCAAGGACCCGCTGGTCGTCTTCACGCCCTCGGGCAAGCGCGGACGCTTTCCGGTCGGCACGCCGCTCCTCGCGGCGGCGCGCAGCTTAGGGGTGGACGTCGACTCGGTGTGCGGCGGACGGGCGATCTGCGGCCGCTGCCAGGTGCTGGTCATGGAGGGCGACTTCTCCAAGCACGGGGTCGTGTCGAGCGCCTCACATGTTTCCGCGGTGAGCGAGGCGGAGCAGAGCTTCGCACGGCGCCGTCCGCTGCCCGCGGGCAACCGCCTCTCCTGCTCGACCCGCATCGAAGGCGACCTGGTCGTCGACGTGCCGCCCGGCAGCCAGGTGCACCGCCAGGTGGTGCGCAAGGCGGCCGACGCGCGCTCCATCACGCTCGATCCGGTCGTGCACCTGCACTACGTCGAGGTGCGCGAGCCCGACATGCACGACCCGGCGGGCGATCTGCAACGGCTGCTCGCGGCGCTGCACAAGGAGTGGGAGTTCGGGCCTCTGCGCTGCGATCTGGCGGTGCTGCAGATGCTGCAGCCGGCGCTGCGCAAGGGCGACTGGCGGGTCACCGTCGCGGTGCATGCCGGCTCGCAAATCATCGGTGTCTGGCCCGGCTTTCACGACAAGGTCTTCGGACTCGCGGTGGACGTGGGCTCGACCACCATCGCCGCGCACCTCTGCAACCTCGAGACCGGCGAGGTGGCCGCCTCGAGCGGCGCCATGAATCCGCAGATCCGCTTCGGCGAGGATCTGATGAGCCGCGTCTCCTACTCCATGATGAATCCGGGCGGCGCGCAGCAGATGACCGAGGCGGTGCGCACCGCGCTCAACTCGCTGGCCGAGGAGGTGGCGCGCCAGGCCGAGGTTACGCCGGCCGACATACTCGAGCTCACACTGGTCGGCAATCCGATCATGCATCACCTGCTCCTCGGCATCGATCCGGTGGAGCTCGGCGGCGCGCCGTTCGCGCTCGCCACGGACTCGGCGCTCGGGCTGCGAGCCTCCGAGCTCGGTCTGAAGCTCCATCCCGGCGCACGCGTCTACACCCTGCCCTGCATCGCCGGCCACGTCGGCGCCGATGCCGCCGGCATGATCCTCGCCGAGCGCCCGGATCTTGCGAAGAAGCTCACCCTGCTCGTCGATGTCGGCACCAACGCGGAGATCGTGCTCGGCAACCAGACGCGGCTCCTCGCCTGCTCGAGTCCCACCGGACCCGCTTTCGAGGGCGCGCAGATCAGCTGCGGCCAGCGTGCCGCACCCGGCGCCATCGAGCGCGTGCGCATCGACCCCGTGACCCTCGAGCCGCGCTTCAAGGTGATCGGCTCGGACCTCTGGTCGGATGATCCGGGGTTCGCCGCCGCGGTCGCGCAAACCGGGGTGACCGGGGTGTGCGGTTCCGGAATCATCGAGGTGATCGCCGAGATGTACCTCGCGGGAATCCTCAGCCAGGACGGCGTCATCGACGGCGCGCTCGCCGCGCGCAGCGAGCGCATCGTGCCGACGGGCCGCACCTTCGCCTACACCGTGCACCGGGGCGAGCCCCTCCTGCAGATCACGCAGAACGACGTGCGTGCGATCCAGCTGGCGAAAGCAGCGCTGCGCGCCGGAGTGCAGCTGCTGATGGACCGCATGGGGGTGACCGCCGTCGAACGCATCCGTCTCGCCGGCGCCTTCGGCAGTCACATCGACGTGAAATACGCCATGGTCCTCGGGATGATCCCGGACTGCGAGCTCTCGCAGGTGTCCTCGGCCGGCAACGCCGCCGGCACGGGCGCGCGCATCGCCCTCCTCGACAAGACCTCGCGCAAGACCATCGAGGATCTGGTGCGTCGCGTCGAGAAGATCGAGACGGCGATCGAGCCGAAATTCCAGGCGCATTTCGTGGAGGCGATGGGCATTCCCCACTCGACGGAAGCCTACCCGCAGCTGCGCAAGGCCGTGCAGCTGCCCGAGCCGAAGGCCAGCGCGCCGCGCGCCGGCGGCCGCGGACGCCGGCGCGCGGGAAGCTGAAGGACTCGGGCTCCGCGCGTTACTGCAGCGGCGGGAGCGAAAGCGACACGGTCTTGCCGTTGATGGTCAGGTAGCTGGCAAGCGAAGCATCGAGATCCACCGCAGTCTTGATGTCATCGATCGCATTGTGCGATTCGCCCAATCGGCCGAAGATCACCGCGGCGGCGCGCAGGAAATAGGCACGCGCCAGCTTCGGATCCAGCCGGATGGCTTCGGCCTCATCCTTCACAGCGGCTTCGTAGTCCTTCTGCCGCAGCGATACGTAGCCCCGCTCGCTCCACAGCGCCGCGCTCTTGGGCTGCGAGTTGACGGCCTTCGAGTAGTCCTCGAGCGCGCCGCCGAAATTCCCCTGCGTCAGGTAGATCTTCGCGCGCTGCCGCAGCGCGGAAACCAGGTTCGGCATGATCCCGATGGCGGCATCGAAGTCCCGTAGCGCCGCGTCATTGTCCGATTGAGCCGCATAGAAAACTCCGCGGTTGTAACGGACGTAGGCGTTGCGGGGGACCATTCTAACGGCTTCATTGTAGTCGTCCTGTGCGTGCTGCCGGTCGCCGGCGGCGAAGTAGCCCGCGGCACGGCTGGCAAACAGAAAGAACCGCGTGTTGCCTTCGAAGATGTCCTGCTCGAGCGCTTCCGTACACGCCTGGATGATTCTGCGCGGCGCGGTGTCTCCCTCCTCGTTGACGCAGGCCTCCACCACGACGTGCCGCTCCCGGCTGAGCTCCTCCTGGCACATCGCCGCCTGCGTATAGTCGATGCTCTCGGGGCTGACCATGCGCATGCATTTTCTAAACGCGTCCGGAGGAAGGTCCGGCAGCGGCTGTTCGTGCGCCGCGGTGACGGTGACCTGCGGTTTCTGGTCGACACCCGGCGGATTGTCCGGTGATTGAGCCGAGGCTGCCATGGCCGCGAACAGCAGCACCGGAAGTTTCCAGACCAGACGAGACAATGCGATTTCGCGCGAACTCATGCTGGTGGCGCCTTCAGCGCAGCGCGCGCGAGAGACGCACCGTTCCGGCGCCATCGCGCGCCACGCGGATATCGAGGTGCTGCCCGCGGAACGCGATGTTGCGCAGCGTGAGCGAGCCCCAGGCGGCCGGCAACACCGGCGGATAGGCCTCCACGAGTCCCGCCTCGCGGATGCGCAGTCCCGTAAATGCATACAAGAGGCTCTGGATATAGCCGCCGGAGCCGGTGAGGAAATAGCCGACGTTGTTGTCGGCGGTCTCGGTGCGCACGTTGAAGGGAGCTTTGAGCGTGCCGCCCGTGAAGTTCGCGGCGAACCAGGCCGCGGCATCGCCGGCATTGCCGCTCATGTCGGCGGCCGCCGTGCGTGACACGAGGTTCATGCTGCCGCTGCCGGCGCGTGCCGGCGAAACCGGCTGCACCGCGAACGCATAGTCGCCGTCGATCAGCGCGCGGCTGGCGCTGAGATCGAGCGACGGCAGGAACAGGAGCGACAGCGGTCCGCCGCCGAAATCGCTGCCGCCGTGGCTCGCGACGCTCGGGTCGAATGGCAGGTGATGACTGCCGTCCCTGGACATGGGGATGTAGAGGAGCTTGGCGATCCGCGCCCACTGGGGGTCCGGCGGCTCGCCGACCAGCTTGGCCGCGGCGGCGGCGATCTCGAGCACCCGCACCACCGAGACGTTGGTGAACGTATCGTTCGGAATGTCGTTGTACGACTCGGCGACCGAGGTGACGTGGGCGATGTCGTAGCGCTTGCGCGGCTCGTCGTAGGTGGCGCGGCTCGCCCAGAAGCGCGCCACGTCGCGGATCACCGGCCAGCCGTGCGCCCGCAGCCAGTCGCGGTCGCCGCTGGCGAGGTAGTACTGCCACTGCGCGATGGCGACGTCGGCACCGACGTGAATCTCGGTATCCGCGAGCACCACGGCCGAGTGCGGCGTCTGATCGCTGCCGTTCTCGGGATCCGACTCCCAGGGGAACATGGCCCCGGCGAAGCCATGTTGCCGGGCGCGCTGCTCGGCGGCGCCGAGCGTGCGCTCGCGGAAGGCCACCATGGACCTGGCGCGCTCGGGGTGCAGCAGCAGCAGCGCGGGGAACATCCAGGCGTCGCTGTCCCAGAAGACGTGCGCGCTATAGGCGGGGGTGAGCGCATCGGGTCCCGGCTAC
>JAGWMP010000184.1 GCA_028871705.1 Gammaproteobacteria bacterium
GAGCTCGGGCGCGAACAAGCGCCTGAGGTTCGACGGCATCGCGCAGTCGAGCACCCGCGTCTCCTCCTTCATGCGCAACATCGATGCCTCCGAGTGGCTGCGCAATCCGGAGCTCGAGGTGGTGCAGACCAGCAAGGGTCCGGGCTCGAGCTTCACGCTCACGGCGGACGAAGTGGCCGCCACGTCCCAGGACAACTCCAAGGCGGCGCCCAAGGGCAAGATCCGCAAGGCGAGCCTCGATCCGGCGGGAGTGCAGCAATGAACCTGCTCGAGGAACTGCGGTCACTCGATCCGCGCGATCCGGGGCGCTGGCCGTTCGCGATCCGCGCCGGCGCGGTGGGCGTCGCGTTCGTGGCCGCCACCATCGGACTCATCTACTTCTTCGTGTGGAACGAGCAGCGCCCCGAGCTCGAGCAGCGGCGGGCCGAGGAGCAGCAGCTGCGCGGTGAGTTCAGGGAGAAGCACGCCAAGGCGGTCAACCTCGAGGTCTACAAGCAGCAGCTCAAGGACATCGAGCGCTCCTTCGGCGCGCTGCTGCGCCAGCTCCCCGGCAAGACCGAGGTGCCGAGCCTGCTGGTCGACATCTCCCAGACCGGGCTCGGCGCGGGCCTGCAGGAGAAGCTGTTCCAGCCCGAGGCCGAGGTGCGGCGCGACTTCTACGCCGAGAAGCCCATCAAGATCCGCCTGACCGGCAGCTACCACCAGTTCGGCGAGTTCGTGAGCGGGATCGCAGCGTTGCCGCGTATCGTCACGCTCGACGACATCAGCATCAAGCCCGACAGCAAGGACGCTTACGACCAGCTGTCGATGGAGCTCACCGCCAGGACCTACCGTTATCTCGACGAGGACGAGATCGCCGCGGCCGAGGCGGGCAAGAAGAAGGACGCCGTGGTCCACCGTGCGCGCCCGGCGGGTGGAGGCTAAGCCATGCAACACTTCAGGCACCGCGCCGCGCTGCGCTCGCTCGCCGTCGTACTCGCCGCGCTCGGCTATGCGCTGCTCGCGGGCTGCACGAGCGCGGATGACGATCTCAACAACTTCATCCAGGAAACCAAGCACGAGCCGGGCGGCCGCGTCGAGCCGCTGCCGGAGATCAAGCCCTACGAGACCTTCGTGTACGCGGACTCGGAGATGCGCTCGCCGTTCATGCCGAGCGCCCCGGGCGCCGGCGCCGGACTCGCCGGGGTGCGCCCCGATCAGAAGCGCAACCGCGAGTTCCTCGAGCAGTTCTCGCTCGACACGCTGAAGATGGTCGGCACGTTGCGCCTCGGCGGCAGCATGTACGGCCTGGTGCAGACCAAGGACGGCCTGGTGCATCGCGTCGCGGTCGGCGAGCACATGGGCCAGGCCGAAGGCAAGATCACCGAAATCACACCGTCCAAGATCACCCTCATTGAAATCGTTCCGGACAGTCTCGGCGGATACATGGAACGCCCCGCCGGGCTCGCCCTGAACGAGTAAGGTCCAGCAGGGAGTTTCTCAATGCAAGCGTCTAAGCTCGTCAAACGCATCCTCGGCACGGCCGCCTGGATCGTGATCGCAGGGGGCCTGAGCGCCGCCCCGGCCACACCGGCGCTCGCCCAGGAGCAACTCAGCCTGCAGGCCGTGGACGTGCAGCCTCTGTCCGGGCAGCAGCTGCAGCTCACCATGAAACTCTCGGGACCGGCGCCGCAGCCGCTGTCCTTCACCATCGACAACCCGGCGCGCATTTCCTTCGACCTGCCGAACGTGGCGCTGGCGCTGCCGTCGCGCCGCATCGACGTGCATTCCGCGGGCCTCGACACCATCCTCGCCGCCGAGACCAAGGACCGCACCCGCGTGGTGCTCAACCTCGACAAGCTCATGCCCTACGACGCGCACGTCGAGGGCAACAACATCGTCGTCATGCTCGGCAACGCCGCGGCCGGCGCCGCCGTGGCCCGTGCCCCGGCCGTGGTCGGTAGCGGCGGCAGCGTGGCCGCGAGCAGCAGCACCGGCCCGCGCGAGCTGCGCTCGATCGATTTCCGCCGCGGCACCGACGGCGCCGGGCGCGTGGTGGTCAAGCTTTCCGACCCGCACATCCACATCAGCCTGCACCAGGTCGGCAGCCAGATCCTGGTCGACTTCACCGACGCCGGCGTGCCGGCCAACCTGGTGCGCCGCTACGACGCCACCGATTACGGCACCCCCGTGGTGGGCTTCGACGTGACCCGCGTCGGCAACGGCGCGCGCATCGCCATCAACGCCAACGGCGACTACGAGCAGCTCGCTTACCAGTCGGACGATCAGTACGTGGTGGAAGTGGCGCCGCGCCGCAAGGCCAGCGCCGTCGCCGAGGAGAAGCCGGTGTACACCGGCGAGCGCCTGACGCTCAACTTCCAGGACATCGACACGCGCGCGGTGCTGCAGCTGCTGGCCGATGCCAGCGGGCAGAACATCGTGGTGAGCGACTCGGTCAGCGGCAACGTGACGCTGCGCCTGCAGAACGTGCCGTGGGACCAGGCCCTCGACATCGTGCTGCGCACCAAGGGACTCGACAAGCGCAAGGACGGTAACGTCATCATCGTGGCGCCGCAGGCCGAGCTCGCCACCCGCGAGAAAGCCGAGCTCGCCGCGCGCAAGGACGTGCAGGAGCTCGCGCCGCTGCGCTCCGAGTATCTGCAGGTCAACTACGCCAAGGCCGAGGACATGGCGGCGCTCATCAAGTCGCAGAACAACTCGCTGCTGTCGCAGCGTGGCAGCGTCGCGGTCGACCAGCGCACCAACACCCTGCTGCTGCTCGACACCGCCGACAAGCTGGCCGATATCCGCCGCCTGGTGGCCACCCTCGACATCCCGGTGCGCCAGGTGCTGATCGAGTCGCGCATCGTCATCGTCAACAACGACTTCGAGCGCCAGATCGGCTCGATCTTCGGCGTCACCAACTTCCAGCGCTCCGGCGCCAACGGCCTGGTCGCCACCACGGGCACCGCGATTGGCACCGACACCATGGTGAGCTCGCAGCTGGTCGGAGCCGGGGGCGGCACGCCGGGCGGCCCGGTCAACGTTCCGGTCGGCGCCTCGGCGGCCAACCGCTACAACGTGAACCTGCCCGTGACGAGCCCCGCGGGCACCTTCGCGCTCAGCGTGCTCGGTAACAACTTCCTGGTCGACCTCGAGCTCTCGGCCGCCCAGTCCGAGACCCAGGCGAACATCATCTCCTCGCCGCGCGTCATCACCGCGAACCAGAAGGAGGCGACGATCGAGCAGGGTATCGAGATCCCGTACCAGCAGTCGGCCTCGAGCGGCGCCACCACCATTCAGTTCAAGAAGGCGGTGCTCTCGCTCAAGGTCACGCCGCAGATCACCCCCGACAACCGCATCATTCTCGATCTCGACGTGCGTGACGACAGCGTCGGCACCATCGTGGTGGCCTCGGGCGGCGTCAACGTGCCCTCGATCAACACCCGCGAGATCTCCACCCAGGTGCTGGTGAACGACGGACAGACCGTGGTGCTCGGCGGAATCCTGCAGACCACACAGCGCGAGGACGACACCAAGGTGCCCTTCCTCGGCGACATCCCGATCCTCGGGCACCTGTTCAAGAGCACCGATCACAGGGACGACAAGGACGAGCTGATGATCTTCATCACCCCGAAGATCGTCCGGCAGGGCGTGAACGTCACCAACTGACCTCGCGCCGATCCTCGCAGGGACCGCGGCCGCCTCTCAAAGGGCGGCCGCGGTGTTTTTGGGGCCCCGCGATCCCGGTATCCTTCACGCGGGATGCGCGGCCAACCCAGCATATTTCTCATCGGCCCCATGGGCTCGGGCAAGACCGCGGTCGGCCGCGCCCTGGCGCGCGCGCTGGGCATGCCCTTCCACGACAGCGATGCGGAAGTCGAGCGGCGCACCGGGGTCGACATCCCCTTCATCTTCGAGAAGGAGGGTGAGGCGGGCTTCCGGCAGCGCGAGCGGGAGGCGATCGAGGCGCTCACCGCACTCGAGCCCATCGTGCTCGCCACCGGGGGCGGCGCGGTGCTCGCGCCGGAGAATCGCCGCCACCTCGCCGCGCGCGGCTGCGTCGTGTACCTCGAGACCTCCGTGACGCAGCAAGCCGATCGCGTGCGTCACGGGCGCAACCGTCCGTTGCTCGCCGACCCCGGCGACATCGCCGGCAGGCTCGGTGCGCTCATGGACGTGCGCTCGCCGCTCTATGCCGGGATCGCCGATCTCACCGTCTCGACCGACGGGCGGCGCGTGCCGGCCGTGGTGGAGGAGATCCTCAAGGTCCTCGGGCGGCCCTAGTCGGGCGGACGGGGCGCTCACGTATACTGCCGCCCGGCGCGACGCGCCCCGGCGTCGCATGGACCTCCGCGCCCGCAGTGGAAACTCTCAAGGTCGAACTCGGCACCCGCAGCTACCCGATCCTGATCGGCGAGCGGCTGCTCGCGCAGCCGCAGGTGCTGCGCCCGCTCCTGCCCGGGCGCGACTTCCTCATCGTCAGCAACACGACCGTGGCGCCGCTTTACCTCGCGCCGCTCCTCGAGGCGCTGCCGGCGCACCGGCATCTCGAGGTGCTGCTGCCGGACGGCGAGGTGCACAAGACCCTCGCCAACGCCGCGCGCGTGCTCGATGTCCTCATCGCAAACCGCTTCGGACGCGATGCGACCGTGATCGCGCTCGGCGGCGGCGTGGTGGGCGACCTCGCGGGCTTCGTGGCCGCCTGCTACCAGCGCGGCATCGCGCTCGTGCAGGTGCCGACGACGCTGCTCGCGCAGGTGGACTCGGCCGTGGGCGGCAAGACCGCGGTCAATCACCCGGGCGGCAAGAACCTGATCGGCGCCTTCCACCAGCCGGTGGCGGTGATCGCCGATACGGCGACGCTCGCGACGCTGCCGCCGCGGGAGCTGCGCGCCGGGCTCGCCGAAGTGATCAAGTACGGCCTGCTGTGCGATGCGGCCTTCTTCGAGTGGCTCGAGCAGCACCTGCCCGAGCTCCTCGCCGGCAAGGCCGAGGCGCTCGCCTACGTGGTGCGCCGCTCGTGCGAGATCAAGGCCATGATCGTCGGCAAGGACGAGCGCGAGGAGCGCGGCGACCGGGCGCTCTTGAATCTCGGCCATACCTTCGGACACGCGGTCGAATCCGCCACCGGCTACCGCAAGTGGCTGCACGGGGAGGCGGTGGGCGCCGGCCTCGTCATGGCGGCGGCGATGTCGCGCGAGCTCGGCCTCGTCAGCCCCGAGGAGCTGGTGCGCATCCACACCCTGATCGAGCGCGCGGGGCTGCCGACCCGTGACGCCGGCGTCGCCCCCGGCACGGCGCTCGAGCACATGCGCATCGACAAGAAGGTGCTCGCCGGGCGCCTGCGCCTGGTGCTGCTGCGGCGCATCGGGAATGCCTTCCTGACCGCCGACTACCCCGAGGATGCGCTCGAGCGGACGCTCCAGGCGTATTGCGGATGAGGCGCCGATGAACGACGTGCCGCACGCCGCCGGCGCGCTCGCGCCCTACGCGGCTCATGACGAGGACTCGCGCGGCCGGCGCCACCCGGAGCCGAAGCCGGAGCTGCGCAGCGAGTTCCAGCGCGACCGCGACCGCATCATCCACTCCAACGCCTTCCGGCGCCTGGTCTACAAGACGCAGGTGTTCGTCAATCACGAAGGCGACCTCTACCGCACGCGCATCACTCACTCGATCGAAGTGGCGCAGATCGCGCGCTCGGTGGCCCTCGCCCTCAACGTCAACGAGGCGCTCACCGAGGCCATCTGCCTCGCCCACGATCTCGGCCACACCCCCTTCGGCCACGCGGGCCAGGACGCGCTGAACGAATGCATGCGCGACTACGGCGGCTTCGAGCACAACCTGCAATCGCTGCGCGTGGTGGACGAGCTCGAGGAGCGCTACGCGGAGTTCCGCGGGCTCAACCTCACCTTCGAGTGCCGCGAGGGGATCCTGAAGCACTGCTCGGTGCGCCACGCGCGCGAGCTCGGCGAGCTCGGCGAACGGTTCCTCAAGCGCATGCAGCCCGGCCTCGAGGCGCAGATCGCCAACCTCGCGGATGAGATCGCCTACAACAACCACGACGTGGACGATGGCCTGCG
>JAGWMP010000185.1 GCA_028871705.1 Gammaproteobacteria bacterium
GGCGAGTGCTCGCACTCGATCCACGAATATCAGAGTGATCAACCGTCGCAAATCGCTGCCGCGGCCGCTGTCTGCTTGCGCTTGACCTCACTGCAGCCATGAAAAGCAGGTATCAATCACTACTTGACCGGTCGTTCCATATCAGTACGGATCGCGCCCGGACGCAGGCCGGGGATAGGCTAAATCATTGATTTCGTTATGTGACACCGATCACCATAACTCGATTGAAAATGCGAACCGTTCTCATCCATACTGTGACTCATGGACGCCGCCGCCACTCCCACCGGGCTCACGCTTGATCCGGGCTTCGTGAGCCTCGCCGCGCTCCCGCCGGGCACCGCCGGCCGCGTGGTCGGGGTCGGCGCACGTGCGGGAGTCCTCTCCGCGCTCGAGCGGCGGCTGCTCGAGTTCGGCTTCGTGGACGGCGAGCACGTCGAGATCCTCGCGGAGGCGCGCCCTGGCCGCGATCCCTTCGTGGTGCGTGTCGGGCATACGACGCTGGCGCTGCGCCGTCGCGAGGCTGAGACGATTTGGATTCAGTTGCACCGCCCTGGATCGAACGCCCAATCCGATGGGGCTCATGAAACGTCGAGCCAGAGGGTCAAGTTGCAGCACTCCGGCTCAGACGCATCGCCCCGCGCAGCCCGCACGCCATGAACGCGCCGGCGGCCGCGGCTGCCGCCGCGCCGCAGCTCTCTCTCTCCCTCATCGGCGTGCCGAACTGCGGCAAGACCGCACTCTTCAACCGTCTCACCGGCAGCCGCCAGAAAGTCGCCAACTATCCCGGCGTCACCGTCGAGCGCAAGGTCGGCCGGCTCTCAGGTCCGCGCACCGGGCGGACCTACCGCGTCGTCGACCTTCCCGGCGCCTACAGCCTCGAGCCCGCGACGCTCGATGAGGCCATCGCACGCGACGTCGTGCTCGGTCGCCACGCGAGCGAGCCCGCGCCGGATCTGCTGGTGTGCGTGGTCGACGCCACGAATCTGCGCCTGAACCTGCGCCTGGTGCTCGAGCTCAAGCGCCTCGGCGTCCCGATGATCGTCGCGCTCAACATGAGCGATGTGGCCGCCGAGCGCGGCTACACCTTCGACCGTGCCGCGCTCGAGCGCGCGCTCGGCGTGCCCGTGGTGCCGACGGTGGCGGTGCGCGCCGGCGGCGAGCGCGCGCTCGTCGAGGCGATCGACACGTATGGATTCGCCGATGGCGCGGCGCGCGCGGCCCGGCGCATCGAGACCCCGCCGCCCGCGACCGCCGCCGAGATCGAGGCGACGCAGCGCGAGGTGCGCCGCGTGCTCGAGACCATCGGCTACCGGGTGCCGGCGCGCGCGGCGATACTGGCGCGGCTCGATGCCATCGTGCTGAATCCGGTGGCGGGGCCGCTGCTGCTCGCCGTGGTGCTGTTCCTCATGTTCCAGGCGGTGTTCAGCTGGGCCAAGGCGCCGCAGAACCTGATCAACGCCGGCATTGCCTCCCTCAACGGCTGGCTGTCGGCGGTGCTGCCGGCGGGACCCCTGCGCGGGCTGCTGCTCGATGGAGTGATCGCGGGCACGGGGAGCGTGCTCGTCTTCCTGCCGCAAATCCTCATCCTCTTCCTCTTCATCCTGGCGCTCGAGGACTCGGGCTACCTGCCGCGCGCCGCCTTCATGCTCGACCGCCTCATGGGCCGCGTCGGGCTCTCGGGCCGCGCGTTCATACCGCTGCTCTCGAGCTTCGCGTGCGCGATCCCGGGAATCATGGCGGCACGCACCATCCCCTCCGCGCGCGACCGCCTCGCGACCATCATGATCGCCCCTCTCATGACCTGCTCGGCGCGGCTGCCGGTGTATGCGCTCCTCATCGGCGCCTTCATTCCGCAGCGCGCCGTCGGTCCGTTGAACCTGCGGGGCCTGGTGCTGTTCGCGCTCTACGTCGCCGGCGTCGTGAGCGCGCTCGGCGTCGCCTGGGTACTCAAGCGCACCATGATGCGCGGCGAGTACCGTCCGCTGCTGCTCGAGCTTCCCGAATACCGCTGGCCGCACCTCGCGAACCTCGTCCTCGGACTCTGGGAGCGCACCAGGATCTTCCTGACGCGCGTCGGCACCATCATTCTCACGCTCATGGTGGTGCTGTGGTTCCTGGCGAGCTTCCCGGCACCGCCCGCCGGGGCGACGGGGCCCGCCATCCAGTACAGCATCGCGGGACTGCTCGGGCGCGGGCTCGGGTATCTGTTCGCGCCGATCGGCTTCAACTGGCAGATCTCGATCGCCCTCGTGCCGGGCCTGGCGGCGCGCGAGGTGGCGGTGAGCGCGCTCGGCACCGTCTATGCCATGTCGGGCGCCACGGATGTCTCAGGCGCCCTGACGCCCATCATCAGCCACAGCTGGAGCCTCGCGACGGGACTCTCGCTGCTCGCGTGGTACGTGTTCGCGCCGCAGTGCCTCTCGACGCTCGCGGTCGTGAAGCGCGAGACCAACTCCTGGACCTATCCGCTCGCGATGGCGGCCTATCTGTTCGCGCTTGCGTATGTCGGCGCACTCGTCACCTATCGCGTGGCGCTCGCGCTCGGCGGCGGGGCGGTGCCCGCATGAGCCTGGTACTGCAGGGTGTGGTGGTGAGCGCCGTGGTCGCGGCGTGCCTGCTCTACAGCGCCTGGCGCCTCGCTTCGCTCAAGCTGCGGCTGCGCTCGCTCGATGCACTCGAGCATCTGCCGCGGGCGCTCAAGGGCACCTGGGTGGCGACGCTGCGGCAGCGCACCTTCGCACAGCTCGCCGGCGGCTGCTCCGGATGTGCGGCGGGCGGCGGGCTCACACCGGGCGCGCCGGCGCGCCCGACTCGAACACCTGGTGCACCTCGCCGTTGACGATGCGCTCCTGGAACTTGCCGCGCGTGTAGCCTCCGACCACCCGCCGCCAGAAGCGCACCGCATCCGTGTTGCGCAGATACTCGGTGATCTCCCAGCGTCCGGCGAAGCGATTGAGGATGAGCTCGACCGCGATGCGGCCGACACCGAGGCGCCGCCGCGCACGCGTGATGAAGAACTCCGCCATGCGGTAGTCGGCGCCCGGCCGCGGCGTGGTCGGGTTGCCGCGCACCACGCGCGCGAAGCCCACGGGCTCCGTGCCCTTGGCTATCACCAGCGGATAACTATTGGGATCGCCGAACCAGTGCGCGATCTGGTCGGGCTCGCGATGGCCGATCTCGCCGAGGGCCGGAAAGAGCCCGGTGCCCGGATTCAGATCGTCGAGATAATCGCGATAAACGCTCTGGATCCAGAGCCGGTCGGCGGGTTGGGCGCGCGCGTCACGCACGCTGACGGTTACGGCGTTCATCGCATCGGGGCCAAGAATGACACGGCCCGGACGGCTCGCGTTGGCGATCCGTCCGGGCCGCGATTTTCAGCCGTAAGCCGTGAGGACTTACTGCTTCGGCTTCTCCGCCTCGGCCGGAGCAGCAGCGGGAGCTGCAGCAGGAGCCGCGGCAGCGCCGGCATCCGCAGCCGGAGCAGCGGCCGGAGCGGCCTGGTCAGCGGGAGCGGCGGGAGCAGCAGCCGGAGCGGCGGCCGGAGCAGGAGGAGTAGCAGCGGCGTCCGGAGCGGCGGCTTCCTGCTTCGCGCAGGCCGTCAGCATCAGCGCCGCAACGATTGCGCTAAGAGCAAGTTTGGTGTTCATCGATAATTCCCCGAAGGAAGCAGTTGTGTGGATCAGACCACGGCCGGCGAGCGGCCGTTCCGGGCCCAGTTCCAAGCCTGCGGAAAGACAAATTCTATAGAAGTCCCGGTACGATTGGAAACTGCGGACAGTGTGTAAAACCCTTATTGTCTGTCGGATACGACAGCGCCGCGGGCACCACCGGCGGGAGATGCGCGATGGCTGATACCGAACCCACCCCGGCGCTCGAAGCTGAGCTGCAAGCGACCTTCGGCCCCCACCTCGAGGCGCTGTGCGCGCGCACCGCCCGGGCGCTCGAGGCCGGCGGCTTCAGCGGGCTCCTGGTGCACTCCGGATCGGCGCTCACGGTATTCGAGGACGACCGGACCTATCCCTTCCTGGCGCACGCCCCCTTCAAGGTGTGGGTACCGCTCGCGGACGTGCCCGATTCCTACATCTGGTTCAAGCCGGGATCCAGGCCGGTGCTGGTGCTGCACCAGCCGCGCGACTACTGGTACAAGCCCGCCGACCTGCCGCGCGGCTACTGGGTGCGGCATTTCGAGGTAGTGGCGGCGGCTGATGCCGCCGCCGCGCGGGCGGCGCTCCCCGCGGATCTCTCGCGCGCCGCGTACATCGGCGACGCCACGCCCGAGCTCGCCTCCTGGGGGCTCGGGACCGTCAACCCCCGCGATCTCATGCGCCGGCTCGACTACGACCGCGCGGCCAAGAGCCCATACGAGCTCGCGTGCCTGCGCGCCGCGAACCGGCTCGGCGCCCGCGGGCATCTTGCCGCCACGCGCGCCTTCGAGCGCGGAGCCTCCGAGTTCGAGATCGAGCTCGAATTCCTCCGCGCCTGCGGCGCACGCGAGCAGGAGTTGCCCTACAACCCGATCATCGCGCTCAACGAGGGCGGCGCGGTGCTGCACTACCAGGTGCTCGAAAAGCGCGTTCCGCGCGAGCGGCACTCGCTGCTGATCGATGCCGGCGCGCAGTTCGCCGGTTACGCCAGCGACATCACCCGCACCCATTCCTTCGCGGACGCCGATTTTCGTGCCCTGATCGGCCGCATGGACGGCCTGCAGCAGCGCCTGTGCGCCCGGGTGCGCGCCGGGGTGGACTGGCGCGACATTCATCTGGCGGCGCACGAGGAGACCGGAGCGCTGCTGCGCGAGGCGGACCTGGTGCGCTGCCCGGGCGAGGAGGCGGTCGCCACCGGCCTCACCCGCGTGTTCCTGCCGCATGGCATCGGGCATCTCCTCGGGATCGAGGTCCACGATGTGGGCGGGTTCATGAAGACCCCGGCGCAGGGTGAGATCCCGAGGCCCGAGGGCCACCCGTACCTGCGGCTGACCCGGGTGCTCGAGCCCGGGTTCGTGGTCACCATGGAGCCTGGGATCTACTTCATCCCGCAGCTCCTCGAGGCCGCCCGGGCGAACGATGCCCAGGCGAACCGCATCAACTGGCCGAGGGTGGCGAGCCTCTCGAAGTTCGGGGGCATCCGCATCGAGGACGACCTGGCCGTGAGTCGCTCAGGCTGCGAGAACCTGACACGCGAAGCCTTTCGGGCGGTTGCCGCCGCCTGACTGTCTCACTAAAGGATCAATTTCTAGCGTCTTGCCAGAAGATCCTTTATATCCTGCAACAATACTTCGGTTTTCGTCGGCGGTGGGGGCGGTGCAGCGGGCGCGGCGGCCGGGGGACGCTTGAGCTTATTGATGCCCTTGATGACGATGAAAATCGACAGCGCGATGATGATGAACTCGAAGATGGTCTGCAGGAACGCGCCGTACTTGAGCAGGACCGGCTTGCCGGCCGCATTGGTCGCGATCTGAAACGCCAGGTCGCTGAAATTGACGCTGCCGAGGACCGGCGACAGCGCCGGCATGATGACGTCGCCCACCAGTGATGAAACGATCTTGCCGAAGGCTCCGCCGATCACCACACCGACCGCCAGGTCGATGACGCTGCCCTTCATGGCAAATTCTTTGAACTCCGAAGCGAAACTCATCGCGGGCCTCCTCCCCTTGAGATGGACCGGTCGAACGCCGGCTGACTGGGGTCAGCCTATCGGAGGTGCCCCCAGAAAAACAAATGCCCGGCCCGATCGCCCGGGCCGGGCATCTTCAGCGTCAGAGCTTCAGGCCGGAACCGCCTTCTTGCGGCGCGCGGGCTTCTTCGGTTCCGCTGCGGGCTCGGCGGCCGGCTTCGCCTTGGCCTTGGACTCGGCCTTCGCCGCAGCCTCAGCCTTAGGTTTGGCCTTCTCACGGCGGGCGGTCTTCTTGCCCTCCTCCGCCGGCTGCTCGGCAGCCACCGCCGCCGGCCCCTCGACCAGC
>JAGWMP010000186.1 GCA_028871705.1 Gammaproteobacteria bacterium
ACTGTCGCGCAGCACCGCCGCGCGCGCGCGGGCCCAGTTGGCGGCCTCGGCGAGCGTGTCCCAGTTGCGCTCGGTGAGGAGGTCGGGGGAGATGTAGAGCTCCTGCAGTCCCGTGCCGGAGGCAAAGTAGTCGTGCACCTCGTCGGGGAAGTCGCCGTACGGGTCGGTGTC
This sequence comes from Gammaproteobacteria bacterium, assembly GCA_028871705.1. Classification (GTDB taxonomy): domain Bacteria; phylum Pseudomonadota; class Gammaproteobacteria; order Steroidobacterales; family Steroidobacteraceae; genus 13-2-20CM-66-19. The sequence continues at coordinate 172 of JAGWMP010000186.1, forward strand.
GAGGCCGTGGGCATGACGCGCGTAGATGATGCCGTGGAGCATGAGCGAGTTGAGGGGGAAGAGCGGCCCCTGTCGCACGATCCCGCCGTAGGTGTCGGCGTCGCGATAGGTGATCCAGCGCTGGCGGTCGCTGCCCGTGCCCGCGAAGCTGTGATCCTCGCCGCCGCGCCAGATGGAATCCGCGCTCCGCAGCCAGAACGGCGAGGGCCAGGTGCCGGTGGTGAGATTGACGAAGAGATCGGGCTTGACCGCGCGCAAGTCCCCGATGAGCGCGATCGCGGCCGCGAAGTCGCTGTCGAAGGCGCTCCCGGGCGTCACCTTGTCGGGACTGCCGGTGCCGTCGAGCTTGAACTGGTTGACGCCGTCCTCGCGCAGCAGCCGCAGCGCCGCCTCGTGAAACAGCGCGTAGTACTTGGCGCCCGAGAGCGCGATTCCCTGCTCGTCGACCTCGTAGCCGGCCTCCTGCGCCGTTGCGAGCCGCTCACGCCGCGGCTTGCCGTAGCCGCCCCAGGGCGAGAGCCAGACGCCGACGCCGGCGCCGAGGGGTTCGGCCGCCTCGCGCAGCGGCGTGAAGCCGTGCGGGAAGCCGGCATTGAACTGCCACAAGTGGTGGGTGTCGTCCCATCCGTCGTCGAAGAGGAAAGAGTCCATGCGCACGTGGTGCGCGCGCACCAGCCGCTCGCCGAAGGTGCGGATGACGTGCAGCGCGTCGGCTTCGGTGTAGGGGGTGAAGTAGCCGATGTCGTACCAGGAGTTGTAGTGCAGGAAGGTGCGAAACGGCGTCGCGCGCTCGTTCTCGAGGTAGGCGGCGAAGCCCCGGCGCCGCTCTCCGCGCGGCAGCACCCCGAGCACCGCGGAGTATTGCACCGGCACCCCGGCACGCAGCGGCAACGCCCGCCGCAGCATCATGACCGCGTGGCCGCCCTCCGCGTCCGCCTCCGCCATCGGATGCTCGAAGGCGAAGAAGGCGTTGCCGGCGATGATCGGGGAGCCCGGCGCGGTGCCCTCCACGTAGGCGCCGGGAAGGTCGAGCGCGATGAGTGCGACGCGCGACAGATCGAGATCGGCGGGAGCCTCGAAGGTGAGCTCCGCGCGCACGTAGTTCGTACCGTCGCGCAGCACCGCCCGCCAGTGAACCTTGAGGCCGGTCGCGCCGTCGGTGAGGTCGGCATCGAGCACCTGACCCGCACGGCGCTCGGCCGCGCGTGCGGCGTCGGGGTGCGCGGCGATGGCGCTGCAGGCGGGGGGCGCGGCGAGCACGAAGCGCGTCGCCCCCACCGCGGCGCCCTCGCGCGGTGTCACGGTGAAGAGCGCGCCGCCGAGGGCGCGCGACTCGCGGGTGATGCCGTTGTCGAATGCCGCCGGGAGCAGGTGCCGGTCATCGACCTTTACCGCGAAGCGCAGCGCCGCGTTCCCGAGCGCCGCCCCCTGCGCATCGCTCGCGCACTGCGCCGCCCCGGGATCGAGCGGCAGCCAGGGTGGCGGCAGCTGCGCGGCGCCGGGCCGTGCGGTGAGCACGGCCAGGAGCGCGAGTAACACCCTGTATCTCATGGGGTCGCGATTATAGCGAGCGCTCCCGCGGCCGTTCAGACGGCGCGCGCTGCGATCTGCTGCTAATCTCATCGTTCCATCGCGGGCAGAAGCGGAGGCACCGTGCACTTTCTGCTCATCTACGAATTCGTACCGGATTGTCTCGAGCGGCGGCCGCCGCACCGCTCCGGCCCGGCCGGCTGAGAGACTGTCGGGGCATGGCTGCGGGCATCGGCAGGCGAAGCGCGTGGCGGGCGGCGTCCGCTGCGCTCCTGCTCGCGGTCGCCGGGCTCGCTGCCTCAGCCGCCGGCGCCGCGGAGTCCAAACCCCTCACCGCCATTCTCATCGTCGCGCGTGCCGAGCTGCCGGATCCCACTTTCGCGCACGCGGTCGTGCTGGTGCTCAACAACCTGGGTCCCGCGCCCGCCGGCATCATCATCAACCACCCGACCGGGATCCCGGTGGCTGAGCTCTTTCCGGAAGAGAAGCGGCTCGCCCGGCTCCCCGACAAGCTCTACTTCGGCGGACCGGTGGAGCTGAGCTCGGTGTGGTTCCTGATCCGTGCCGCGAAGGCCCCGGGCGCGGATGCCGTGAAGGCGTGCGAGGGCGTGTACCTCAGCGGCAGCCGCGATCTGCTGATGAAGCTCCTCGCGCGCGCGAAACCGCTGGAGGGGTTGCGGATCTTCGTCGGACACGCTGGCTGGGGGCCGGGGCAGCTCGAGGCCGAGATCGCCCGCGGCGACTGGAAGCTCGAGCACGCGCAGGCCGACGGTATCTTCGACCGCAGGTTCGAGCGCCGCGCGCCCGCGCCGCAGGAGCCGAAGGACGGTACCTGAGCCCGGGAGCGGCGCGGCCGGCAGCGCCCGCCGGCGCTGTTACTGCAGCAGTCCCGTCGCCACCGCCGACATCGCCGTGACGCCCGTCTCGAGCGTCGGCTGCGGCAACGGCTCGAAGCGGCTGGTGTGCGGTCCCGGCAGGCGCTTGCCCGCGGCTTCCGCGGCGGCGAGCTTCGCCGGATCCATCGCGCCCAGGCGGAAGTAGACCACTGGAATGACGCTTTGCCTGAGGTCCGCGCTCATGCCGAAGACGCCCACGTCCTCGCTCCCCATGACCCGCTCGGCCGGCCGCACCCGATCGGCGCCGAGCGCCTTGACGAGGAGCTCGTGCACGCGCGCGGTGAGCGCCGGATCGTTGTACTGCACGGGCGTCGACTCGTTGTCGAGCACCGTGACGGTGGCGGCTTTCTCCGGCGGCAGGTTCGCGGCGACCGAGAGTCCCGCGGCCATCTGCTTCAGTCCCGCGATGATCAGCCGGCGGCTCTCGTCGGAGAACGAGCGCGTCGTCAGCTCGAGTTTCACCTCATCCGGAATGATGTTGCGTTTGGTGCCGCCGTGGATGGAGCCCACGGTGACCACGGACGGGTCCTGCGGATCCTCCTCGCGGCTCACGATGGTCTGGATCTGCGTGACGTAGTAGGCGGCGAGCGTCACCGGATCGCGCCCGACCTGGGGCGCCGAGCCGTGGCCGCCGATCCCCTTGATCACGACGTCGATGGAAGTGGAGCTCGCCAGCTGCGGCCCCGCGATGATGCCCACCTGGCCGGCCGCCAGTGTGTTGGTGTCGTGCAGACCGACGATCATGTCGGGACGCCCGAAGCGCTCGTAGAGATGATCGGCCAGCATGGCCTTGGCCCCGTCGATGGTCTCTTCCGAGGGCTGGCCGATGATCATGACCGTGCCGCGCCAGGCGCCGCGGTTGGCGGCGAGCGCCCGCGCGGTACCGAGCAGCACCGTGGTGTGCACGTCATGGCCGCAGGCGTGCATCACGCCGACCTGCTGGCCGCCCGCGTTCCTGGTCGTGACGTGGCTCGCGTACGCGAGCCCGGTCTCCTCGATGATCGGCAGCGCGTCCATGTCGCCGCGGATGAGGAGTGTCTTGCCGGCGCCGTTCCTGAGGATTCCCACCACGCCGAAAGCCTGCGAGCCGTCGGGGTACACGCCGACGCGTTCGGTGACGCTATAGCCCGCCGCGCGCAGACCCCGGGCGAGAATCGCCGAGGTGCGCGCCTCGTGGTGCGAGAGCTCCGGATGCGCGTGCAGGTCCTCGTAGGTCGCGAGGAGCGAGGCGCTCTCACTGGCGACGGCGGGCGGCAGGGTCTGCGCCTCGAGCAGCGGGGCAACGAGCAGCGTGCAGGCGAGGGCGGCGAGGCTCTTCACGGATGGGGCTCCCTGGGAATTGCGGACGCTGCGGGTGTCAGGCGCCTTCGACGCTGAGCTCGACCGGCACGTTGTTACGCGTGGCGTGCGAGTAGGGGCAGATCTTCTCGTGCGCCTCGCGCGCGTAGGCTTCGAGCTCGGCCTGCGGGAGCGTCGGGTCCTTGACGTGAAGCTTCACCGCGAGACCGAAGCCGCCGGCATCGCGCGGACCGATCGAGACGCTGCAGGTGACGGTCGCGCCTTTGGCGTTCTTCTTTTTCTGCACCGCGACGAAGTCGAGCGCCCCGCCGAAGCAGGCGGCGTAGCCGCAGGCGAACAGGTGCTCGGGCGTCGTGGTATTGGGCCGTCCCGGGCCGCCCATGGCCTTCGGCACCGACAGGTCGACCGACACGGAATGATCCTCGGCCTCCGCATGGCCGTTGCGGCCTCCGGTGACGGAGGCGACCGCGGTAAAGACAGGTTTGATGGTGTCCATCGTGCGCTCCTCTTCTCGTTCAATGTTCCCATGACTTCGGAGGAATTCAAGTAACGGCGCAGATACAGACGAGCGCGGCCACGGTCGTGGCCGTGCCGGCGCCATTCTTTGCGTGAAAACGCGCGCTGCCCGCGTTGGTGAGTTAGGATCGGCAAAAATCTGGGGATTCGCATGACCCGGATCCATGTCGCAATCGCGGTCGCGGGCGATGCGCGCCGCCGCCTCTATGAAGTCGCCACGATGTGCCGGCGGCTCGGCTTCGGACATACCTCGACGAACACCGACGTCGGAGTGCTCAAGGGCCTGGCCGCGCTCGAGGATCTGCCGGCGCTGCGAGCGGTGCCGGGCGTGCTCGCCATCGAGATGGAGGAGCCGCGCAGTTCGCGCGGCTCACGGCGCCCGCAGCGGGTGAGGATCCGCACCCCGGGTGCCCGGCGTGCGCGCCGCGCCGCAGCGCGCGCCGAACAATAGCCGCTTCATTCGCCGAGCGCCGCGCGCGGCGCCAGCGCATCGATCTGCACGTGATCGGTGCGCGCCGCCTTCTCCCAGGTATGGAGCGTGAGCCCGTTGTGCTCGAGGAGCGCGCGGATCTCGCCGGTACGCCAGTCGAGGATCTGGTCGAGCACCGGCACCATGATGCTGAAGGCGTTGTCGCTCAGCACGGTGCTGCGGGCGATGCGCGCGAGCTGGCGGTTGTCGGACACGGCGATGGTGAAGCCGTCGTGGTTGTTGACGTGCAGCATGACGTGCACGTCCGAGCTGCCATCGCCCACGTAGATGACGCGATCGGCGGGCACCGCGAGCCGCCGCTCGAGCTCCTCGAGCACCGCCACCTTGCCGTAGCCGGCCGGCACGCGGCGGATGGCCTGCACTTCGCCGGAAGCCGCATCGAACTCGAGCTCCGTGCCGTAGATGTGATCGGGCGCGACGATACCCTCGAGCGCCGACACCACGATCTCGCGCGGTGCGGCCGAGATCACGTAGAAGGAGAACTTCAGTCCCGCCAGTCCCTGCCCGAGAAACTGCACCAGCGCCGGAATGTCGCTCTTCAGGCGCACGCGCTTGCCGGTCTCGATGAGGTGCTCGTGCCGCACGCCGCGAAAATCCGGATCGTGGCGGATGAGATAGGCGAGCTCGCCTCCCTGTTGCACGAGGTTGGTCCGGGCGAGCCCCGTGACGCGCTCGCCGTAGTCGGTGACGCCGAGCAGGCTGCTCAGCACCAGTCCCGAGTCGTTGAAGCTCAGCGTCTGATCGAAATCGGAGGCGAGCAGGTAGTGTCTGGTCACGAAAGATTCCATTGCAGGAGGCGTGCCAGGGCGCCTCGGGCCAGGGGCCGCGTCTGGCGGGCTCCGCCTGGCCGCGGCCCCGCCGCGCGCCCGCTGGCGGAGCGCGCACCGTCCCGTGCGCACGTCCCTGGTGCACGGGGCGTATAGTTTCACAGTTCCGCGACGCTGAGGTTACGAGTCATGCGCGCCGCCCACCTGCCGCTGGTCGCATCGCTGGCGCTCGCATGCGCGGGCGGCG
>JAGWMP010000187.1 GCA_028871705.1 Gammaproteobacteria bacterium
TCACCGCAATCGGCGGCCGCACCCCGGCCATCGATCCCGCCTGGGTGCGCCAGGTCGGCATCCGCAGTGTCGACGCCGGCGAGAAGCGCTTCGTGCACGAGCAGGGGCTCGACGTATTCGACATGCGCCACGTGGACGAGATGGGGATGCGCGCCACCATGGAGCAGGCGCTCGCCGGGCTCGACCACGACACGCACCTGCACGTGAGCTTCGACGTCGACTTCCTCGACCCGGGCATCGCCCCGGGCGTCGGTACACGCGTGCCGGGTGGCCCGACCTACCGCGAGGCGCAGCTGTGCATGGAGATGATCGCCGACACGCGCCGCCTCGCCTCGCTCGACATCGTCGAGCTCAACCCGGCATGGGACGAGCACAACAAGACCGCGGTGCTGGCGGTCGACCTCATCGAGTCGCTGTTCGGCAAGAGCACGCTGGTACGCAGGCCCGTATGGCCGCGCGCGGCGGCCGTGCACGCTACGCGCGCCGCATTGGCAGACTGAAACCCGGCACCCAGCGTCCGTCGACCTCGAACCCGGTCGCGACCTCGTAAGCGCCGCTTGGCGGCGCGCAGCGTTGGGCGCACACTCGAAGCCAAAACGAGCGCGCCCCGCCCCGGGGACGAAAGGTGAGCAAGCCATGGCCGAGAGCGTCTACAAGATCGTCGAGCTGGTCGGCACCAGCACCGAATCCTGGGAGAAAGCGGCCGCGGCCGCAGTGAACCAGGCCGCCAGGAGCCTGCGCGACCTGCGCATCGTCGAGATCAAGCAGCTCGACCTGCAGGTCAAGAACGGCAAGGTGAGCGCCTACCGCGCCCGGGTCAACGTGTCCTTCAAGTTCGAGAGCAAGAAAGAGAAATAACGCGCGCCGCGCGCGCCGCTCACGAGGCCGCGCGCCGCGTGGCGCGCAGCAGCGCCGCGCGCGCCAGCAGCCGCGTCGAGTCGAGCGTCGGCAGCGGCGAGTTGCCGTCGTTGACGATGAGCGGGATCTCGGTGCAGCCGAGCACCACCGCGTCGCAGCCGGCGTCGCGCAGGCGCGCGATGACGCGCTGGAAGGTCGCGACCGCCTCGGTCTTGAAGACCCCGCCCACCAGCTCCTCGAAGATGATGCGGTTGATCTCGGCGCGCTCCTGGCTCGAGGGCCGCTGAAACTTCAACCCGCGCGCCGCGAGCTTCTCCGGATAGACCTCGCTGTCGACCAGATAGCGGGTGCCGGTGATGCCGAGCGTCGTGAAGCCGCGCTCGACCGCGGCCGCGGCCACCACCTCGGCGATGTGCAGCCAGGGCAGCGGCGAGCGGCGCACCACCCAGGGAAAGGCCTGGTGGATGGTGTTATCCGGGCAGATGAGGAAGTCGGCGCCGGCGCGGGCGAGCCTGGCTGCCGAGGACAGCATGAGCTCGGCGACGCCCGGCCAGTCGCCGGCGTCAATCGAGCGCATGTAGCGTGCGAACGAATGGTTGTGGAGCGACACCTCGGGATGGTCGAGAGCGCCGAGGTACTGCGCGCCCTCGAGGCAGACCGTGCGGTAGCACAGCGCCGCGCCCTCCGCCGAGCAGGCCACGATGCCAATGTGTTGCGGCATGGGCGCGATCTTACCGTGGTGCCGCCGCGCCTGGCAGGGCACAATCGCACGCGCATGCTACGTCCGCAGCGCATCGTATTCGCCGGCGCGTGTCTTGCCGCCACGCTCGGCTGCCTGGCCGCGGCGGATGGCGCGCTGCACTATCCGGCCGCGCCGCGCGGCGATGCCGTCGATATCTGGCACGGTACCGCGGTCGCCGATCCCTACCGCCCCCTCGAGGACCTCGACTCGAGCGCGACGCGTACCTGGGTCGAGGCGCAGGCGCGGCTCACGCAGGGCTATCTCGCGGGGATCCCCGCGCGGGCCGCACTGCGCCGGCGGCTCGCCGCGCTCTACAGCTACAGGCGCTGCGGCGTTCCCTTCGGCGCCGGCGGGCGCTACTTCTACACCGCCAATGACGGCCATGCAGGCCAGAGCCGCCTCTACACCGCTATGCGCTTGCGCGGTGCGGCGCGCCTGCTCGTCGATCCGAACACGCTCTCGCCGGCAGGGATGGTGAACGAGCGCAGTGGCTACGTGGCGAGCCGCGACGGAGGGCTCATCGCCTACGGCGTGTCGGCCGGCGGATCGGACTGGACCGAATGGCGCATCCGCGAGGTGGCGACGGGCCGGGATCTGCCCGAGGTGCTGCGCTTCACCAAGTACTACGCGCCGGTGTTCACGCGCGACGGCAAGGGGCTCTACTACAGCGCCTTTCCGGCGCCTCACCCGGGCGCCGAGCTCAGCACCCAGGATCTCGGCGACGCGATCTATTACCACGCGCTCGGCACGCCGGTCACGGCCGACGTGCGCGTGCTCTACGACGGCGCGCATGCCCGGTGGCAGTACCAGCCGAATCTTTCCGAGGACGGCCGCTGGCTGCTGGTCCGCGCCGGGGAGGGCGAGGTCGGCGACAAGGGGCGCGAGAATCTCTATCTCCTCGACCTCGAGGCGCCGGCGCCCGTCGCGGTGACGGTCGCCGAGGGCTTCGATGCCGCGTACAACTACGTCGGCTCCGACGCCGGCCGGCTCTATTTCCTCACCTCTCTCGCGGCGCCCAACGGCAAGGTCATCGCCATCGATCCCGAGCATCCCGAGCGCGCCAACTGGCGTACGGTGGTGGCCGAGGGAGCCGATGCGATCGACCTCGCGGCAGCGAGCGTCACGCTGGTCGATCACCAGCTGATCGTCCAGAGCCTGCACGACGCGCACAGTCGCGTGGTGCGCTACGGCCTCGACGGCGTGGCGCGCGGCGAGATCGCGCTGCCCGGGCCGGGCACTGCGCGCGGCTTCGGGGGCCGCGCCGGCGATGCCGAGACCTTCTACTCCTTCAACGACCTGATCACGCCCCCGACGGTCTATCGTCTCGACCTCGCGTCCGGGCAGGCCACGCGCTGGCGCTCGCCGCAGGTGGCCTTCGATCCGCGGCGCTTCGAGGAGGAGCAGGTCTTCTATCCCGCGAAGGACGGCACCCACATCCCATTGCTGCTCGCCTACCGCAAGGGCCTGAAGCTCGATGCCGAAAACCCGCTGCTGCTCACCGGCTACGGCGGCTTCGGCGTCAACAATCTGCCGCGCTTCGAGCCCGCGCGCATCGCCTGGCTCGAGATGGGCGGCGTGTTCGCGGTCGCCAACATCCGCGGCGGCGGCGAGTACGGCGAGGCCTGGCACGTCCAAGCGATCCTCACGCACAAGCAGGTGGTATTCGATGACTTCATCGCCGCCGCCGAGTGGCTGATCTCGCACCACTACACCACGAGCGCGCGCCTCGCGATCCACGGCCGCTCGAACGGGGGTCTGCTGATCGGCGCCGTCATGGTGCAGCGCCCGGAGCTGTTCGCCGCCGCCATCCCCCAGGTGGGCGTGCTCGACATGCTGCGCTTCAACCGCTTCGGCCAGGGCGCGGGCTGGGAAGGCGACTACGGCTCGCCGCAGGATCCCGCGCAGTTCCGCGCCCTCTATGCCTACTCGCCGGTACACAACGTGCGCGCCGGTGTGCACTACCCGGCGACGCTCATCATCACCGCGGATCACGACACGCGCGTCATGCCGATGCACTCCTTCAAGTTCGCCGCGGCGCTGCAGGCGGCGCAGGCCGGCCCGGCGCCGGTGCTGCTCGACGTCGAGTTGAACCACGGCCACGGGGGCGGGGAGGCGCTGCCCGAGTCGGCGGCGCTCGACATCTATTCCTTCCTGGCGCGCAACCTCGCGATGCCGGGCCGCCGGCCGTGAGCACCGAGGTACCGGCGGCGCCCCCGGCCGCGGCGCGCTCCTGGACGCGGCGCCGCGAGGACAAGGCGCAGCGGCTCGCGGGCATCGCGCAGCACATCGACGGCAAGCTGGTGCGCCGCGCCGACATCGTGCCGGTGCTCGAGGCCCTGCTGCGCAGCGGCGACCGCGTGGCGCTCGAGGGCAACAACCAGAAGCAGGCGGATTTCCTCTCGCGCGCGCTCGCCGAAGTGGACCCGCGGGCGATCCACGGCCTGCACATGCTGATCTCCTCGATCACCCGTCCCGAGCACCTGACGCTGTTCGAGCGCGGCCTCGCGCGGCGCGTCGACTTCTCCTACGCGGGTCCGCAGAGCCTGCGCGTCGCGCAGCTGCTCGAGGACGGCAAGCTCGAGATCGGCGCCATCCACACCTACATCGAGCTGTACGCGCGCATGTTCGTCGACCTGACGCCGCAGCTGGTGCTGGTGTGCGCGGAGAAGGCCGATCTCGCCGGCAATCTCTACACCGGCCCGAACACCGAGGAGACCCCGACGCTCATCGAGGCCGCGGCCTTCCGCCACGGCATCGTGCTGGTGCAGGTCAACGAGGTGGTCGACCGGCTGCCGCGCGTCGATGTGCCGGGGTCCTGGGTCGACCTCATCGTGCCGGCCGACCGGCCCTTCGCCATCGAGCCGCTCTTCACGCGCGATCCGCGCCAGATCAACGAGCTGCAGATCCTCATGGGGATGATGGTGATCCGCGGCATCTACGAGCGCCATGGCGTCACCACGCTCAACCACGGGATCGGCTTCGATACCGCGGCGATCGAGCTGCTCCTGCCCACCTACGCCGGCGCGCTCGGGCTGAAGGGCCGGATCTGCCGCAACTGGGTCCTGAACCCGCACCCGACGCTCATCCCGGCGATCGAGAGCGGCTGGGTGGAGAGCGTGCACTGTTTCGGCGGCGAGGTCGGGATGGAGGATTACGTGCGCGCGCGCCCCGATGTGTTCTTCGTCGGCAGCGACGGGAGCCTGCGCTCGAATCGCGTGCTCTGTCAGCTCGCCGGGCAGTACGGCGTCGACCTCTTCATCGGCTCGACGCTGCAGATGGACGCCGACGCCAACTCCTCGACCGTGACGCTCGGGCGGCTCGCCGGCTACGGCGGCGCTCCCAACATGGGACACGACCCGCACGGCCGCCGCCACCCGAGCCCGCCGTGGCTCTCCCTGGTCACGGGCGAGGGCCCGATCGTGCGCGGCCGCAAGCTCGTGGTGCAGCTGGTCGAGACCTTCAATCGCGGCGGCGTGCCGGCACTGGTCGAGTCGCTCGAGGCGGTGCAGGTGGGGCGCGAGGCGGGCATGGCCATCGCCCCGGTGATGATCTATGGCGACGACGTGAGCCACGTGGTGAGCGAGGAGGGCATCGCCTATCTCTACAAGGCGCAGGGTACGGAGGAGCGCCGCGCCGCGCTCGCGGGCATCGCGGGTGCTACCAGCATCGGCCGCCGCGCGGACCCCAAGCGCAGCGCGACTCTGCGGGCGCGCGGAATCATCGCCTACCCCGAGGATGTCGGCGTGCGCCGCGGGGAGGCACGCCGCACGCTCCTCGCGGCACGCAGCGTCGAGGACCTGGTGGCGTGGTCGGGCGGCCTCTACAAGCCGCCGGCGCGCTTTCGCAGCTGGTAGCCCATGCACGCCGCGCTGGCTCATCCGCACCCCGCGCTGCGCGACCGCCGCGCCCCCGAGCGCTGGGCCGCGGCGCTCGCCGCGCGCGCCGTGCGCGCCCTCATCGAGGAGGCGCTCCTCACGCCCAAACCCGCGCTGGTCGACCGGCGCGGATCGGGCGCGCACCGCGATCTCGATCTCGGCAAGCTGCTGCGCTCGGCGTGCGCGCTGCGCGAGAGCTTCGAGCGCATGGCGCTCGAGGCCGAAGGGGCGAGCGCCGGCCTGCCGCTGCGCGAGCGGCTCGGTGCGCTCGGCCGTCAGGGCGAGCGCGCGATGCTTAGCGCCACCGGCGGCAGCAACGCCCATCGCGGCGCGATCTGGGTGCTCGGCCTCCTGGTCGCGGCGCGCGTGCTCGGCGGCTCTGCGGCCTCGGTCCGTGAGGTGGCCGGACTCGCCGCGCGCCTGGCG
>JAGWMP010000188.1 GCA_028871705.1 Gammaproteobacteria bacterium
GCCGGCGCCCGCGCTTCAGCGGCGGGCGGGCGCGGGCGCGGGGCGGTCCGGCGCGGGCGGTGCGCCGACCGGCGCGGCGCTCGCGAGGCGCGCCCGGTAGGCGCTCAAGTGCGCCTCGAAGGCGACGGCGTCCGCCCGGCTCGCGGCCGTCAGGGCGTTATCGCGCCACGCGGCGGCGAAGCTCGCGGCGCAGTCCCACTGTTGAGTTTGCGCACACATGTGGGCGAGCGCGTACGCGAGGTTGGCGTTGTGCGGATGCCGGCCGAATGCCTGGGTTGCCCCCGGCAGCAGCGCCCGTGCGGCGGGGGCGTCCCGCGCGGCGCCGTAGAGCCCGGCGAGCCCCGCCCATGAGCGCAGGTCCTCCGCATCCGCCGCGAGCGCCGCCTGGTAGTCCTCGCGCGCATGGCGCAGCAGTGTCGGCGCGTCCACCCCGAGGTCGGCGTGTCCCGCGCTCACCGCGGAGGCGAGGATGACGACCGCGGCGGCGCGCTCGGCGAGCGCCCGCGGCGAGGGCCGCCCATGCGCGACCAGCGCGTTGACCGCCGCGAGCACGGCCGGGTAGTTCCAGCCGAGCAGCTGCGCATCGATGGCGGTGCACAGCGCGGTCTCATTGGCCGGGTCGGCCGCCAGCGCCTCCCCCGCCAGTTGCAGCGCTTCGGCGCGGTGGCCGGCGGCGAGGTTCGCGGCGGCCAGACGTGCGGCGACCTCGGGCGCGGCGAGCCGGCGCGGCGGGGCCGTATCCGGCCGCTCGTCGACCGGGCTCGGCAGCACGTAGACGTGGGCCGCGGCGCGGCGGTCCTCGCGCAGCATCCGGTCGAGGTCCTCATAGCTCACGCTGAAGCTCGCAGCGAAGGCCGCGCGCTCGCCCCGGCCCGCGCTGAGCAGCGCCAGGTAGCGGTCGAATTCGCCGCGATGCCGGCCCTCCACCAGCACCTCGCGTGTCAGAAACCAGCTCTGTGCCGCGTACATGTCGGCGAATGCCGCGGTCTGCAGCTGCGGGTCCTGCTCCTCGAGCGCGAGCAGCGTGCGCAGCGGGATCAGCTTGCCGTCGGCGACCGTATAGGCGTAGCCCGGAGCGATGCCGCCGGTACGGATGCGACCGGAATCGAACTCCGTGCTGGCGAACAGCTCCGGCACGCCGAGACGGAACCAGTACGGGTAGCGCAGCGCGCCCTCCCCGGCGAGCAGACTCCCGACGTAGCCGAAGTACACCCCCCAGTAGCGATCGTCCTCGCCGCGCCCGGCGCTCGCGATCACGGTGGTGTCATAGCCGGTCGTGCTGTAGGTGGCGGTGCCGCCGGCGCCGAGGAGCTTGACGATCTCAGCGTCCGGCAGCACGAAGATGTGGGTCGGCAGGCGCGCATCGGAGCGGAAGTTGAGCACCCGGGTCAGCGCCACGCCGAGGCGGTCGGCGTTGCGCGCGACGTGCTGCGCGTAGCCGCTCGAGCCGGCGACCGTGACGTCGATCTGCTTGTATTGATAGGTCCAGTAGTCCGCGCCGGGCGCGCGCGGCGCCGCGAGCAGCGCGAGACACAGGAGGAGCCCCGCGCGCCCTGTCCTCATCGCGCACGCTCCACGCCGACCGGCAGCCGCTCCACGGCGCGCATCTGCGGGGTCTGGAAGGCGGCGGGATCGGCGAGGTAATCGAGCGCCATCTCGAAGGCGTCCTGTCCCCAGAAGAGCTCCTCGCCGATCACCAGTGTCGGCACGCCGAACACGCCGCGCGTGAGTGCCCAGTCGGTGTTCTCGCGCAGCCGCTGCTTGACCGCCGGGTCGCTCACCGCGCGCTCGGGCTCGGCGACGCCGAGCGTGCGCGCGAGGTCGGCGATCACCGCCGCATCGGTGAGATCGCGCCCGTCGCGGAACACGGCATCGAGCACTGCGCCGGCCGCGCGCCGGTCGCTGCCGGCAGCCACGATGAGGCGCAGCGCCGCGAGCGGGTTGAAGGGATGCACGGGCGGGAAGCACATCGGCAGACCGAGACGGCCGGCGCGCCACAGCACGAAGCGGTAGGTGACGGTGCGCTTGGAGGGAATCTCCGCCGGTCCCTTCTGCCCGAAGTGATTGAGCAGCGGCGCAAGCAGCACCGGCACGTAGCGCAACTCGACGTGCGCCGGCAGCCGCTCGAGGTCGCGGAAGCCGAGATAGGCGAACGGCGACAGACAATCGAACACCCAGGAGACCATCGCCCGCTGCGCCATCCTTCAGCTCCCCGACACCCGCACCACCAGCTTGCCGAAGTTCTCGCCCCTGAGCAGCCCCATGAGTCCGTGCGGCGCCTGCTCGAGGCCCTCGATGAGGTCCTCGCGGTAGCGCACCTGCCCCTCGCGCAGCCAGCCGCTCATGTCCCGGTAGAAGGCGGGGAAGCGCTGGTAGTGATCGAGCACGATGAATCCCTGGATCTTGATGCGCCGGCGCAGCACGCTCGAGAGCAGCGCCGGCGTGTGATCGAGGCCGTCCGGCGCCTTCTCGAGGTTGTACCAGGCGATGAGCCCGCACAGCGGCACACGTGCGCCGACGTTGAGCAGCGGCACGACCGCGTACAGCACCTCGCCGCCGACGTTCTCGAAATAGACATCGATTCCCTTCGGACACGCCGCCGCGAGCCGCTCGCGCAGCGCGCCGGCGCGGTGGTCGATGCAGGCATCGAAGCCGAGATTCTTCACCGCGTAGTCGCACTTCTGCGGCCCGCCCGCGATGCCCACCACGCGGCAACCCTTGACTCTCGCGATCTGTCCGACCACCGAGCCGACCGCGCCGGTGGCCGCGGCGACCACCACCGTTTCCCCGGCACGCGGCGTGCCGATGTCGAGGAGTCCGACGTAGGCGGTGAGCCCGGGCATACCGAGCACGCCGAGCGCGTACGAGGGGCGCTCGAGCGCGGGGTCGATGCGCGTGAGGTCGCGTCCGTCCGAGACCGCGTAGTCCTGCCAACCGGCATTCCCGACCACCAGCTCGCCCGCGCGGTAAGCGGAATTATTGGAAGTCTCGACCACGCTCACGGTCTGCCCCGCCATCGGCGCATCGAGCGCCACCGGCGGCACGTAGGAAGGCGCATCGCTCATGCGGCCGCGCATATAGGGATCGAGCGAGAGGTAGCGCGTGCGCAGCAGCACCTCGCCCGCCGCCGGCACCGGTACCGGCACTTCCTCGAAACGAAAGTCCTCCGCCACCGGCTCGCCCCGCGGGCGCCGCGCAAGCAGGAAGCGGCGGTTGACCGCGGCACTCACCGCAGGAATTCCAGCTGCACGCCGGGCGGCGCCGGCGCATCGCGCGCGATGAAGAGGTCGGCGAGCAGCGGCGCGCCCGGCTCGACGCTGTAGGGGGCGAAGTCGCGCACCCCATCCTCGTAGAGCACGCTGTCGTCGATCAGGAAGCGCCCGGTGCACTCGCGCGCCGGCCGGGTGAGGATCACGTGAGCGGCGTCGGCGACGATCTCGGGCTTGCGCGAGCGGCGCATCATCGCCGGCCCGCCGAGTGCGAACTCCACCGCCGCCGTGGCGATGGTGGTGCGCGGCCAGAGCGCATTGCAGGCGATGCCGGCGGCGCGGTACTCCTCCGCCATCCCGAGCATGCACAGCGACATGCCGTACTTCGACAGCGAGTAGGCGAGATGCGGCGCGAACCACTCGGGCCGCAAGTCGAGCGGCGGCGACAGCGTCAGCACGTGCGGATTGGCGGCGCGCTCGAGGAACGGCAGGCAGGCGCGGGTGGTGACGAAGGTGCCACGGGTGTTGATCTGCTGGATGAGATCGTAGCGGCGCATGTCGATCGCGGCGGTGGGCGCGAGGTTGATCGCCGAGGCGTTGTTGACGCACACGTCGATTCCGCCGAAGTGCTCGGCGCAGCGCGCGGCCGCCGCCACGACCTGCGCCTCCTCGCGCACGTCGACGACGAGCGCGAGCGCCTTGCCGCCGGCGCGCTCGATTTCGGCGGCCGCGGTATGGACGGTGCCAGGGAGCTTCGGATGCGGCGTGGCGGTCTTGGCGGCGACGGCGACGTTGGCGCCGTCGCGCGCGGCGCGCAGCGCGATCGCGAGTCCGATGCCGCGGCTGGCGCCCGTAATAAAGAGTGTCTTGCCCTTGAGGGAGCCGGCCATGGGCACCTGAGCTAGGACTTGCCCGCGTAGTTACCGGCCAGGTAGTCGAGGATCTGCTGCGCTTCCGGATCGCTGATCGGGGCACCGAAGCGCTCGCGCATCTTCTGGATGATCTTCTGCCAGCCGGTACGGTCCATGACCGGGGCGTTGTTCGGAATGTAGTCGAGGCTGTGGCAGATCGCGCAGCGCCCCGCGGTCAGGTCGCGCCCGGCGCCTTCGTGCAGCGTGAGGCTTTGCTCGCCCGCCACCGCGGCCACCGCGGCCGCCGCCGCGAGCAGCGCCGTGCAGGCGATTACGAGTGTGCGCCTCATCCGACGTCCAGCGTCACGGTCTGCACGATGTTGTCGTGGTAGCCGCCGGGGTTCACGGTGAGCTTCTCGGGCTGCGTCGCGCCGTCGCGGCTGCGGGCGCGCACCGCCACGGTGAGCGGCCCCGGCTGCGGGGCATCGAGCCGGTAGCGGAACTCGCGCCAGCCGAAGCGGCCGAGGTCGCGGCCGAGGGTCGCTGCCTGCCAGCTTTGGCGACCGTCGATGGAGACCTCGACCGCGGCGATTCCCGCGCCGCCATCCCAGGCCTTGCCG
Source organism: Gammaproteobacteria bacterium (assembly GCA_028871705.1). Taxonomy (GTDB): domain Bacteria; phylum Pseudomonadota; class Gammaproteobacteria; order Steroidobacterales; family Steroidobacteraceae; genus 13-2-20CM-66-19. The sequence goes on from JAGWMP010000188.1 coordinate 4,681, forward strand.
GCGAGCTCCACGTGCGCACCGCGCTTGAGGTGCGCGCCGTTCACGTGGCTCGTGATGAGCGAGTTCACCAGCATCTCGGTGATCGGGGTCGTCTCCGGTGTCTCCTGGGTCTTGAAGCGCACGCTCGGAAATGCCCCGGTCGGCAGGCGGTATGCGCTCTTCATCCAGAAGCCGTCGAAGGGCGCCGGCTCGATGCGGACCTCCGTCAGGTGCTTGACCCAGTAAGTCCCGGTCCAGCCTGGCACGATCAGCCGCGCCGGCGCGCCATTGAGGTGCGGCAGCGCCTTGCCGTTCATCTCGAAGGCAACCAGCGTGTTCTCATCGAGCGCCCGCTCGATCGGCAGGCTCTTGAGGAAATCGGGCGTCGCGGGCAGAACCGGGAGGTCCGCACCGTTGAACACCACCTCGACCGCCCCGGCGGCGACTCCCGCCTTACCGAGCACATCGCGCAGCCGCACGCCGCTCCACTCGGCGTTGCCCATCGCGCCGTTGCCCCACTGCACGCCGGGGACGCGTGGGCTGAAGAGCCCGCGGCGGTTCCCCGAGCACTGATTCACCGCCGTGAGCGTGACGCGCTCGAAGCCGTGCTTGAGGTCGTGGAGCGTGAGGTCCATCGGCCGCTGCGCGGCGGCGCCGCCGACCTTGAGCCGCCAGGTGTCGGCGTCGATCTCCGGAATCACCGCGAGGTGATAGCGGACGAAGAAGAGGTCGTTCGGCGTGTAGAGCGGGACGAGCCCTTCGAGCGGCGTCTCGTAGTTCGGCGGCCGCCAGGCGCGACGGATGAGCGGCTTCTTCCCGGGAAGGGCTTCGAGCGGCTCGGCGCCCGGCGCCTCCGCGGCGAGCGCGCCGACCCCTGCCGGGGCCGTGCTGCCGAGCAGCCAGCCGCCGGCGGCCGCCAGCAACAGCTCACGCCGTGTCGTCATGACTCACGAACAGGGCTTGCCGTGATCCGGGTGCGCGCCCGCGGCCTTGGCCTGTGCCTCGGTCATGTACGAGCCCGCCTTGGTCTTGCCATACCAGCGGTCTCCCTGGCAGTGGTACACCTTGCTCGCGGTGTTCACCCACACCATGCCGGGTCCGCCGCCCGGGGCCGCCTGCGCCGCGGGAGCGGCCGCGGCTGCCTTGGCCGCGGGGGCCGGAGCCGCTGCCGGTGCAGCCGGAGCCGCCGGGGCGGCCGGGGCGGCTGC
>JAGWMP010000005.1 GCA_028871705.1 Gammaproteobacteria bacterium
GTAGTGAGTAGAATCGAGGGTGGACCCCAGCGGGGGGTCCACCCTCTTTTTTTTGAGCGTCGATGCAAGCAAGCGAAGCGCAATCGGACAACGCCGCGGTCACCGCCGAAATGGCGCGGATCCACGGGCTGATCCGCACCAATGACTTTGCGGCGGCGCTCGCCGCCGCCGAAAGCCTGCTGAAGATCCGGCCGCGGCAACGCGACGCGCTGCTGTTCGCGGCCATCGCGCAGCGCCGGCTCGGGCGCAGTGCGGATGCGCTCGGGACGCTGGCGCGGCTGCAGCGCCTCTACCCGCGTTACAGCCGCCTCTTCGAGGAGCGCGGGCGTTGCTTCGTGGAGCTGCGGCAGGCGCCGCAGGCAATCGAGGCCTTCCTCACCGCGGTCAACTTCAATCACGCCCTGCCGGCCAGCTGGGGCATGCTGGAGGGGCTCTACCGCATGACGGGGGAGTCGCAGAATGCCGCCATGGCGGGCGCCCACGTGGCGACGCTGCGCAACATCCCCCCGGACGTGGTCGCGGCCACGGCGTTCTTCATGGACGGCGACCTCGACGCCGCCGAGGGGCTGGTGCGCGCGTGGCTGCTCAAGAACGGCGATCACGTCGAGGCGATGCGTCTGCTGGCCCGGATCGGCATCGCGCGCCACATCTATGACGATCCGGAGCTGCTGCTGGCCGCGGTGCTCGAGCGGGCGCCGGACTATCGCGCGGCACGCCAGGAGTACGCGAGCGTACTCATCGAGCTGCACCGCCATGCCGAGGCGCGCCGGCACCTCGGCGAGCTGCTCGCGCAAGAGCCGCTAAACCGTGCGCTCCAGGTGCTGGATGCGGCGGCGCTGATCGGGCTCGGCGAATTCGAGCGTGCCATCGCGATCTACCGGTCGCTCTTCACCGGGACGCCGGCGGACGCCGATCTGCACCTGTCGATCGCGCACGCGCTGAAGACGCTCGGCCGCACGCCCGAGGCGATCGCCGCCTATCGTCAGGCGGCGGCGCTGCGGCCCGACTTCGGCGATGCCTACTGGAGTCTCGCCAATCTCAAGACTTACCGCTTCGGCGAGCAGGAGCTCGGGCAGATCCGTACCGCCCTCGAGGCGCCGGCCACCGGCGACGTCGACCGATACCATCTGTGCTTCGCGCTCGCCAAGGCGCTCGAGGATCAGGAGCAGTACGCCGAGTCGTATCGCTACTACGAGCTCGGCAATCGCCTGAAGCACGCCGAGATCCGCTACCGGCCCGCGCTGACCGAGAACAATACCCGCCAGCAGATCGAGGTCTGCACCGCGGAGTTCTTCGCGAGCCGCGCGGGCTGGGGCACGCCCGAGGCGGGGCCCATTTTCATCGTCGGCCTGCCGCGTGCCGGCTCGACGCTCCTCGAGCAGATCCTCGCCTCCCACTCGCAGGTCGAGGGCACGCAGGAGCTGCCCAACGTCCAGCAGATCGTCTCGACGCTGCGCGGCCGCGAGCGCGAGGGGGCGGAATCGCGCTATCCGCGGATCCTGCGCGAGCTCAAGGCGGTGGATTTCCGCGAGCTAGGCGCGAGGTACCTGCGCGAGACGCGTGCCTACCGCGCCGGCAAGCCGTTCTTCATCGACAAGAACCCGAACAATTTCCGCCACCTCGGGCTGGTGCACCTGATGCTGCCCAACGCCCGCATCATCGACGCCCGCCGCGAGCCGATGGCCTGCTGCTTCAGCAATCTCAAGCAACTCTTCGCGAGCGGCCAGGAGTTCACCTACGGCGTCGAGGAGATCGCGCGCTACTACCGCACCTACCTCGAGCTGATGCGTCACTGGGACCGCGTGCTCCCGGGGCAGATCCTGCGCATCTACCACGAGGACGTGGTCGAGGACCTCGAGGGCAACGTGCGCCGCATGCTCGATTTCTGCGGGCTGCCGTTCGAGCCGCAGTGTCTCGCGTTCCACGAGACGCAGCGCAGCGTGCGTACCGCGAGCTCCGAGCAGGTACGCCAGGCCATCTACCGGGAGGGGCTCGATCAGTGGAAACACTTCGAGCCGTGGCTCGGGCCGCTGCAAGAGGCGCTCGGTGACGCGCTGACCCGTTACCGCGAGCCCTGAACATGGCGACCAAACCGGGGCGCAACGACCCGTGTCCGTGCGGCAGCGGCAGAAAGTACAAGCACTGCCACGGCCTTCCCGAGGGCGCGCCGCCGGTCCCGCCGCAGTACGACCCGGAGCTGGCGACGCTCGTCACCATGCTGCACGCCGGTGCGCTCGAGACGGTCGAGCGCCGCTGCCGGGTGCTGCTCAAGGCACGCCCCGCCGACGGCATGCTGTGGAAGATCCTGAGTGTGTCGCTGCTGAGGCAGAAGAAGGAGGCGCTGCCGGCGATGGAGCGCGCGGCGCAGCTCCTGCCGCAGGATGCGGAGGTACATCTGAATCTCGGCATCGGTCTCGCCGCTGCCGGGGAGCGCACGCGCGCCCTCGCGAGCTACCGCCAGGCGCTGGCGCTCAATCCGGGCAGCACCGAGGCGCTGAGCCATCTCGGGGATCTGCTGCGCGAGGTCGGCGAGCATGAGGAGGCGCTCGCGCTGCGCCGCAAGGTCATCGAGCTCGATCCCGGGCGGGCCGAGCATCACATCAACCTCGGCAAGGCGTTGTTCGAGGTGCGACGGCTGGATGAGGCGACGTCCGCATTCCGCGCCGCGCTGGCGCTGCAGCCCGAGGATGTGCAGGCGCTGTTGGGACTGGCCGGGACGGCGCGCATGCGGGGGCGTGCCGTCGAGGCCGAGGAGATCTGCCGCAAGGCTCTCGCGCTCGAACCGGACCACGTCGAGGGACTCGCGCTGCTCGGGGAGCTGCAGGCCGATCGCGGGCAGTTTGCCGAAGCGCGCGCGGCGTTCGAGCGGGCGCTGGCGATCAATCCGGCCCTGCCGGCGGTCTACTGCAGTCTCGCCACGCACCGCAAGATGACGAGTGCGGACAGTGCCTGGCGGCAGCAGGTCGAGGAGCTGCTGGGGAAGCCGCTGCCGCTCGTCCACGAGACGGGTCTGCGCTATGCGCTCGGTAAGTACTTCGACGACCTCGGCCGCTACGACGAGGCGTTCGACAACTACCGCCGCGCCAACGAGCTCGCCCGGCGTACCAAGCAGAGGTACGACCGCGAAAAGCTCGCGCGCAGGGTCGACCGGATCATCGCGACGTTCGATGCGCAGTTCATGCACGAGCAGCGCGCGGGCGGCGCGGACTCCGAGGTGCCGCTGCTGATCATCGGCATGCCGCGCTCGGGCACTTCTCTCGCCGAACAGATCCTCGCTTCCCACCCGGCGGTATTCGGCGGCGGGGAATTGCGTTTCTGGGAGGGCGCCTTCGGCGTCTTCGAGGCGGAGCGTGCGGCGGGCGTCAGTGCCGCGGAGCTGCTGCCGCAGTTCGCGCGCGATTACCTCGAGCGGCTGCGGGCGCTCTCAGGCGGCGCCGCGCGGGTCATCGACAAGATGCCGGCCAATTTCCTCTACGCGGGGCTGGCGCAGGCGGCGCTGCCGCGGGCGCGGATCATTCATATGCGGCGCCATCCGTTCGACACCTGCCTGTCGATCTATTCGCAGAACTTTTTCCGCATGGGGTCGTACGCGAACGATCTCGGGGATCTTGCCCATTACTACAGTCAGTATCAGCGCGTCATGCAGCACTGGCGCAAGGTGCTGCCGGCCGACGCGCTGCTCGAGGTGCCGTACGAGGAGCTGATTGCCGACCAGGAGGCCTGGACGCGGCGCATGCTGGAGTTCGCCGGGCTGCCGTGGGATCCGAAGTGCCTGGACTTTCACCAGACCGACCGCGTCGTCATCACCGCCAGCCGCTGGCAGGTACGCCAGCGGCTCAACTCCTCATCGGCGGGGCGGTGGCGCAACTATGCCCGGCATCTGCGGCCGCTCGAGTACCTGGCGGAGCAGGCGGGGAGCTGAAGGGGTTTAGCCGATGCGCGTCGCCCTGAGCCGCGCTTCATCGAGAGCGTAGCCCATGCCAGGTGCGTCGCTTAAGCGGAGCCAGCCTTGCGCGTCCACGCGCAGCGGCTCCGTCATGAGGAAGTCGCGCCGCTCGAGGCTCCACTCCGGAGGATCGAAGGGATACTCGAGGAAGGGTGCATTGCTGAGTCCGGCCGAGAGATGGGCGTTGGCGGCCAGCCCCAGGCCGTTGGTCCAGGTGTGCGGGGTGAAGACGAGGTGATGCTCCTCGGCGAGGATCGCCACGCGCCTGAGGCCCGTGATGCCGCCGACCAGCGCCGCGTCGGGCTGCACCACATCGACACAGCCGTCGGTGATGAGGTCGCGCAGCTCGTGCACCTGGCGCGTCATCTCGCCGGCGGCGATGCGCACGTCGGTGGCCTCGCGCAGTGCGCGCATGCCCGCGTGATCGGCGCGGTGCAGCGGCTCCTCCATCCAGTAGACCTTGAGGCGCTCGAGCTCGCGCGCGACCACCAGCGCGTCCTTGAAGCTCCACGGCGTCTCTGTGTCCCAGGACATGCGCCAGCCCTGGTTACAGTCGACCATGAGCTCGAGCTTGTGGCCGACGCGGGCCCGCACGGCCTCGAGCGCGCGCACGTCCTCGTGCCAGTCGCCCCGGTGGAAGCGCAGTTTCAGAGCGCCGAAGCCGAGCGCCAGGTAGCGCTCGGCGGCATCGCCCTGCGCCTGCGGATCGCGCAGCGTTCCCGAGGAGGCGTAGGCGCGCACGCGGCTCGCCCGGCCCCCGAGCAGCTTCCAGCAGGGTGCCCCGAGGATCTTGCCCGCGAGGTCCCACAAGGCGAGGTCGAGCGGCCAGCAGCGCCCATAGTGGAAATCGATGTTGGAGAGGATCCGGTAGTGCCGCTCGAGCGCAAGTGGATCCTCGCCGACGAAGAGGCTCTCGTGTCCGTCGAAGCCGAGCATGCGATCGCCCGAGGCGACGCCCGCGAGCCCGGTGTCGGTCGTGACGCGCACCACGGTCGCATCGAAGTGGGTACGGGGCTTGGTGTCCCAGCTCGCGTTGAATGGCGGATCGAGGGGCAGGCGGTGGTGGCTGATCGCGATGGAGGCGATGCGGTGTGCGGGGGAGTTCATAGCCGGGTCCGAACTCTGGGATTCGGAGCCTTCCACAGCCGCGCCGGAGGGCAAAGCCGAGAAATTCACTACGGGTATCTGAAAAAGGCATCCGTGCGGCATGCGGCGGGAGCGCCGCGTGGAGGTGTCCCGATCGGCAAGGTTCGAAAATCATCGAACCGGTGTCAGTTGGAGCCCGAAAGAGGCGCCCTCGAGGCCGCTACGAGGCCTGCGCGGACTTTCCCCGCCGCAGCAGCGTCAGGGCCAGGACTGCGGAAGCCGTCATGAGGAACAGGCTCACGGCGTTCAACACCGGAGTCGCTCCCTCGCGCATGCGCCCGTACATCATGATGGTGAGCGGGGCATCCGAGCCGACCAGCATGAGCGTGGTGTTGAAGTTCTCGAAGGACATGAGGAAGGCGATGGCCGCCGAGCCGATGATGGCCGGCCGCAGGTACGGGAGCGTGATGTTCCACAGCACCGCCATATGCGAGGCGCCGAGGTTGAGGGCCGCATCCTCCAGGCTCCGGTCGAAGCGCTTGAGACGCGCGCTGATGGTCAGCGTGGCGATCGCGACGATGTAGGAGAACTGCCCGAGTACCACGAGCGGCAGTCCCGGGCGGAGGAAGTCCGCATCGAAGCCGAAGAGATCCGAGCACAGGTCCGCGAGCCGGCTGGCGAAGGCGAGGATGGAGATGCCGAGGATCACGCCGGGAATCACCAGCGGCGTCAGCATCAGCATGGACAGAACGCCCTTGCCGGGAAACTTCTCGCGCTCCATCAGGAAGGCGTTTGCCGTGCCCACCACCACCGAGAGGCCCGTCACCCAGAGCGCGACCGTGCAGCTGGTCCAGATGCTGCCGAGGAGCTCGGTATCGCGGAACAGCCCGACGCGCCCCTCGGCCTCGTTGCCGAGGAACCAGTCGAGCGTGAAGCCGTGCCAGGGCGGCGCGGGGTAGGGCGCATTGTTGAAGGCGAACACCGCGACGACCGTGAGCGGCAGGAACAGGAAAACGAGAAACGCCCCCACGTAGAGCCCCGTGGCGGCGCGCAGCCAGGCGGGTCGCGGCAGGCTCGGGATCACACGCGCCTCATGACGTCGCTGAAGCGCTGGCCGGAGAGCTTGAGTCCGAGCCACACCATCGCGGTGGAGAGCGCCAGCAGCAGGAAGCCGAAGGCTGCGCCCTGTTCCCAGTTGAAGCGTGTGATGAATTGCGTGTAGATCTGCTCGGTGAACCACAGTGAGTTCTTGCCGCCGAGCAGCGTCGGCGTCAGATAGTTACCAAGCGTCAGCATGAAGACCACGATGCAGCCCGCCGTGATGCCCGGCGCAGCGTGCGGAATGACGATGGTGCGCAGGATCGACCACCCCTTGGCGCCGAGGTCGTAGGCGGCCTCGATGAGGGAGTTGTCGAGGCTCTCGAGGCTCCCCACCAGCGGCACCACCATGAAGAGGAGCGAGGTGTAGACGAGGCCGACCAGGATGGTGGCGTCGTGGTAGAGGAGCTCGACGGGTTGGGCGGTGAGGCCCAGGTGCACCAGGATCGCCGGCAGTACGCCGGACTCGCGCAGCAGGATCATCCAGCCGAGCGTGCGCACCGTCTCGCTCACCCAGAAGGGGATGAGGCACACGACGAACAAGAGCGCGCTCATGCGTCCGCGCGCCAGCTTGGCGATGATCCAGGCGATCGGAAAGGCGAGCAGCAGCGTCACGAGCGTCGCGATCGCGGACATGAATGCGGTGCGCACGAAGACGTGCCAGTAGAGGGGCTCGCCGAAGAAGGTGCGGTATTGCGCCAGGCTCGGCGCGTACTCGCGCGGCGCCACCCGTTCGCGGAACGACAGCACCGCCAGATCAGCGTGCGGCAGAATGATCAGGGTCAGCAGCCACAGCAGCGCCGGTGCGAGCAGCAGCGCCAGTACCAGCCGCCGGGACCACCTGCCGCCTGCCGCCGCGTCGCTCATGTGGCGGCGAAGCCGATCCCACGCTCGGGGTCGAAGCCGAAGCAGATACGTGCGCCGGGCCTCAAGTCCGCGAAGGCTCCGGTCTGCGGCAGCGCAATGCGCAGCTCACGCCGGCTTTGCGCCTCGCGCAGCAGCACGGCGGAGTTGGCGCCGTCGAACAGCATGTCGGTGACCTCGCCGCTGTGTGCGCTCTGGCCCGGCGGCAGCTCCGCGGGCGTGCGCGCCAGCGTGATGGCTTCGGGCCGGATGAACGCCTGCGCCGCCGCACCCACGGTCAGCGGCGCGTGTGCCCGTACGCGCACCTTCCACCCCTCGCCGGCGTCGATGTCGATGAGCCCGCCCTCGACCGTGCGCACCGTGCCGCTGAGACGGTTGTTGGCACCGACGAAGCCGGCCACGAAGGCCGTGGCCGGCGCGTAGTAGAGTTCCTGCGGGGTGCCGAGCTGCTCGAAATGGCCCTGGCTCATGACGCCGACGCGGTCGGACAGCACCAGCGCCTCGGACTGATCGTGGGTGATGTACACGAAGGTCGTGCCGAAGGCGCTCTGCAGCTGCTTGAGCTCCACCTTCATGTGCTCGCGGAGCTTCAGGTCCAGGGCGCCGAGCGGCTCATCGAGGAGCAGCAATGTCGGCTCCAGCACCATGCTGCGGGCGATGGCGACGCGCTGGCGCTGACCGCCCGAGAGCTCGTCGGTGCGCTTGGCCGCAGCGCCCGCGAGGCCGACGCGCTCGAGCATGGCTGCGGCGCGCTTTTGCCGCTCGGCACGGCCCACGCCGCGGCGCGCCAGGCCGAAGGCGACGTTCTCGCCCACCGACATCATGGGGAAGAGCGCCAGGTGCTGGAACACCATGTTGACCGGGCGTCGGTTCGGTGGGACGCGCGCCATGTCGCGGCCGCCGATGGCGATGGTGCCCGCATCCGGCTGGATGAAGCCCGCGATCATCCGCAGCAGAGTCGTCTTGCCGCAGCCGGAGGGACCCAGGATCGAGAAGAAGCTGCCGCGCGGCACGCTGAAGGACACCGCGTTCACCGCCACGTGCGCGGCGAAGCGCCTGGTGACCGCGCGTACCTCGAGATCCGGCGCCGCGTCCGGCGCGGGCGTGCCCGCCGCGCTCAATCGGACGCCTTCACTTTGTCGAGTACCTCGCCCTCGATCTCCTCGAGGCCGGGCGGGATCGCCGGGTACCACTTGATGTTCTTCAGCCCGTCGGGGAACGACTCGGCGAACTGCGCGCGTACGCGCGGGTCCATGAGCTTGTCGGCGCCTTTGGAGGCGGTGAAGTTGCCGATCGATTTCGCCACCAGCGCGGCGACCTCGGGGCGCATGACGAAATTGATCCAGGCGTAGGCGGCGGCGTCGTTGCGGCCGCGGGCGGGGAGCGCGAAGGTGTCCATCCAGGCGATCGCGCCGGACTTGGGATTGATGAACTTGATGGCCGGGTTCTCACGGTTGAGGAGCCAGCCGCCCGAGTCCCACATCATCGCGGCCCAGATCTCCCCGGAGCGCACCCCGTTCAAGAGCTGATCCTTGTTGTCGTAGAAGAAGCGGAAGTTCCCCTTGCAGGCCGCCAATGTCCTGCCCACCTGCTGCATGAGCGCGGTATACGCCTTGGTGTCGTTGTAGAGCGCGAAGGGATCGTGCCCCGAGGCGAGCGCGAAGGCCATGAGCGTGGGGCGCTTGAGGCGCACGGCGGTGCGGCCCTTGAGCGCCGGCGCGCACAGGTCGGTGTAGTCGGCGACCTTCGTGCGCGTGGAGTTATAGATGAGCCCCTCGGTGCCCCAGACGTACGGCAGGCCGTAGAGCCTGCCCTCGACGGTGGCGTTCTTCTTCACGGCCTCGAGCAGCTCCGGCACGAACTCGTCCAGCTTCACCTTGCTCAGGTCGAAGGGCTTGTAGATGCGGAACTCCTGCTGCGCGCCGAAGATCCGGTCCTGGGAGGGCTGCGCCAGGTCGAAGCCGGCGCCGCCCGTGGCACGGAGCTTGGAGATCATCTCCTCGTTGTTCGAGAGCGTGACCTGCACGTCGATGCCGGTCTCCTTCTTGAACTGCGCGATGACCTCGGGGGGTACGTAGCTCGCCCAGGTAATGATGCGCAGCGCGTCGGCGTGCGCCGGCAGCGCGGCGAGCAGCAGCGGCGCGAGGGACGCGGTGAGAATGCGGCGGATCATCGGGCCATGCCCCTCCCGGACTTGCTTTGCCGTCGCGTTGACAGCCAAGTTTTTAGCGAGATAGTCTGATCGGGCTCAGATCTCGGGAAATATAACATCGCCCCCATCGCTTGTCGTCTGACCGCCGCTTCCGGGAGCCGCCACCATGCCTGAGGTGCAGGGGCACCGGGGCGCGCGGGGCCTGTGGCCGGAGAACACGCTCAGCGGCTTCGCGCGTGCGCTCGAGCTCGGCGTGAGCGCGCTCGAGCTCGACTGCGCCGTGACCCGTGACGGCGTCGTCGTGGTCACACACGACCCCGAGCTGAACCCGGACATCACCCGCGACGCGTCCGGGCAGTTCCTGCGTGGCCGGGGCGCGCGCATCGTGGACCTGAGCTTCGCGGAGCTGCAGTCCTACGACGTCGGGCGGCTGAATCCGAGCGCCGCCTACGCGGCGCGCTTTCCCGACCAGGAGCCCGTCGACGGCGAGCGCATACCGCGTCTTGCCGACGTGCTGACTCTGGTGCGCACGGGCGGGCGCGGGCAGGTGCACGTTTCGGTGGAAGTGAAGACCTTTCCGGAGGAGCCGCAGCTCGCCGCGGCACCCGGGCCCTTCGCCGCTGCGCTGCGCGAGGTGGTCGAGACTACCGGCACGGCGACGATCGTCAGCGTCATGGCGTTCGACTGGCGGGTGCTCACCGCCATGCAGCGTCTCATGCCGCAGGTCGCGCGGGTGGCGCTCACGGAGGAGCAGCGCGGCGATGACACGGTGCGCTTCGGCGCGGCGCAGCCCTCGCCGTGGCTCGGGGGCCTCGACCCCCGGCAATTCGGCGACTCGGTCGTGCGGCTGGTCAAGGCGAGCGGCGCCTCCACCTGGGGCCCGGATTATCTCGATCTGGATGCGCAGCGCGTCGCCGAGGCGCACGCGCTCGGACTGCGCGTGGTGCCGTGGACCGTGAATGCCACCGCCGACATGGAGCGGCTCATCGACCTCGGGGTCGACGGCATGACGACCGATCGGCCGGACGTGCTGCGCGAAGTGCTCGTCGAACGGGGACTGTCTGTGCCGCCGATGCTGGCGCTGGAGGCGCCGGGATGAGCACGCCGCGCGTGCTCGTCATCGACGGCAACCGCGCCGCGATCCGCGAGCAGCAGGTCGCGGCGGGCGGCTCGCCGAGCGGCGAGGGCTACGCACGCACGCTCGAGAGCCTGGCCGGCGTACGCTGCGACATCGTGCGTCCGGCGGACGCGGAGGTGCGGCTCGGCCAGCCGCTTAGCGCCTATGACGGCGTCGCGATCACCGGCTCGGCGCTCAACGTTTACGACGGCGGCGCGCACATCGAGCGGCAGATCGAGCTGGCTCGGGCCACGTTCGCGGCCGGGGTGCCGTTCTTCGGCAGCTGCTGGGGCATGCAGGTGGCGGTCGCCGCGGCCGGCGGGCGCGTGCGGCCGAACCCGCTCGGGCGCGAATTCGGCTTCGCGCGCCGCATCGAGCTCAATGCAGCCGGGCGCCACCACCCGATGTTCGCCGGCAAGCCGGCGGTATTCGAGGCGATCACGGTGCACCGCGACGACATCGGCGAGCTGCCCGTGGGTGCGCGGGTCCTCGCCGGCAACGAGATGGGCGTGCAGGCGCTCGAGCTGCGGCACGGGCAGGGCGTTTTCTGGGGGGTGCAGTATCACCCCGAGTACAGCTTCGCCGAGATCGCCGCCTGCGCGGTGCGCTACGGCGCGAAGCTCATGGAGGACGGGCTGTTCGCCGATCGCGCCGAGCTCGAAGCGTTCGTCGCGGATCTGCGCGCGCTCGAGCAGCGGCCCGACGACCCGCGGCTCGCGTGGAAGCACGGGCTCGGACCCGCGGTGCGCGAGCCGCGCCTGAAGCTCGCGGAGCTGCGCAACTGGCTCGAGACCGAGGTACTGGCGCACGCCGCGCGACGCCCAAAGGAGGGCGCATGATTTTCGCCGATCATCCCGATTGCACCCGTGCCCTCGCACTCGCGGAGGAGCTTGCTGACGTGGCGCGCCGCATCGCCGTGCGCCATTTCCGCACGCCGGTGACCGTGCAGAAGAAAAGCGATGGGACCCCGGTGACCGCGGTCGATCGCGAGATCGAGACCGAGATGCGCCGCCTGATCGGCGCCGCCTTCCCCACTCACGCCATCCGCGGCGAGGAGTTTCCGGCGCAGGGGAGCGGCGAATTCACCTGGGTGCTCGATCCGATCGACGGCACCAAGAGCTTCATCAGCGGATTTCCACTCTTCGGCTCCCTCATCGGGCTCGTGCAGGGCGAGCGGCCGGTGATCGGCGTGGTCGAGGCGCCGGCGACGGCCGAGCGCTGGGTGGGATGCGAGGGGCGCCCGACGCGCTTCAACGGCCGCGAGGCGCACAGCAGCGCCGTGAACGCGCTCGGGGACGCGGTGGTCTACACCACGACGGCCGAAACCTTCAGCCCCGAGGAGCGCCGGCGTTTCGAGGCGCTCGCGATGCGCGCCGGCCTGCGCCGCTATGGCGGGGACTGCTACCTCTACGGGATGCTCGCCTCGGGCTGGTGCGAGCTCGTGATCGAGGTGCAGCTGAAGGCGCATGATTTCATGGCCGTGGTGCCGGTGATCGAAGGCGCCGGCGGCAGGATCAGCGACTGGCGGGGCGCGCCGCTCACCACCGCCAGCGACGGCCGCGTCGTGGCGGCCGCCAACGAGACGTTATGGAAGCTGGCGATCGCGGCGCTCGGCACGCCTTAGCCATGGGGGCTCAGGCTGCCAGGCTCATATCCCCTTTGACCGCCGCACGGAACATGCGCGCGTAGGCGGCCGCGTCCGCCGGCTGCGGATTGCCGCCGGCGGAAGGATCGAGCGCGGCTTCACGGCCGATGGTGTCGGCGGCGGTCGCCGGCACGCCGATGTCGGCGAGCGTGTGCGGGATCTTCAGACGCTTGCGAAAGGCGAGCACCCAGTCGAAGAGGGCGCGGAACGGCTCGCCCTTAAGATCCAGCACCCGCGCCACGGTGGCGACGCGCGCCTCGATCGCGGGCCGGTTGTAGCTCATGACGTACGGCAGCAGCACGGCATTGGTGAGGCCGTGATGGGTGTTGAAATGCGCGCCCACCGGGTGGGCGATGGCGTGCACGCCCCCCAAGCCCTTCTGGAAGGCGGTGGCGCCCATGCTCGCGGCCGCGAGCATGCGCGAGCGAGCCTCGAGATCCGCGCCGTGCTCGCAGGCGCGCGGCAGGTACGCCTGGATGAGGCGCATGCCCTCGAGCGCAATGCCGTCGGCGAGCGGGTGGAAGACTGGTGCGCAGTACGCCTCGAAGCAGTGCACGAAGGCGTCCATGCCGGTCGCGGCGGTGATGGCCGGCGGGAGTCCGACGGTGAGCTCGGGATCGGCAATGACGACGCCGGGCATCATGAGCGGATGGAAGATGATTTTCTTCTGGTGCGTCTCCTCGTTGACCACGACGCCCGCCCGGCCGACTTCCGAGCCCGTGCCGGCGGTGGTCGGCACCGCGACCACCGGCGCGATGCCCCTGACGTCGGCACGCGTCCACCAGTCGCCGACGTCCTCGAAGTCCCACAGCGGCCGGGTCTGTCCCGACATGAAGGCGATCACCTTGCCGGCATCGAGCCCGGAGCCGCCGCCGAAGGCGATGACCCCGTCATGCCTGCCGGCGCGGTAAACGGCGAGGCCCTCCTCGATGTTGGCGGCCACCGGGTTGCCGCGCACGCGTGCGAAGAGTCCCGTGCCGGGCACGAGCTCCCGCGCCCGCTTCACCATCGGCGCATCGCGCAGCCCCTCGTCCGTGACCAGCAGCGGCCGCCCGATCCCGAGCTTCGCGCACGCCGCCGGGAGCTCGGCGATGCGCCCGGGGCCCGCCCACACGGTGGTCGGATAGTTCCAGTTGGCCTTGAGGATCGCACTCACGTCATCACCCGCAGATGAAAGGATTTGGGCCGCGTCAGGTGCTCGTACCCGACGACCGAAAGCGTACAGCCGCGACCGGAGTCCTTGACTCCCACCCAGGCGAGTGCCGGATCGAGGTAGTCGCAACGGTTCATGAAAAAGGTGCCGGTCTCGACCTGCGCACCGAGCCGCTCGGCGGCGGCCGCATCGCGCGTCCACACGGCGGCCGTGAGGCCGAAGGCGCTGTCGTTCATGCGGGCGACCGCCTCCGCGTCGCTCGCGACCTGCATCACGCCCGCGACCGGGCCGAAGATCTCCTCGCGCATCACCGTGGAGGAGACGGGCGCATCGAGCAGCAGCTGCGGCGCGAGATAGGGGGTGCCGGCGCGGCTTGCGGGGAATTCGCACTCCTCGAGCGCCGGGCGCGCACCCGCGGCGACGGCTGCCCGGATCTGAGCGCGCACGGCGTCCGCCGCGGCGGTGCGCACCAGCGGACCGAGGGTCGTCTCGGGATCGAGCGGATCGCCGAGCCGGTACTGCCGGATGAGCTCGACCGCGCCCCGGGTGAAGGGCTCGTAGAGACTCTCGTGCACGAAGATGCGCTGCAGCCCGCAACACGACTGCCCGGAGTTGAAGTAGGCGCCGTCGACGATGTTCTCGACGGCGTGCTGGAGATCGGCGTCGTCGCGCACGTATACCGGATCGCAACCGCCGAGCTCGAGGCCGACGCCGACGAAGCGCTCGGCGGCGGCGCGTTGCACGGCGCGGCCGCCGGCCACCGAGCCGGTGAAGGCGACGAAGTCGATGCGCGCATCGCCGATCACGCGCTCGGTATCCTCGTGCGAGAGGTGCAGCACCTGGAAGACTCCGGGGGGCAGTCCCGCCGCGGCGAGGCATTCGGCGAAGGCCTCGGCGGCGAGGGGCGTCTGCGCCGAGTGCTTGAGGATCACGGCGTTGCCGGCCATGAGCGCCGGCACCACGCTGTTGACCGCGATCAGGTAGGGATAATTCCAGGCGGCGACGGTAAAGACGACGCCGAGAGGCTCGCGGCGGATGAAGCGCCGGAAACCGGGCTTGGGTCCCGCATCGAGGTCGGCGAGCGCACCCGCAGCGGCGCCGATCATGTAGCGGGCGCGCTCGAGCGTGCCGCGCACCTCGCTCGGCGCGAAGCGGATCGGGCGGCCCATCTGCCACGCAAGGCCCTGGGCGATTGCCGCGCCGCGACTCTCGAATTCGGCGCAGAAGCGCTCGAGGAGCGCAGCGCGTGCGGCGAGCGTACTGGCGTGCCACTGGCGCTGCGCGGCGCGGGCGCGCCCGAGAGCCGCATCGATCTCGGCGGCCGTGGCGGCGGTGCGCTCGGCGTACAGGCGGCCGTCGACCGGGGAGATGGTCCTGATGGTGCTCATCAGATGATCTCGAAGTAGCGGGCGAGCTCCCAATCGGTCACGGCGCGGCGGAACTCGCGCTCTTCCCACTCGCGGCTCGCGGCAAAGTGCTCGACGAAGGGCTTGCCGAAGAGCTCGTGCGCCGCGGCGGAGCCCGCGAGCCGCTCGGCCGCCTCGGTGAGAGTGCGCGGCAGCTGGCGCTTGGCCGGGAGCTTCTTGTCGTAGGCATTGCCCACGATCGGCTCATCGGGCTCGATGCGCTGCTCGATGCCCCAGAGCCCCGAGCCGATGGCGGCCGCGAGCGCGAGATAGGGGTTGATGTCGGCCGCGGCGATACGGTACTCGACACGCTGGGCCCTGGGGCCTCCCTGGATGACGCGCAGCGCGCAGGTGCGGTTCTCGACACCCCACGTCGCCGAGGTCGGCGCCCAATAGCCGGGGACCAGGCGCGAGTAGCTGTTGACCGTCGAAGCCACCATGGCGAGTAGCTCGGGCATCAGCGCCTGCTGGCCACCGACGAACCAGCGCATCGCGTCCGACATGGTGTGGGGCTTCACCTCGTCGTAGAAGGCGGAAGTACCGTCCGCCCGTGCGAGTGAGACGTGCAGGTGGCCGCTCTGGCCCGGCAGCTGCTGCGACCATTTCGCCATGAAGGTGGCCATGAGGCCGCGGCGCTGCGCGAGCACCTTGACGAAGGTCTTGAAGAGTGCGGCGCGGTCGGCAGCCTCGAGTGCCTCGGTGTAATGCAGCGCCGCCTCCATGACCCCGGGCCCCGTTTCCGTGTGCAGCCCCTCGATGGGCATGCGCATGTCGTCGGCGAGCGCGAGCAGCGCCTGGTAGAGCTCGGCGTGCACGCCGCTGCGCAGCACCGAGTAGCCGAAATACCCCGGCGTCAGGTTGGTGAGATCGCGGTAATGCTTCTCGCGTACGCTCGCCGGCGTTTCGCTGAAGACGAAGAACTCGTACTCGGCCGCGGCGGTCGCGGCGAGTCCCAGGGAGGCGGCGCGCGCGAGCACCCGGCGCAGCACGGCGCGCGGGCAGACCTGCTCGGCCTTGCCGGCGAACTCGCCGAGGAAGAGCAGCATGTCACCTTCGAGCGGCAGCGCGCGGCAGGTCCCGGGCAGGAGCCGCACCTGCGCATCGGGGAAGGCCGTATGCCAGCCCGTGAAGGTGACGTTGTCGTACTGCTGGTCGTTCGAATCCCACCCCAGCACCACGTCGCAGAAGCCGAGGCCCTTCTCGAGTGATGCCAGGAACTTGGCGCGATCGATGAACTTGCCGCGCAGGATCCCGTCGTTGTCGAACACCGCGACCTTGACGTGGCTGAGCCCGCGCTCCTCGACGATGGCGCGGGCGTCCGCGGCGCTGCGTACTTCTTCGGGTTGCATGTAAACGCTCGCTCCTCAACTACTGCGCTGATAGGCGGCCGCCTCGAGCCAGCGCGGGTTGATCTCCACCCCCCAGCCGGGTGCGGCGGGGATCGTAACCTGCCCGTCCGTGACCTCATACGGGTCCTCGAGGAACAGGCCGCCCTCCCATGGATAATAATCCGCTCCCTCGATGGAGAGCTCGAGGTACTTACCCGGATTGCCTATGGCGCCGAGCAGATGCATCGTGCACAAGGTCACGAGCGAGCGGTTGGCGCTGTGCGGCGTACAGGGCAGGCCTGCCGCGGCCGCGAGCGCCACGACCTCGAGCGTGCGCGCGATACCGCCCATGTACATGACGTCCGGCTGCACGATGTCGACCGCGCGCATCTCGATCATGCGCTCCCAGATCGCGAGCTCGCAGTCCTGCTCGCCCCCGGTGACATCGAGCGACAGCGCCGCCGCGACCTCGCGGGTCTCGGCGAGCTTCCAGTAGGGGCAGGGCTCCTCGTAGTGCCCGATCCCTTCGGCCTCGAGCAGCCGGCCGACCTCGATCGCCCGGCGCGGCGAGAAGCCGCTGTTGGCATCGACCAGCTTCGCAACACCGTCGCCGAGCGCGCGCGCCACGGTGGGGACGATGGCCTCGGTGCGTCCGGGCCACTCGTCGACGTCGTGACCGCACTCGGCGCCGACCCGCCACTTGAAGGCGTCGAAGCCGAAGTCGTCGCGGAGTTTCAGGAAGCGCGCGGCTTCCTGCCCGGGCGTGATGTCGCGCCGCATGGAGGACGCGTAAGCACGCAGCCGCTTCGGTGCACCGCCCAGCAGCTCGACCACCGGCTTGCCTTCGAGCCTGCCGCGCAGGTCCCAGAGCGCCGTATCCAGCCCGGCGAGCGCGCGGCAGCGGTAACTGCCCGGGAACTTGTGCTCGCGCTCCTCGACGCGGCGGACGAGGGCGCCGATGTCGAGCGCGTCCTGGCCGAGCGACCAGGGCGCCACCTGGCGATGGAAGATGCTGGCGGTGATGTCGGCGTTGTACGTGGACGTCTGGCCCCACCCCGTGGCACCCGAGTCGGTGGTGACGCGCACGAAGCAGACGAACTGGTTCGCGAAGGTCTCGAGCACCGCGATCTTCATGAGGAGGCCGCTGTCGCGGGCGCGGGCCGCAGGATGAGAATCCACAGGTACGCAGCGCCGAGGGCGGCAAGCGAGCTCACCGCGGCGAGCGCCGTGAACATGCCGCCCCAGCCGAAGCGCACCGCGAGCCATGCCATGATGCTGCCGGCGGCCACGCCGCCGAAGTAACCGGTGCCGTCGACGAGGCCCGAGGCCACGGCTCCGGCCTGCTGGCCGCCGAAATCGAGCGCGAAGGCGCCGGGGAGGAAAACGTAGGGCCCCAGCAGGCAGAACGCTACGACGCCGATCATGACCACCGGCAGCACCGTACCGGAGCTTCCGGGCCGCAGCTGCGTCAAAACCAGGAGCCCGACCGCGGTGGCGGCGAGCCCGGCGACCAGCAGCAGCGCGCGGCAGTTGTGCCCGAGGCGGTCGCTCGCCCAGCCCGCGAGGATCGCCGACAGACCGCCGACGCCGGGGAACACCGCCGACATCACCGCCGCTTCGCTCACCTTCAGGCCGAGGAAGTCGTGCAGGTAGGAGGGCGTCCAGGTGTTGAAGGTCTCGCGGATCATGGTGGTGGCGAAGCCGAGCAGGCACACCGTGAGGAACGCGCGGCTGCGCAGCAGCGGCAGCACCAGCGCGAGATAACTGTGCGGGCGCTCGGCATGCGCGAACACGTTGCCCGGGTTGGCGACCGCCGCGGGGAAGCCCTCATCGGTGCTCGACTCGCGCAGCCACAACAGGTTCGCCAGGAACATCGCGCCCGCCACCGCCGCCCCAAAGACGAACAGGCCGCGCCACGATACGCCATGCTGCAGCAGGAGGCCCATGCTCGGGCGCGCGATCGCATCGCCGATGAGATAGCTGCAGCTCAGGAACGCCGCCACCGTGCCGTAGCGCGAGTAATGGAACCACTTCGACGACACCTTGACGAGCGCCGACCAGCCGATCGACTGCGACAGGCGGTTGGCGATCCAGGCGAGCGTGAACACGGGCAGAGTGCCGCTCGCGGCAAAGAGCAGCGTAAAGAGCGTCGCGCCGCCGGTGGCGATCAGGAGATTGCGCTTGCCGCCCCAGTAGTCGCCGAGGCTCGTGAGGAACCACTTGCCGAGTGCATAGGCGAACACCCCCGCCGAGCCCATCCAGCCGATGGCGAGCATGGCATCATCGTGGCCCACGCCGTGCGTGCCGAGCTCTTCGATCAGGAGCGGCGTCGCCACCGGGAGATTGGCACGGCAGAAGTAACACGAGGCGTAGCCGAGGAACAGCAGCAGCAGCGTGCGGCTCTGCGCGCGGCGCAGGGCGCGCGCCTGCGGCGCGTCGGCCGCCGCTTCTACGGTAGCCACGGGAGCGAGTAGGTCTTGGTGTTCGTGAAGCTGCGGATCGCTTCCTGGACGCCTTCCTTGTAGCCGAGCCCCGAGTCCTTGATGCCGCCGAAGGGCGTGAGCTCGAGGCGGTAGCCCGGCACCTCGCGTACGTTGACGCTGCCGACGTTGAGCTCCTGCACGAAGCGCGTGATGTAGTCGAGGCGGTTGGTGCACACCGCGGACGAGAGCCCGTAGGCGGTCGAGTTCGAGATGCGGATGGCCTCATCGATCGTACGGAACGTCATGACGGGTGAGACCGGGCCGAAGGTCTCCTGCTTCACGACCGTCATGGCGGGGTCCACCCGGTCGATGACGGTGGGGGAGTAGAGCGCACCGTCGCGGATGTTGCCGTAGCAGAGGCGGGCGCCGCCCGCCACCGCCTCGTTCACGCGTTGCTCGAAGGAGCGCGCCGCGGGCTCGTCGATCACCGTGCCCATGTCCGTGGCCGGGTCCATGGGGTCGCCGTATCTGACGGCGCGGGACTTCTCGACCAGGAGCTCCGTGAAGCGCGCGGCCACCGACTCCTGCACCAGCATGCGCTTGATCGCGGTGCAGCGCTGCCCGGAGTTCTTGTAGGAGCCGGCGGCGGCCAGCGTCGCCGCCTCCTCGACGTCGGCATCCTCCATGACGATGATGGGATCGTTGCCGCCGAGCTCGAGCACCTGGCGCTTGTAGACCGCCTTGGCGGCGATGTACTTGCCGATGGCCACCCCGCCGGTGAAGGTGACGAGGTCGACATCCGCATTCGTCAGCAGCTCGTCGGCGATTTCCGCCGGGTCGCCGGTGAGCACGCTGAACATCGGCGGCGGCAGCCCGGCCTCGTAGAGGATGTCGGCGAGCTTCAGCGCCGTGAGCGGCGTCTTCTCCGAGGGCTTGAGCACCATGCGGTTGTTGCTGGCGATGCTCGGCGCCACCTTGTGCGCCACCTGGTTGAGCGGGTGGTTGAACGGCGTGATCGCCGTGATGACTCCGAGCAGCGGCTCGCGCAGCGTGTAGACCTTGCGCTTCTTGCCGTGCGCGGTGAGATCGCAGGAGAAGATCTGGCCGTCGTCCTGCAGCGCCGCGTTGCCGGCGAACACGAACACATCGCACGCCCGCCCGACCTCGTACACCGAGTCCTTCTTGCACAGGCCGCTCTCGGCGGTGATGAGATCGGCGAGCTCCTCGGTGCGCGCCCGCAAGGCATCGGCGGCCTGGTAGCAGATGCGGTAGCGCTCGTAGCGGGTCAGCCTGGAGCGGAACGCCCGTGCCGCGCCGAGCGCGCGGCGGACCTCGGCGAGTCCCGCCTGCGCCACCGTGGCGATGGGCTTGCGCGTGTAGGGGTTGAACACCTCGGCCGCGCGCGGCGTGCTGATGCGCTCGCCCGCGATGCGCAGCGCCTCGCGCTCAAGCGCCATGATTCAGCACCCAGTCGAACGCGTCGAAGTTGCGCCAGCGCCGGTTGGTATCGAGGTTGGCAATCGCGCGGTTCATGATGAGCGGCACCGGCTGCTCGGACAGGCCCCCGTGCGAGCGCAGCGGCGCATCGAGGCCCGAGAGGTCGTGCTTCGCCCGGGCCGACCCCAACGCCACCGCGCGCACCGACAGCACCACCAGGTCGCCGATGCGGTCGGGGGGCAGCTCGAAGCGCTGCGCTGCCTCGGCGCGCGTGAGCACCAGCTCGATGCCGCGCAATGCGGCGATGCGCGGCGCCACGCCGGCGGCGGGGATGCCGGCGGGCAGGTACACCGTCGCGTAGGATCCGAGGGCTCCGTGGTGGACCACGTAGGGGTCGGTGATCGGCAGGATCACGCGCGCACGGCCCGCGCCGAGCCAGGCATCGAGCACGTCCTGCAGGTAGATCACGTTCGGGCTCGCATCGAGCCGCTGCTTCGGACTCATGCCGTGATCGGCGGTGAGGGCAATCACGCAGCCGGCGCGCTCGAGCTCGGCCATGTAGCCGTCCATCATGCGGCAGAAGGCATTCGCCTCCGGCGAGCCCGGCGCGTGCTTGTGCTGCACGTAGTCGGTGGTCGAGAGGTACATGACGTCGGGCCGGAGAGTCGCCATGAGCCTGACGCCCGCGGCGAACACGAACTCCGACAGCGCGGCGCTGTAGACGGAGGGCAGCGGCAGGCCGACGAGCTCGAGCACCTCCCCGATGCCGTGCTCGGCGCTGGTTACCTCGTTGGCCTTCTCCGCGGAGAAGCACACGCCGCGCATCTTGTGGCCGAGGAGGCGGCGCAGCTTGTCCTTGGCGGTGATCACGGCGACCTTGCAGCCGGCATCGGCGAGCGCCGCGAGCAGCGTCGGCGCGCGCAGCCACTTCGGGTCGTTCATCATGACCTCGGTGCCGCTCTCGACGTCGTAGAGAAAGTTGCCGCAGATGCCGTGCGCCGCGGGCGGCACGCCGGTCACGATCGAGAGGTTGTTCGGGTTGGTGAAGCTCGGCACCACGCAGTCGGCCACCACCGCGCTGCCGGTCGCGAGCGTGCGCTGCGTCCAGGGCATGTGACCGCCGGCGACCGCCTGGGAGACGTACTCCGGGTCGCAGCCGTCGACGCACACCACGACGGCGGGTGTCTGCGGCAGGCGATAGCTGCGGCCGTTGACCTCGATGGAACGCATAGCGGGGTTACCTCACGCGGCGGCGCGCAGCTGCGCCAGCACCTGGCCGACCGCTTCCACGGCACCGCCGATGCCGCGCTCGCCGAGCTGCCCCATGCAGCCCACGCGGAAGGTCTCGAGCGTCGTCAGCTTGCCGGGGTAGAGGATGTAGCCGAGCGCCTTGACGGCGTTGTAGAAGGACTTGAACTGGTAGTGCGGATCATCGGGCGCATGGAAGGTCACGATGATGGGCGCCTGGATGGCCGCGGGCAGGAAGCTCTTGAGCCCGAGCGCCGCCATTCCCTCGATGAGCGTGCGGCAGTTGTGCGCATAACGCGCGCCGCGCGCCGCGAGTCCGCCTTCCTCGAGATACTGCGTGATCGCGCAATCGAAAGCCGCCACCACGTGGGTGGGGGGCGTGTAGCGCCACTGGGTGGTCTTTTGCATGTAGACCCACTGATCGTAGAGATCGAGCGCCAGGGAGTGGGCATTGCCCTCGCAGCGCTCGAGCGCCGCGCGCCGTACGATCACGAAGCCCATCCCGGGCGGCCCCTCGAGACACTTGCCGGACGCCGCGACGACCGCATCGAAGGGCGTGCGCCGCGCATCGATCTCGAGCGCGCCGAAGGAGCTCATGGCATCGACGATCAGCCGCCGCTCGTGCTTCGCCACCACCTGGGCGACCGCATCGAGGGGATTGAGGATCCCGGCGCTGGTCTCGCAGTGCACCAGGGCGACGTGGGTGATGGAGGGATCCTGGAGCAGTGCGCGCTCGACGTCGGCGGCGGACACCGCGGCGTTCTCGGCATAGTCGATGCTCGTCACCTTGCGGCCGAGGTAGCGGCAGATGCGGGCGATGCGCTGGCAGTAGGCGCCGTTCTGCGGCACCAGCACGTGCCCGCCGCGCGGCACCAGCGTGCCGATCGCGGCCTCAACCGAAAAGGTGCCGCTGCCCTGCAGCGGCACGCACTCATGCGTCCCGGCCGCCTGCACGATCGCGAGCAAGCGCTCGCACACGCGGCGCGTGATCTGGTTGAAATCGCTGTCCCAGGAACCCCAGTCCCGCAGCATGCTCTGCTTCGTGGCCTGGGAGGTCGTCAGCGGGCCGGGCGTCAGCAGGTAGGGTACTTGGCTCATGCCGATTACAGTAAACTGTCGGGCGCGTACTGTCATCTGTACGGCCGCCAGCGGGGTCACGATGCGCGAGATCGAAGTCAACGGACGCCGCTACCGGCTCCCGCGCCAACCCTCGGTGGTCGTGTGCGTCGACGGCTGCGAACCCGACTACATCGCGCAGGCGATTGCCGACGGGCATACGCCCTGGATGAAATCCGTGCTGGCCAATGGCACCGCGGTGATCGCCGAGGCCGTGGTGCCCACGTTCACCAATCCCAACAACCTCTCGATCGTCACCGGCGCCCCGCCGGCGGTGCATGGCATCTGCGGCAACTACCTCTACGACGCGCCCAACGACGTCGAGGTGATGATGAACGATCCGAAGTGGCTGCGCGCCCCCTCGCTCCTGGCCGCGCTCGCCGGGCAGGGCTGCGCGGTCGCCGTCGTCACCGCCAAGGACAAGCTGCGCAAGCTCCTCGGCCACGAGTTGCAGGGCGTGTGCTTCTCGGCCGAGAAGGCCGACCAGGCGACGCTGGCCGAGCACGGCATCGAGGGCGTGCTCGAACTGGTGGGCAGGAGCCTGCCCGATGTGTACAGCGCGGCGTTGTCGGAATTCGTGTTCGCCGCCGGCCTGCGCCTGATGGAGACGCGCCGGCCGGACGTGATGTACCTGTCGACGACCGACTACGTGCAGCACAAATACGCGCCGGGCACCGCGGCCGCCAACGCGTTCTACCGCATGATGGACGGGTACCTCGCCGGGCTCGATCGCCTCGGCTGCGCCATCGTCGTGACCGCCGACCACGGCATGAACGCCAAGACGCGCATGGATGCGAACCCGGACGTCATCTACCTTCAGGATCAGCTCGATGCCTGGCTCGGCGCCGCCCGGGCGCGCGTGATCCTGCCCATCACCGACCCCTACGTGGTGCACCACGGCGCGCTCGGCTCGTTCGCGACCGTGTACCTGCCGGCCGATGCGGATCACGAGGCGATCGCCGCGCGCATCCGCGCGCTACCCGGCATCGAGCTGGTGCTGGCGCGGGCCGAAGCCGCGGCACGCTTCGAGCTGCCGGCCGATCGCATCGGCGACCTGGTCGTGACCGGCGAACGTTCCGTCGTGATCGGGAGCGCCGCGGCGCGCCACGATCTGTCGGGCCTGGATGCGCCGCTCCGTTCGCACGGCGGGCTGTCCGAGCAGCGCGTGCCGCTGGTGATGAACCGGCGCGTCACTGATCTCGAGGCCGGCCGGCGCTGGCGCAACTTCGATGCCTTCGACTGGGTGCTCAACCGTGCCGCCTGAGGCGGCCCGCTTCGATTCCCTGCGCGTCGGCGCCGAGCGCATCCGCGCGCCGCGCCTCGGCGAAGTCCGCAACCCCTACGACGGCACGCTCGCCGGCACCGTGCCGATGGCGGGCGTCGAGGAGGTGCGCCGCGCGATCGCCACCGGCCGCGCATTCCGTTCGCCGCTCTCGCGCTACGATCGCTACCAGATCTGCTATCGCGCCGCGGAGCTGATCCGCGCGCGGAGCGCGGCGATATCCGACCTGATCACCGCCGAGAGCGGCCTGAGCAAGAAGGATTCGCTCTACGAAGTCGGCCGGGCCTGCGACGTGTTCCTGTTCGCCGGCAACGCCGCGCTGCAGGATGACGGCCAGATCTTCTCCTGCGACCTGACCGCCCACGGCAAGCGCCGGCGCGTGTACACGCAGCGCGAGCCGCTCCAGGGCGTGATCGCCGCGATCACGCCGTTCAACCACCCGCTCAACCAGGTCGCGCACAAGGTGGCGCCCGCGATCGCGACCAACAACCGCATGGTGCTCAAGCCCTCCGAGAAGACACCGCTGACCGCGCTGCTGCTCGCCGACCTCCTGCATGAGGCGGGTCTGCCGCCGGAGATGTTCTGCGTCCTCACCGGCGACCCGCGCGAATTCGCCGACGAGCTGCTGACGCACCGCGATGTCGACCTCGTGACCTTCACCGGCGGCGTGCCGGTCGGCAAGTACATCGCGGCCAAGGCCGTCTACAAGCGCCAGGTGCTCGAGCTGGGCGGGAATGACCCGCTGATCGTGATGGAGGACGCCGATCTGGACGAGGCCACGACGCTCGCCGTGGCCGGCTCGTACCGGAATTCCGGCCAGCGCTGCACCGCGGTCAAGCGCATGCTGGTGCATGCCGCGGTCGCCGATCGTTTCATCGAGCTGCTGGTCGAGAAGAGCCGCGCCATCGTCTATGGCGACCCGATGGATCCGCGCACCGACATCGGCACGGTGATCGACGCGGCCGCCGCGCGCAATTTCGAGGAGCGCGTCAACGATGCCGTGGCCCGCGGCGCACGGCTCCTGTATGGCAACGTCCGCAGGGGCGCGCTCTATTCGCCGACCGTGCTCGATGCCGTCACGCCCGACATGAACGTGGTCAGGACCGAAACCTTCGGGCCGGTCTCGCCCGTGATCCGCTTTGGTTCGATCGAGGAGGCGATCCGCATCGCCAACGCGACCGATTTCGGCCTGTCCTCCGGCGTCTGCACCAACCGGCTCGACTACATCACGCGCTTCGTCTCGGAGCTGAACGTCGGCAGCGTCAACGTGCGCGAGGTGCCCGGCTACCGCCTCGAGCTGACGCCCTTCGGCGGCATCAAGGATTCGGGCATCGGTGTGAAGGAAGGCGTGCAGGAAGCAATGAAATCCTTCACCAACGTGAAGACCTACTCGTTGCCATGGTGATCCGCACACGCCGCTCGCTGTTGCAGACTGCGCTCGGTGGCCTGGGCCTGCTCGGCGCCGGCCTCAGCGGACCCCTGGCCAGAGCCGGTTTGCCGGCGGGCACGCTCGCATCCGCAGTGCTCGACGCGCTGGCCGGCAAGCGGCCGCTGTTGAAGCGGAGCTACCGGCCGCCGAACTACGAATCGCCGGTCAGCTACCTCAACGAGGTCATCACGCCCAATGACCGTTTCTTCGTGCGCTGGCACCTCGCCGATATCCCGACGATCGATGTGGCCTCCTGGCGCCTGAGCATCGGCGGCGATGGCGCATCCAGGCCCTTCGAGCTGACGCTGGCGCAACTGCAGCATGAGTTCGAGCCCGTCGAGCTCACCGCGGTCTGCCAATGCGCCGGCAACCGGCGTGGCCTGTCCGATCCGCACGTGCCCGGCGTGCAATGGGGCAACGGGGCGATGGGCAACGCGCGCTGGAAAGGCGCGCGGCTCAAGGACCTGCTGGCTCGCGCCGGATTGGCGAAGGAAGCCGTCGAGATCGCCTTCAACGGCGCGGACGGCCCGGTGCTCGAAGCGACGCCGGATTTCACCAAGAGCATCCCGGCGTGGAAGGCGCTCGATGAGAACACGCTGGTCGCCTATGAGATGAACGGCGAGCCCCTGCCCCACTGGAACGGCTATCCGGCGCGAATCATCGTCCCCGGGTGGACCGCGACCTACTGGATGAAGCAGGTCGTCAGCATTCGTGCGCTGGCCCAGCCGCTCAGCAGCTTCTGGATGAATACGGCCTACCGCATCCCGAAGGGCAAGTTTCCGGTGGTCGATCGCTTCCTGTCGCAGGAGTCGGAGACGACGACACCGGTCACCGAGATCCTGGTGAATTCGCTGATCACGAACCTCGAAGAAGGCCAGCGCTTCCGCGCCGGCTCGGCGATTGTCGTCCAGGGCCTGGCATGGGACGGCGGCGCGGGGCTGCGGCGCGTCGAGGTCTCGATCGACGGCGGCCGCAGCTGGCAGAGCGCGCAATTCGGCGCAGACCTTGGCCGCTACTCGGCCCGAGCTTGGCAGTATGCGTTCACGCCGCGGGCGCGCGGGCGCGTGGCCGTGGCGGCGCGCGCCAGCAATGCCCAGGGAGCCACGCAGACCGAGCAGCTGATCTTCAATCCGGCCGGTTACTACAACAACGTGATCCAGCCCATCAGCCTCGAGGTCACATGAGACCGGCCATGATCTCAGCGCCCGCCATCTGCAGCGCGCTGTTGATTGCGGCCGCGCCGGCCGGGATCGCACGGGCAGACGAAGCGGCGCTGCACCTTAAAGATTCGCCGGACGCCGCGCTCGTGGTGAGCAAGTGCTCCATCTGCCACAGCGTCGACTACATCCAGTCGAATGCGCCATTCCTGAAGCGCGCCGGCTGGGAAGCCGAGGTGCGCAAGATGGTCAAGGTCATGGGCGCGCCGCTCGATGAGGCCGAGCTCGCGCGTGTCGTGGACTACCTCACGCTGCAGTACGGCAGTGACGCGCCCTGATTGACAGCACCGCACCCCCTTACGTACATTGCGCCGCCCACTTGAGCCCAGGTGGCGGAATTGGTAGACGCACTAGTTTCAGGTACTAGCGGGTAACACCGTGGAGGTTCGAGTCCTCTCCTGGGCACCAAGTGAGCCTGAGGCGCTGGCGCAGATTGACCCGATACTGCTCCGGCCCGGCGTCGCTGAGCGGCTGCGGCCTGGCTAAGCGGGCCGATGTGCCGCAGCGCGCGATCGTGCGTGCCACGCTCTCGGGCGTGCCCAGGTCGCTCCAGCCGCACGGCGGGACTTCCAGCACGCGCAGCCGCGCGACTTCATGGGCCAGCACATCGCGCGACATGTCCACGCTGGGTGCGCTCGCGTAGACGCTGCTGAGGTGTTCACGCGAAGCCGCAGCCGACACGGCCGCGCTCAGCCGCGGCGCCAGCCTCCCGCAGGCGCGATGCAGGAGCTTTTCCAGCGTCGCGGCGCGCACTGCGAAGATGAAACTGTTCCACAGCGCACCGGCGGCGCACAGGCGCCGCGCGATGTCGGCGGCCGGTTTCTCCACGAACCGGCGGATCGGGTGGCTGGCCGGTCCGGCACTGCGGTGAGCCAGGATGTACCCGAGCTGCGGATCCGCGCGGCTCGGACGCATGCCGAGCAGTACGCAGCGCTCGGGGTGCCCGGGCAGCTCGGCCAGGGCGTCGGCCGCACGCGCGGCGAGCGCTGCCTCGTCGAGCACGTGGTGGTCGGATGGGAACACGACGATGTCGGCGCCCGGATCGCGCGCCCGGATCGCGTGCACACCCAGCAGGATGCCCGCCGCAGTACCGCGGTTGTGCGGCTGCACGCACAGGTGCGCGGGAATGGGCCAGTGCGTGCTGCCTTCCCAGTGCCGGCGGTGCTGTTCGGCCACCACCACGCACACGCGCTCGTGGCCGGCGACGCGCGTCGCGCGCGCCAGGGCCTGCTGCAGCAAGGTCGGTCCACCGTCCAGCGAGCAGTATTGCTTCGGCACGGTGTAGCCATCGTCCATCGTGGTCAGTGAGGCCAGTCGGGTTCCGTTCCCGCCCGCCAGCACCAGCGCCCAGCATCCCGATCCTGCGTTCATGCGTTCTCCTCAGCCGACGACCAGTTGATCAGGTCCGGCCATTGAATACGGTGGTATCTCCAGATTGGTCGGCGCGGGCGAGCCCTTGAACACGCGTCCCGCCAGGTCATAGCGCGAGCCGTGACAGGGGCAGAGGAATCCGCCCGGCCACTGCTCGCCCATGCGCGGGCCGCCGGCCTCGAAACGGGCACGGGGAATGCATCCCAGGTGGGTGCACACGCCGATCGCGACGAACAGCGAGGGCGCGCGCGAGCGCAGCGGATTGTCGGCATACGCGGGTTGCTGCGAGTCGGTCGAGTCAGGGTCCTTCAAGGCGGCGTCGTGCCCGCCCATCAGGGCCAGCATGGCGGCGGTGCGGCGCACGATGTAGATCGGCTTGCGCCGCCAGACCACGACGCGCATTTGTCCTGGCGCAATGGTGCTGCAATCCACCGCGACCGGCACGCCAAGTGCACGGGCCGCCTCCGACGGCTGCCACGAGGCGATGAACGGCCAGCAGGCGGCGCCGAGGCCGGCCACGCCGACGCTGGTCGTGGCGTGGACGAGCAGGTTGCGACGTGCGACATCGATTGCGCCCGTGGAATCCGTGGATGGGGCATCCGGGCTCAACTGCCCTGCCCCACGGCCGGAGCCG
This sequence comes from Gammaproteobacteria bacterium, assembly GCA_028871705.1. Lineage (GTDB taxonomy): Bacteria > Pseudomonadota > Gammaproteobacteria > Steroidobacterales > Steroidobacteraceae > 13-2-20CM-66-19. The sequence continues at coordinate 27,953 of JAGWMP010000005.1, forward strand.
CGGCCTGCTCCGGCCACTGCGGCAGCAGCACCTGGACACGCAGCGCATAGTGTTCACGCGACGCGTGAGTGTGCGCCGCGGTCGCCGCCACGGGTGAATTTTCCGGCGCCGCATCACTCAGGCAGGCGAACTGCGCGCTCTGCACCTTGACCGGCAGGTCGGTCAACAGCGACTCCCGCATCTGGCGAACCAGGTGGCAGTCGGTGGCCTCGAGGTGCGTCGGATGGCCCGGCGCGAGATCGACGATACCCGGCGCCGCCACGATGGCGCTCGCGGCCGCCGCGCTGCCGCGCACCAGCCGCGGCAGGAAGAAACGCACGTGGATACTGGGCGAGGAACTGCCGCAATCCGTCGGCAGCACCTCGTCGATGCGCCCGGCGCCGAGGCTCACCAGGACGCCACGGAACTTGTACCACAGCTCATCGCACGAGTACGGTCGGGGCAGGCCGGTCAGGTGGACGAGTATGTCGTAGGACTGCCACACGGCGGGTTGGCCCGCGGACGCGGGCGAACCGGCGGCAGTCGCGCTCACTGCAGCGCTGGCGGAAAGCATCGCCCCCAACAACACTTTCACACCCGACCGGATCATCATGATGACTCCTGTGCGGCGTGGGAACGTGACTCCCGCTTCGACTGGCGATGCAACGCCAAGTTCCCCCGCTGCATCGTCGAGGGGCGCGCCACGTTCAGCGATAATGAACACACCATGAAGAGCGAGCCTGCGATACGCACCCGGGTCGTCATTGCCTCCGCACCGGATGCGAGCAAGGCCCGCCTGCTCGAGCCCCTCGCCGGCGTGGCGGACATCGCGCTGAGCGCCGATCCGGCCGAGCTCAAGGCACTATTGCCCGGGGCGGAAGTGCTCGTCGTCGGCCTCCTGCACGAGGAGCGCGTGCTCGGCGATGTCTGGCCGTATGCGCGCAACGTGCGCTGGGTGCATTCCCTGTCCGCAGGCGTGGAAGGCATCCTGTTGCCGGACCTGGTTCGCAGCGCGGTGGTGCTGACCAACGCGCGCGGGGTCTTCAGGCGCCCGCTGGCCGAGTTCGCGCTGCTGGGCATGCTGATGCATTTTCGGCAGGCGCGGACGCTCATCGCCCGCCAGCGCGAGCGCCGCTGGTCGGCGTCCGAGGTCGAAATGCTCCGGGACAAGGTCATGGGCGTCGTCGGCTACGGAGAGATCGGCCGCGAATGCGCACTGCTCGCGCATGCGTTGGGCATGAGAATCCATGCGCTGCGCAGGAACCCCGCACGGTCCGCAGGTGATCCAATCGTCGAGCGGGCGTTCGCGCCGCGCGAGCTCCTGCAGATGCTGGGTGGAATCGACGTGCTGGTGTGCGCGGCGCCGCTGACCAGCGCGACGCATCACCTCATATCCGCGGCCGCCTTCGCGGCGATGAAACGGGAAGCATTCATCATCAACGTGGGCCGTGGACCGGTCATCGACGAAGCGCAACTGGCCAGGGCGTTGCGGGAGGAGCGCATCGCGGGCGCCGCGCTCGATGTCTTCGAGCAGGAACCGCTGCCGGCCGAATCACCGCTCTGGGACATGGACAACGTGTTGCTCTCGCCGCATTCTGCCGACAACACCGTCGCCCCGGACTCGCTCCAGCTGACGATCGACTGCTTCATCCGCAATCTGCACCGTTTCCGGAACGGTGAACCGCTCGAGAACGTGGTGGACAAGCACGAGGGCTATTGAACAGCTCTGATTGCCTGGACTCCTCAAATGGAGGCTCTTCATGCTATTCTGGGCGGATTGCCTGACGACCCCTGAACGAATCACCCACGGATATTCGCCATGCCCCGCACCACCCCGCTCGCCGACATCCGCAACATCGGCATCATCGCCCACGTCGACGCCGGCAAGACCACGACCACCGAGCGCATCCTCTATTACACGGGGCGCAAGCACACGATCGTGGACATCCACGACACCAAGGACCTGAAGTCCTCGACCACCACCGATTATCTCGAGCAGGAGAAGAAGCGCGGCATCACCATCCAGAGCGCGGCCGTGTCGACGTTCTGGCGCGACAAGAAGATCAACCTGATCGACACCCCGGGGCACGTCGACTTCACGATCGAAGTCAACCGCTCGCTGCGCGTGCTCGACGGCGCGGTGGTGGTATTCGACGGCGTCGCGGGCGTGGAGCCGCAATCGGAGACCAACTGGCGCCTCGCCAACAACTACGACGTGCCGCGCCTGTGTTACGTCAACAAGATGGACCGGAGCGGCGCCAACTTCATGCGCTGCGTCGACATGATCAGGAAGCGCCTGGGCGCCCGCCCGCTGATCTGCCAGCTGCCGATCGGCTCCGAGGACAATTTCAAGGGCATGATCGACCTGGTCGAGATGAAGGCGCTGGTGTGGGATTCGGACGACAAGGATGCCGAGTGGCAGACGCTCGAAGTCACGCCCGACCTCGCCGACCGGCTCCACATCACGATCCCGAGCGACCGCAAGATCCTGGCCGACGCCGAGAAGTACCGCACCGAACTGGTCGATACCTGCCTCGAGCAGGACGATGCCGCGATGGAGGCGCACCTGCTGAACGGTGAGATGCCCTCGGCGGCAACACTGCGCGCCTGCCTGCGCAAGGGCACGATCAGCTCGGCCTTCACCGCGGTGCTGTGCGGCTCCTCGTACAAGAACAAGGGCGTGCAGCAGGTTCTCGACGCCGTGGTCGACTACCTCCCCGCCCCAACCGACGTGGCCTCGATCAAGACCGTCGACCAGGATGGCCACCCGATCGGCGAACGCAAGTGCTCGGACGACGAACCGTTCGCGGCGCTCGCGTTCAAGGTGATCAACGACGTGTACGGCGCACTGACCTTCATCCGCGTCTACTCGGGCGTGCTCACCAAGGGCGCTTCGGTGCAGAACTCGACGCGCGGCAAACGCGAGAAGATCGGCCGCATGGTCGAGATGTTCGCCAAGGACGCGAACCCCATCGAAGAGGCGCGCGCCGGCGACATCGTCGCGCTGGTCTCGCTCGCCGAGACCGACACCGGCGACACGCTCTGCGACGCCAACAACCCGGTCGTGCTCGAGCGCATGCGCTTCCCGGACCCGGTGATCAGCGTCTCGGTCAAGCCCAAGAACAAGGCCGAGATCGACAAGTTCAGCAACGCGCTCGGCAAGATGGTGCGCGCCGACCCGTCGCTGCATCTGGAGACCGATCGCGAAACCAACGAGACGATCCTGCGCGGCATGGGCGAACTCCACCTCGAGGTCACGCTCGATCGCATGCGCACGGAATTCGGCGTCGAGGGCATCATGGGCGAGCCGCAGGTCGCCTACCGCGAGACCATCACCAGGAAAATCGACGAGCAGTACACGCACAAGAAGCAGACTGGCGGCTCCGGCCAGTTCGCCGAGGTGTGGATCACCTTCGAGCCGCTCGAGCGCGGCGCCGGCTTCGAGTTCGTCGATGCGACCAGGGGCGGCTCGGTGCCGCGCGAATTCGTGCCGGCGGTCGAGAAGGGCCTGCGGATGCAGATGGAGGACGGCGTGCTGGCGCACTTCCCGACGGTGGATTTCCGCGCCACGCTCACCGATGGCAGCTACCACGACGTCGACTCGAATGCGCTCACCTTCGAGATCGCGGCCAAGGCCTGCTTCCGCGAGGCCATCCGCAAGGCGGGACCGATCCTGCTCGAGCCGGTGATGAAGGTCGAAACCGTGACCCCGGGCGACTACCTGGGCGACGTGATCGGCGACATCAACCGCCGGCGCGGCCAGATCCAGGAGCAGCTCGAGCGCGGCACCA
>JAGWMP010000189.1 GCA_028871705.1 Gammaproteobacteria bacterium
AACGCCTTCACCCCGAAGCTCAGCCTGCAATACCAGGCCGATCCCAACGACATGTTCTACACCACCTACGCCAGGGGCTACCGCCCGGGTGGTGCCAATAATCCACTGCCGTATCAGGCTTGCTCGCAGGACTTTCAGAACTTCGGCATCGCGAACTCACCCACGACCTATAACTCCGATACCGTGGACAGCTTCGAGGTGGGTACCAAGAACAACTTCAACAACCGGGTCAAGATCGCGGGCAGCGTCTACTACATCAAGTGGAACAACATCCAGCAGGTGGTGGTGCCGCCGATCTGCCAGATCTCATTCATCGACAACCTCGGCGCTGCGGTCGCCAAGGGCGTCGATCTGGAGTTGGACGCCTCGATCACGGACGAGCTGAGCCTGGAGCTGGCCGCGGGCTACACCTCGGCCCGCTACACTCAGGGCTCTTACCTGAGCGCGCCGTGTGCGCCCGGCCAGCCCCCTAACGGTCACTGCGAGGTCACGCCGGTGGTCGCCGACGGCGATGCCATCGTCGGGCAGAGCAGCGAGACCGGCGCCGGGCAGCCGACCGCGCCGGTGACGGTGTCCGCCGGCCTCGAGTACCGTTTCAACATGCTGGCGCACGAAACCTTCATCCGCGTCGACTCCGAGTACCAGGGCCGCGCGAAATGGGCGGGTGCGGGCCAGGATCCCAACACTCTGCAGTACGACCAGGCCAACTACATTCTCCCCGGCACGACCTTCACCAGCATGCGTGCCGGCATGCAGTTCGGCCCGTGGTCGCTGGCGGCCTTCTGCGACAACCTGACCAACAGCCACGCCCTCACGGATTTCAACTGGAGCATCAATCCGGGCGACGGCAGCAGCCGCCTGGAGCGCGCATACACCTTCCGCCCGCGCACCATCGGCATCACGGCCATCTTCCGCCAGTAGCGGGTAACGGGGCCCGGGGGCGTGGAAGGGCCGGACGGCGCGGCTCAGTATTCGGCGGGTGGCGCGAGGCCGCTCGCCGCGAGCGTGCGCACCACCTCGCGGCGGCTCTCCTTCACGTTGGCGAGCGGCGCGTGGCGCAGGCTCCCCACCTCGGCGGCGGTGAAGGGGGCGGCGGCGGGCGCGCTGCCGCCGGGCGGCGGGTAGCGCTGTGCGAGCCAGTTGAGCACGGCGGCGAGCGCCTCGTCGGAGAGGGCGGAGTTGGCCGCGCCCGGCACGCGCAGCACGTAGTTGCGGCCCACGGCGCTCGCCATGAGGAGCGCCACCGAGCCGGCGAGCGGTGGCACTTTGCCGGGGACACCCTGCGCCTCGGCGCCGTGGCAGCCCATGCAATAAAGAATGTAGTCCTGCGCGGGAGTGGCGCGAGCCATGGGAGTGGCGAGCAGGGCGGTGGCACACACAGCGGCCGCCGCGCGGCGCGGGCGGCACACGGTCAGGGATCCGAAGGCGCGACGCTCTTGCGGTGCTCGCGGACCGTGGCGCCATCCTCGGGGTGGGCGCGCTCGGCGGCGATGTTCGCGGCGGCGAGCGGCGTCACGCCCGCGGGCGCGTGCCCGAGATCGAACACCACGAAATTGAGCACCGCGGCGAGCGCCGCATCGTCGAGCTGGCCGAAGTCCGGCATGCGCGAGGCGTAGTGCTTGCCCTCCACGGCGATGTCGCCGAAGAGGCCGTAGAGGACCGTCATGGCGAGCTGGCGGCGGCCCTCAGCGCTGAGCGCATAGCGTGCGGGATAGCTCGTGAGCGGGGGCGCGAGCGAGGGGACACCGCCGCCGGCGGGGCCATGGCACACCGCGCAATTCGCCTGGAAGGCAGCGGCACCGGCCGGATAGGCCGCAGGCGGGGCGTCGGCCGCTTGCGCCACGCTCGCGAGGATGAGCGCGGCCAGCGCCGCGCCCGCACGCGGCCTCATTTTTCCGCCACTCCGAGGATCACCGACACAGTGCAGTGATAGTTGGCATCCGCATTCGCCATGCACCAGTTGAGGTCGTTGTTGCGCGAGGGCCGGTACATCGGCCGCTCGCCCTCGGAGCGGGTGCAGTCGCAGGTGCCGCAGGTCGTCTTGCCGCAGCAGTCGTTGTAGGAAACCATGTAGTCGCGGCCGTCGGCCGGATTGTGGCAGGTGCCGACCCAGCTGATGGGCGAGGGCGCCGTACCCGGCGGGCAGGCGGTGGAGGTGCCGCCGCAACACGAGCACAGGTACCCGTCGATGGCGCAGTACTTCCAGTACTCGCAACTCTCCGGGTTGTCGGCTTTGGGCGCCGGTTCGCCGGCGAGCGCCCGGTTGCCGCGGTCGATCGGCAGCAGCGGCAGCAGTGCCGCGCCGGTCAGCAGACGGCCGAGCGTCGCGAGGACGCTGCGCCGCGAGGTACGCCGCGCCAGCTGGCGCGAGGACTCTTCAAATAAGCGGTCGAGCGGGCCCATCGTCTGTCTCTTGCTGCCTCAGGGGATGAGCATCTGCCACGGCGTTTGGCCGAAGTGCTTCTCGACGTGGCGGATGTGGCCGTCGCGCGGGTCGAGCACCGCGAGCTGCGCGCTGTCGGTCGCCGCAAAAAGGACCGGTGCAGCGTCCTGCGAGACCTGCACGGCGATTATGCGGGTGAGACCCTGCGTCGCCATCGGCCAGCGCGCCACGCGCTGGTGGGTCGCCATATCGAACACCCAGATCTCCGTGCCGCCGTCCTTGTGCGTGCCCTCACCGCCCTTGTGCATCGGCACATAGAGGCGCCCCGAGGCGATGTGAATCGCGCCGACCTGCTGGGCACCGGGCCGCCATACGCCTTGGTTTTCTGCCGTGACGAGCGACCAGGGCGCACTGATGCGCGGCTGCTCGCCCGAGAAGTCGATCTCGTGCATCTTGCCGAGGAAGGACATGAACGCGTAGCCCCTGGCGGTGGGGATCCCCTGCACGAACACCGGATCGCGGTCGGCGTCGAAGAAGGGCTCCGACATGGCGCGCGCCAGCTCCTTGCCGGCCGCATCCAGGGTGACCGTGAGCAGCCGCCCGCTCTCGCAGATCGAGGACACGCGGTACGCGCCCGAGGGGATCACCAGTACGCAGCCGGCGGTGTCGATCTCCCCGAGCACCGTCTTCTTCACCGGATCGAGGACGCCGAAGCTCGCGGCCGGCGTGACGTAGGAGACGTAAAGGAGGCGCGCGTCGGCGGAATAGGCGAGGTTGAACGGGGTCGGCAGCGTCTGCGCCCGCTTGGGCGGCAGGACGATCTCACCGGTCACCGCGAGTGTGTGGTTATCGGTGAACTCGACCACGTCGGTGCGCGTACCGCGGCTGCCCCGCGCGAAGTAGGTGGTCGCAACCACCGTGGTGGCGCCGTCGGGCGAGAGGTTGAAGCTCGAGTAGTAGCCGGCGTCGATCTGCCCGAGACGGCGGTAATGATCGCCGTCATAGAGATGCACCCGCATGTCGATTTCGTTGGCGAACGCATCGTCGAACACGTACACCCAGTGGTGGCTCGAAGGCGGGAGCTGCTGCACGCTGATGCGTTCGGCAGGCAGCGGCGGCGGGGGTGTGGCGGCGGCGAGCGTGCCCGGCAGCGATACCGCCGCCAGGCGCAAGACCGCGAGCCAACGCGCTGAAGAGACCATCGGCGACCCCCTGATTGCCGGAGCCCGGCATGCGCCGCAACGAGTGTCGCACAGAGTTCCGTGGCGCGGAAGCACGCGCGCCGCGCGCGGCCGGCGCGACGCGGGGGCGGTCTTTCCCGGGGGTTTGACCGCCGCCGCGCGGCTGCCTTAGAGTCCGGCCGCCCACGATATCCGTCCATCGATTATCGATAGGAGATGGCGATGCCCGCCGCGCTGCCGCAGTCGCTGTGGGCGGCGACCGCAGCCGCTGGTCCCGCGCTCGTGCCGCTCGAGCGCGCGCTGCGCGTCGATGTGGCGATCATCGGCGCCGGCTACACGGGACTCGCGGCGGCGCTGCACCTCGCGGGCGCGGGCAGGAGCGTCGCGGTGCTCGAAGCGCGCTCGCTCGGCGAGCGGGCCTCGGGCCTGAACGGCGGGCAGGTCATTCCGGGACTGAAGACCGATCCCGACACGCTCGAGGAGCTCTTCGGTGCCGAGCGCGGCGCGCGCCTGGTGGCAAGCGTCGCGGCGGGACCCGACCTGGTGTTCGATCTCATCGAGCGCCACGGCATCGCCTGCGATGCCACCCGCAGCGGCTGGATCCAGCCGGCCACTTCCGAGTCCGCGCTGCCGCCGCTCGCGACCCGGGCCGCGCAATGGCAGCGGCGTGGCGCCGCGGTCGAGCTCCTCACGGCCCGCGCGGTGGCCGCGCTCGTGGGCTCCGAGCGCTACTGCGGCGGGCTGCTCGACCGCCGTGGCGGCACCGTGCAGCCGCTCGCATACCTGCGCGGCCTGGCGCGCGCGGTGCTGCGCCACCACGCCGGGATCTTCACTCAATGCCCGGTGCTGCACTTGAGGCGCGCGGCGCGCGAATGGCAGCTCGAGACACCGCGTGCCGTCGTGACAGCGCCCGCGGTGATTGCGGCGACCAACGCCTACAGCGGGGGTCTCATCGGCGCCCTGCAGCGCAGCGTCGTCACCGTGCCCTCGTTCCAGGTGGCGACGGCGCCGCTCACCCCGGCGCAGCGTGCCGGCATCCTGCCGGGCGGGCAGGCGGCCTCCGACACCTGGCATCTGTTGCGGTACTTCCGGCTGGATGCGAGCGGGCGGCTGGTGCTCGGGGCGCGCGGCACCTTCGGTGCGGTGCCGGGGCCGCGCAGCTGCCGCCACCACTACCGCGCGGTGCACGAAATCTACCCGCAGCTTGGCGACGTGCGCTTCGAGTACCACTGGGGAGGCCTGGTGGCGATGACCCGCGATCACCTGCCGCACCTGCACGAGCTCGCCCCGGGACTGCTCGCCGGTCTCGGCTACAACGGGCGCGGGGTGGCGATGGCGACGCTCATGGGTCGGCTGCTGGCACAGCGCACGCTCGGCATGTCGGACGCCGAGCTCGCCTTCCCGGTCACGCCGCTGCGGCCGATTCCCTTCCACCGCGGGGCGAGTTTCGCCGCGCGCGCCGCGATCCAGTATCTTCGCGCCGTAGACCTGGTCACGCGCGGCCGCGACCGCTTGCGGGGGAGAGCCTCTTGGACCTGACTTCCGCGGTGCTCGCGGCCCTGGTGCTGCTCAACGTCGTGTTTGGCGCCGGCTGGCTCATGGCCGTGCGCCGCCTCGGGCTGCACGGCCGCCCGCAGGCGCCCGACGTGGCCATCGGTACCGCCACCACGTTCCTCGACACGCTCGGCATCGGCTCGTTCGCCTCGACCACGGCGCTGCTGAAGTTCCGCGGCAAGGTTGCCGATGAGCTGATCCCCGGGACGCTCAACGTGGGCCTCAACGCCGCGGCGTTCATCGAGACGCTCCTCCTCATCGGCCTCGTGAAGGTCCAGCCGGCGCTGCTCGCGGCCATGGTCGCATCCGCGGCGGCCGGCGCCTGGCTCGGTTCGGGGATCGTGAGCCGCATGAACCGGCGCTCGATTCAACTCTTTATGGGGGCGGCGCTGCTCATCGCGGCGACGTTCTTCGCCATGAAGAACCTCGGCGCGTTCCCCGAGGGCGGGGCCGCCATGGGACTCGCCGGCTGGAAGTTCCCCTTCGCGGTCGCGGTGAGCTTCGTGCTCGGCGCCCTCATGTGCGTCGGCATCGGCAACTACGCGCCGCTCATGATCCTGCTCTCGCTCCTCGGCATGGATCCGCTCGCGGCCTATCCCATCATGATGGCGAGCGATGGACTGCTGCAGCCGGTGTCGAGCCTCGGGTTCTTCCGCTCGGGGCGCTTCTCGCACGTCG
>JAGWMP010000190.1 GCA_028871705.1 Gammaproteobacteria bacterium
GTTGGCGCCGGCGCCGGGACCCAGGTCCACCACGTGGTCGGCTTCCCGGATCGCCTCCTCGTCGTGCTCGACGACGATCACCGTGTTACCGAGATCGCGCAGGTGCTTGAGCGTGCCGAGGAGCCGCCGGTTGTCGCGCTGGTGCAGTCCGATCGAGGGCTCATCCAGGATGTACATGACGCCGGTGAGGCCCGAGCCCACCTGGCTCGCGAGGCGGATGCGCTGCGATTCCCCGCCCGAGAGCGTCTCGGCGCTGCGGTCGAGCGTCAGGTACTCGAGCCCCACGTCGACGAGGAACGCGAGCCGCTGCACCATGCCCTTGACGATCTTGGCGGCCACCTCACCGCGCCAGCCGGCGAGGTCGAGGCCGCGCAGGAACTCGAGCGCCCGGCCCACGGTGAGATGCGCGACCTCGGGGAGGCTGCGGTCGGCGACGAACACGAAGCGCGCGGCCCGGTTCAGCCGCGTGCCCTTGCAGTCGGGGCAGGGGCGCAGGCTCAGGTAGCGCGACAGCTCCTCGCGCACCATCGGAGATGAGGTCTCGCGATAGCGGCGCGTCAGGTTCGGCAGTATTCCTTCGAAGGGATGGCGGCGCCGCACGCGCTTGCCGGGCTGCTCGCGCTCGCTGAACTCGATGGCCTCCGTGCCGCTGCCGTTGAGGAGCACGTGGCGCACGTGCTCGGGCAGCTCGGTCCAGGGCGTCTCGATGTCGAAGCCGTAGTGTTTCGCCAGCGCCTGGATGAGATGGAAATAGTGATCGTTGCGCCGGTCCCAGCCGCGCACCGCTCCGCCGGCGAGCGACAGGTGCGGATGCAGCACGACGCGCTGCGGATCGAAGAACTCCTCGACCCCGAGCCCGTCGCACCCGGGGCAGGCGCCGGAGGGGTTGTTGAAGGAGAAGAGCTTCGGCTCGAGCGGCGGCACGCTGTAGCCGCACACCGGGCAGGCGTGGCGGCTCGAGAACACGAGCGGCGCGCGCTGTGGCTCATCGAGCAGGATCAGCTGCGCGAGTCCGCCCGAGAGTCGCAGCGCCGTCTCGAACGATTCCGCGAGACGCTGCGCGGCATCCGGCCGCACGCGCATGCGATCGACCACCGCCTCGATGTCGTGCTTCTTCTTCGGATCGAGCTCGGGCAGCGCCTCGATCTCATGAATGCGCCCGTCGATGCGCACGCGCACGAAACCCTGCGAACTGAGGTCCTCGAGGAGCTCGCGGTGCTCGCCCTTGCGCTGCGCCACCACCGGGGCGAGCAGCGCCGCGGCCGTGCCCTCGGGGAGCTTGAGCACCTGGTCGACCATCTGGCTCACCGTCTGCGCGGCGAGCTCGGTACCGTGATCGGGGCAGCGCGGCGTGCCGGCGCGTGCGTAGAGCAGGCGCAGGTAGTCGTAGATCTCGGTGACCGTGCCGACGGTGGAGCGCGGGTTGTGCGAGCTCGCCTTCTGCTCGATCGCGATCGCGGGCGACAGGCCTTCGATGCTGTCGACGTCGGGCTTGTCCATGGTGGCGAGAAACTGCCGGGCGTAAGCCGACAGCGACTCGACATAGCGGCGCTGGCCCTCGGCGTAGAGCGTGTCGAAGGTGAGGGAGGACTTGCCCGAGCCTGAAAGCCCCGTGACCACGATCAGCCGCTCGCGCGGCAGGTCGAGGCTCAGGTTCTTCAGGTTGTGGGTGCGCGCGCCGCGCACGCGGATTTCGTGCATTGAACGGGTAATCCTACGCGGGGGCCCGGGTGAGACCCAGTGTGCCGAGGGTGAGATCCGGAGATGGAGGCGCAGAGCCCTTCCTTAAAGCACCCTGATGCGTCCCGGACCTTCAGAAGGAGTCTTGACTATCGTGGAACATATCTTAAGATATATCTAGAGAACAAAAGGAGTCCAGGTGCCATGCACCGACATCACGGCGATCGTCACCACCACTGCGGTCCCAGGGAGTTCGGGGGAAAGCACGGATATTTCATGGGGGACCGGCACGGCCGGCGCTTTGGGCATTTCACCGCCGGATTCATGGGCGGCATCGGTATGGGCGGACGGGCGTTCCGTGCCGGCCGGCGTCTCGCCTCGGGCGACCTGCAGCTGGTGCTGCTGGCGCTCCTGGCCGAGCGGCCGAGTCATGGCTACGAGCTCATCAAGGCGCTCGAGGAGCGCTCCGATGGCTTCTACACGCCGAGCCCCGGCATGGTGTACCCGGCGCTCACCTGGCTCGAGGAGATGGGTTACGCGAGCGTCGCGGCGGCCGGCGCCAAGAAGCTCTACAGCATCACCGATCCGGGCCGCGCTTACCTCAGCGAGAACCAGGACGCGGCGGATGCCATGCTGAGCCAGCTCGAGCAGATCGGCCGCAAGATGGGCCGGCTGCGCGAGGCGTTCGGCGAGGACGAGGAGGCTGCCGACTGGCGCGAGCTCGAGGCCGTGCGGCGCGAGTTGAAGCAGGCGTTGCGCGAGAAGCGCGGCGGCTCCCCCGAGGAGCGCACCCGCATCATCGCGATCCTGAGGCAAGCCATCGCCCAGATCCGCGGCAAAGGCTGAAGCGGGGGGCGAGCGGCTGATGCGGGCAGCCGCGGCGGCCCTGATCCTCGAACGTTCCGTGCGGCAATGCGCCTAGCCGCGTTGCCTCGTACGACCTATCCTCACTATCCTTCGCCGCTCGCATTTGAGGGGCTCAACGGGGGTTTACACATGGCGCGCGGCATCAACAAAGTCATCCTGATCGGTAACCTCGGCGCGGACCCTGAAACGCGGGCCATGCCTTCGGGAACGACCGTGGCCAACCTGCGCATCGCGACGAGCGAGAGCTGGCGCGACAAGCAGACCGGCGAGCAGCAGGAGCGCACCGAATGGCACCGCGTCGCGCTCTTCGGTCGCCTCGCGGAAGTCGCCGGTGAGTACCTGCGCAAAGGCTCGAAGGTCTACATCGAGGGGAGCCTGCGCACGCGCAAGTGGCAGGACAAGGAGGGTAAAGACCGCTACTCCACCGAGATCGTCGGCAACGATATGCAGATGCTCGACGCCCGTGGCGGCGGTGCCGGCGGCGCGGCGGGCGGTGGTGGCATGGGCGGTGGCGGCCGAGGAGACTTCGGCGAAGAGTCCGGCGCGGGTGGCGGTGGCGGCGGTGGCGGCGGTGGCGGCGGTGGCGCGGGCCGCAGCGGCGGCGGCGGTGGCTCGGGCGAGGAATTCGACGACGATATTCCGTTCTAGCCAGGCGCGGTGCGGCGTTGGCTGCCGGAGGACGGCGGCCTTGATAAGCCACTGACTTGCCTCAAACTTTAGGCGGAGGCGGGGCCGGTATCGATGGATGCGCAGTGCGCTCCCCCACCCAACCCCTTAAAATTCGCCCGCCCAACGCACACCATGCCGCGCCGCTACTTCATCAAGACCTTCGGCTGCCAGATGAACGAGTACGACTCCGCCCGCATGGCGGACGTGCTCTCAGCCGGTGCCGGCCTCATCGCGACCGGGGATCCGCGCGAGGCGGACGTGCTCCTCATGAATACCTGCTCGGTGCGAGAGAAGGCCCAGGAGAAAGTCTTCTCGCTCCTCGGCGAGTGGCGGCTTCTGAAGATGCGCCGTCCCGAGGTGATCATCGGGGTCGGCGGCTGCGTGGCGAGCCAGGAAGGGGAGGCCATCACCGCGCGCGCGCCGTTCGTCGATCTGGTCTTCGGGCCGCAGACTCTGCATCGCCTGCCGCACATGCTCGCCGAGTTGAGGCGCAGCGGCCGTGCCCAGGTCGACGTCAGCTTCCCGGAGATCGAGAAGTTCGATGCGCTGCCCGAGCCGCGCGCCGAAGGAGCGCGCGCCTACGTCTCCATCATGGAGGGTTGCAGCAAGTACTGCAGCTTCTGCATCGTGCCCTATACGCGCGGCGAGGAGATGAGCCGCGGCTTCGAGTCGGTCCTGGCGGAAGTGCGTGCGCTCGCCGCCCAGGGCGTCGCCGAGGTCACCCTCCTCGGACAGAACGTCAACGCCTGGCGCGGACCGATGCAGGACGGCGCGCTCGTCGATCTCGCGACGCTCATCCATCACGTCGCGCGCGTGCCCGGCATCGAGCGCATCCGCTTCACCACCTCGCATCCGCTCGAGTTCAACGACAGCCTGATCGAGGCCTATGCCGGCGTGCCGCAGCTCGCCGACCATCTGCACCTGCCGGTGCAGTCGGGCTCGGACCGGGTGCTCGCCCTCATGAAGCGCGGCTACACGGCGCTCGAGTTCAAGGACAAGGTGCGCCGCCTGCGCGCCGTGCGGCCTGGCATCTCGATCTCCTCCGATTTCATCGTCGGCTTCCCCGGGGAGAGCGAGCGCGACTTCGAGGCGACGCTCGCGCTCGCGCGCGAGGTGGGCTTCGATCAGTCCTTCAGCTTCCTCTACAGCCGCCGTCCGGGAACGCCCGCGGCCGCGCTTCCCGATGAGGTGAGCCACGAGGTGAAGCAGGAGCGTCTGGTGCGGCTGCAGGCGCAACTCGAGGCGCAGGCACACGCCATCAGCGCGGCCATGGTCGGTACGCGGCAGCGCGTGCTCATCGAGCGGACCGCGAAGCGCGATGCGCGCGAGCTCGCCGGCCGCACCGCCAACAACCGCTGGGTGAACTTCGCCGGCCCCGCGAGCCTCATCGACCGCTTCGCCGACGTCGAGGTGACCGAGGCGCGCGCGCACAGCCTGCGCGGCCGGCTGAGCGATGCGGCGCCGTTCGCGGCCTGCGGCTGAATGGCCGTGCCCGCCCCGTCGCCGCAGGAGCCGCAGCGGGAATTCGCGCTCGGCGGCGCCGACAACACCCGTCTCGCGAACCTCTGCGGTCCCCTCGACGAGAACCTGCGGCAGCTGGAGGAGCGGCTCGGCGTACGCATCCGCCGCCGCGGCGACAGCTTCCGCGTGAGCGGCGCGCTCGCCGCCGGCGCCGAGGAGATCCTGCGCGAGCTCTTCGAGCTCACGCGCACCGAGGAGGTCACGCCCGAGCGCGTGCATCTTGCGCTGCGCGACCGCGAGGCCGGCGCGCCCGCCCCCAATGCCGACCCCGGCGAGCACGGCGTGCACGTGCCGCGCGGCGGCATCCGCGCGCGCGGCCACCATCAGCGTGAGTACCTCGATCACATCCGTGGCGGCGACCTCACCTTCGGCATAGGTCCCGCCGGTACCGGCAAGACCTATCTGGCCGTCGCCTGCGCGGTCGAGGCGCTGCAGACCGACCGCGTGCGGCGCATCGTGCTGGTGCGGCCGGCGGTCGAGGCGGGCGAGCGGCTCGGGTTCCTGCCGGGCGACCTCACCCAGAAGGTCGACCCGTACCTGCGTCCCATGTACGACGCGCTCTACGAGATGATGGGCTTCGACCGGGTGGCGCGCTTCATCGAGCGCAACGTCATCGAGGTGGCGCCGCTCGCCTTCATGCGCGGCCGCTCGCTGAACGACTCCTTCATCATCCTCGATGAGGCGCAGAACACCACCATCGAGCAGATGAAGATGTTCCTGACGCGCATCGGCTTCGGCTCGCGCGCGGTGGTGACGGGCGACGTCACGCAGACGGATCTGCCCGCCGGCAAGCAGTCGGGCCTCGCGCACGTCGTCAACGTGCTGCGCGACGTGGCGGGCGTCGCCTTTACCTTCTTCGATGCCCAGGACGTGGTGCGCCATCCGCTGGTACAGCGCATCGTCAAGGCCTACGAATCCCACGGCGGCGGCACGTGAGCGCGCCGCCGCTCAGCATCGGGCTGCAGCGCCGGGTGCGCGGCTGGGCGCCGCGGCGCACCGAGCTGACGCGCTGGGCGAGCGCGGCGTTGGGCAGGCGTGCGGCCGGCG
>JAGWMP010000191.1 GCA_028871705.1 Gammaproteobacteria bacterium
CGAGTCCGCCGTGCAGACCTTGCAGCGCGCGTTCGCCGGACCATTGCGCCAGGCTCTGCCAGGTCTCGTGACGGACATGGCGCACGATCCGGAGCTCGCCGCGAGCATCCGCCAGGACGTGCTGGCCGCGCGGCGCAAGTCCATGCACGAGGCCATCGAGCGGGCGCGCACCCGGCAGGAGATCCGCGACGATCTCGACACCGAGCTGGTGCTCGACATGCTCACCGGCCCGTTCTACTACCGCGCGCTCTTCGGCCACGCGCCGATCACGTCCGCCATGACGCGCGATGTCGTGGAGTACGTGCTGCGGATCGTCGGCCGCCGGCGCCGCTGAGCGCGCCGGCCCGAGTCAGTGCGGCGCGGCGGCCGCGCCCTTGGCCGCCGGGGGTCCGAGCAGGAAGCTCGCGGCGACGAGCGCCACGCCGAGAACGCCGAGCAGCATCGCGATCCACAGCAGCGGCGAGCGCGTGTGGTCCGGGAGCGAATAGCGCAGCACCGGGTCCCCGGTTTCGTTCTGCGCCTGCTCCGCGCCCTGCGCCCCCTTGGGCAGATGGATATGAAAGGTCTCCTGGGTGATCCCCTGCTCGTCGGGATACGAGGTGGTGAATTCCCACAGCGTCTCGGTGACCTTGGTGGCCTTGGCGCCCTTGGGCAGCCGGCCTTCCCACTGGCCGTTGCCGATGTACTCCGTGGTCGCATCGCCGGTCCAGCTGAGCGTCGAGACGCGGTTCATGTCGTCGTTCGCGAGCGAGATGTCGCGCAGCTCGGTGCTCGAATAATGATGTTGCAGGTCGCGCTTCAGGAGCGAAGGGTTGCCGCCGTAGTTCTGCTTGTACTGCTCCCACTCCATCGCCGAGCGGGTCACCTTGTCGACGAACTTGGCATTGCCGACCGCGTCGACCGTCACGTCGAGGTCCTCGAGCTGCACGCGCGGCTCGTTCTGGGCGCCGGCGGGCGGACCGAAGGAGGCGAGGCCGATCCCGGCGACGACGCCGGCCGCGATCCGAAGCATGTGGCGATTGAGGCGCATGTCAGGCTCCCGGGTCGAAGGTGGAGAAGACCTGGCGCAGCTGCGGCAGTACGCCGACGAGCTGCCCCTGCCTGGCGGCGAGTGAGACCATCACCGTGCCCTGCGGGAAGCTGCGGACATAGAACACCCAGTCGATCGAGTTGCCCTGCGGGTAGTAGGTGCCGCCGTAGAACTGACGGTAATCCCGCCCGCGGTTGTTGACCGGGGCCTGCTCGTTGAATTTCATCTGGCCGCCGAGGGAGGTCACGTAGGCGCGCAGCTGGCCGAACGCGGTCTCCGCGGAGGGCACGCCCGGAAATACCAGCACCGACACCCGCATCGTCGAGCCCGCATCGAAAGCCTCGAGTGCCAGCGAGCGGAAGCGGGTGGTGGGGTAGGGGTTCGCGTGCCAGCCGGCCGGCAGCGACAGGCTGAAGAAGCCGTTCGGATCGGAATAGCGACTGCCGGCGTCGGGCGAGGGTCCCGGGGTCGCCGCGGATGGTGGCGGCGCCGGCGCCGGCCCGGGCCTGGAGGACGCCGAGCGCGTGGCCGCGGCGCGCGGGGCCGGAGCCTCCTGCGTACGGCCGTCGGAGCTCAGAAGGCGCGCGAGAATCTCGTCGATCTTCTGCCGCGCCGCCGGATCGTCCGGGAGCTCCGGCGGAACGATCCCGCTCACATGATGCAGGTAGTGCATGTCCAGCATCAGGATGCGCGGGCCGAGTTCCTGGCTGCCGCCGCGCAGCCAGGTCGCCTTGTCCTGCTGGCCGAGCTTCAGAGCGTCCGCGAACGAGGTTCGCTTCTCGCCCATGCCCGGCAGGCCGACGGACGTCGACTCGAAGGCGACCACGTCGCCGTTGATCTTGATGCCGGGGAACGCATGCTTGGCGGTCGTGAAGATGACCGGATCGAGTCCGGCCGCCTCCGAGACCGATGCAAAGAGCGCCGTGAGCTCGATGCACAGGCCCGCCCCGCCGAGGAGCACTTCGCGCGGCAGGCGCACTTTCTGGATCATGGTCACCGAGGAGCCGCTCTTCTCGGGCAGGCCTTCGGTGCCCGCATAGACGATTCCGGAGAGCTGCTCGAAGGCGTACACCGTCGCCATGAAACGGCCGATCTCCTTCGGATCGGCGCCGGCTCCCACCGTCGTCCCGCCCATGGCCTTCGATTCGAGCTGCTCGACGAAGTACTTGATGACCGGGTCGTCGGGCGTCACGAAGGCGGCGGCGAGATCGGTGTTCTCGTACAGGTCCTGAACGGTGAGGACCTCAGACTCCGGCAGCGTCGTATAAATGAGGTCGTTGCGGCCGCGCAGCTGGAAGTCCATCTCGCGGGTTTCCTGGTGCCGGCCGCCGCCGCGGTCGGCGTATTCGACCTTGAGCTCCACGTGCTCGGGCGTGGTCGTGGTCTTGGTCGCCAGCGAGTCCGGCAGGCGCGGATAGAAGAGCGAGACCACCGTCTGCCCGGGCAGGATGCGCGGATAGCTCCTGGGATTGGTCCACTCGACGAAGCCTGGAATCTGGAACGAGGTCGTGACGTCTTCGACCGGCGAGCCGCCTTCGTTCTTGATCACCACCTTGGTGAGCCAGTAGCGGCCATCGCCGGCGGAGCGGTTGCCGTAGACCTTGTAGGCGGCGCTCATCAGCGCCGGCTTGGTCTCGATGTTGAATGTCAGCCGGCCCGCGGGCGGCCGGGTAAGCAGGTACGCGCCGCCCACCGCGATCGCCGCAGCGACCAACACCACGCCACTCACTCTCAGGACTTGTCGCGCCATGCGCCACCCCTCGCGCTGCTGTGCAGCATTCTTTTCGTTAGTGCAGCGGTGCAATTCTCGCCGCGTTTGGCGGCTTCGTCGAGTGGTGATTGATGGTGCCGCGCGCGGTTTTTCATGCCAGACTATTTCAAACCGGCTCAAGACCGGTCCTGACATCCACCAACAACCTATGCACGGGGAATTATATGAATACGCCGCGTTCTGAATCCGATCAACATCGCCCGGCGACGATCGCTCCGTTCCTCCTGACCGAGTGCTGGGACGAGCTGCCGCGCGCGCCGCTGCGCGCCGGCTACGGCAGGTGCTCGGTCTCCGGATGCACCTGCCCGGCGTACATGGGGCAGGCCGAGCTCTGCGGCAACTGCGGCCACAACTACTCGCTGCACTGGTAAGGGACGGGGGCGCGCGGCGCGGGTGCGCGCGCGCCGGTTTCTTCAGCGGGCTGCGGCGGCCTGCGTGGCCGCATCGAGGCTCTTGAGCATCGCGGCGATCTCCGGGTTCGACATGAAGAGTTTCCATGGGAGCCCGGTGCGGTAGTTCTCGGCCATGACCACGATGGGAGCCTGGTTGAGCCCCATGTAGATGGGTGAGACCCAGTGGACCGCGGGGTTGTAGGCATCGCGCGGCCCGTAGATCCCCCAGAGCTCGGCGCCAAGATCCCGATAGTCGTGTTTGAGCGCCGCCATCGCGGCCTCGGGCGCGTAGGCCATGGACGCCAGTGCGCCGGTGAGCGTCAGCGTGCCGTCGTCGTTGCGGGCATCGGGTGCCGGGGTCGCGTAGCCCCTCGGTCCGTCGCTCGCCGTGAGCCCCCAGGCATCTGCGCCGTAGCCGGCGAAGTGCCTCGGGTTGGCGATGCAGTACGCCCGGTTGATGAGGGCGAGGTTCACGTTGTTCTCGAAGTAGGACCGGGTGTAGCGGTCGTGCAGCGCATGCGGGTCCATGCCGAGGAACGAGTAGTGCGTGAAGAAGAGCGGCCCGCCGCTGCCGACGCCGACGTCGAGCCGGATGCCGAAGTAGGTCGTGCCGTTGGCGTAGAGCCTGCCGTCGGCGCTGCCCGACCAGCCCTGACGGTAGTTCTGCGCCCGCTCGCTCTGGCTCGCCCAGCCGCTGTAGTACATCGCGGCGGGCACCGGGTGCGTCGGGGATGCGATCGCGAGCAGATAGACGATCATCGTCTCGTTGAAGCCGATGAGCGGGTGGTGGATCTCGAACCCCCACTCGGGCGACCAGTGCCAGTAGAGAAAGTCGCTCGTGGCGCGCTCGCGGTACCAGTCCCACTCGACCGTCTCCCACAGGTGCGTGATACGCGCGCGCAGAGCGCGCTCGCTCGCAAGCGGTGCGTCGAAGTACTGCCGCGCCAGCAGTAAGCCCTGCATCATGAAGGACGTCTCGACCAGATCGCCGCCGTTGTCGAGCATCCCGAAGAGGGGCATGGTCTCTCCCGTCGCACCGTTGAGGTAATGCGACCAGGCGCCGTGATAGCGCGGCGCGCGCTCGAGGAAGCCGACGATCTTTTCGAGGCGCTCGCGCGCCTGGGCGCGCGTGATGAAGCCGCGGCTCGCGCCGACCACGAGCGCGGCCACGCCAAAGCCGCTCGCTCCCATGGCGACCAGGCGATCGTCGCCCGGCAGGTTCTCATGGGCCATGCCGGAGTCGCCGTCGGCCCCATCCCAGTAGTACTGGAACGCTTCCTCCTCGAGCATGGTGAGGAGTTCCTCGTCCGTGAACGGCCGTGTAGTCACCCGCACCGCCGCGCTCGGCGGCGACTCACGTCCGCGGGCATCGGCGGCGGCGATGCGGTACCAGGCCGTCTTGCCCGGGGCTCCCAGCCAGTCGAAGAAGCGGCGCACGCCGGCGCGCTGGATGCCGATGGCGGCGTAGCTGCCGCCGCCGTCGCTCGAGCGGTACACCACCACATGGTCCACCGGTTCCGCATCCGTCTCGCGCCAGCGCACGATCGCGTGCCGCTCGTAGCCCTGCGCCTCGATGCCCTGCGGTGCGTGCTGCGGAGCGGGCTGTGGCGCGGCCGGCGCGCCGTCGTCGACGCGGATGTCGTCGATGAAAAGAACGTGCGGGGCGCCGTCGGCGCGTCCCTGGTGGAACACGACGCTCTGCAGCCATTGCGGGTCGAACGGATACACCGAGCCCGTGCGCAGCACGCCGAGCGGGATCTCGACCCGCGTCCACTGGTGCGCGGGCAGGGCGCCCGCGAAGCGCCCGAGGGGCTCGGCCACCGTGAAACTGCCCGGGCGCGTTGCGACCTGCAGTCCCTCGCGCGCATCCGACAGCAGCACCTCGGGCAGGTCGTCGGATGCGATCGGCTCCGCGGAGTAGAGCCAGAGACTCAAGGTGTGCCCGCTCATCTGCGGGTAGCGGTTCGGGAAGCTCATGAGGTGGACATTCGCCTGCCAGCCGCCCCCGGCGCGCGAGACCCACGCGAGGCGCAGCGCGTTCGGTGGCGAGTGGAAGATCGCCGTGTCGACCGGGATGTGCCGCGCGGCCTGCTCGAGCGCGCTCGGGGCGACGGCCACCGCGTCGCTGTACCAGTAGGCATCCGGCTGCTGGCTGTTGTCGAACACCACGTGGCGGTAGTACTCCGCGCCCGCGGCAGCGGCATTCGCGGTCGAGGCGAAGAGGAGGGCGCCGAGCGCTGCCTTCCAGGCCCGGCGCGTGCCCGGGCGCCTCATGGCCGCGGGCGGCACCGGATCTCGCAGATCGCGTGCCCGATGTAGCCGGCGGCGGTGGCGAAGGCGCCGCCGCCGGGCTCCATGACCGCGGTGTCGGGATTGATGCCCTCGGAGGCGATGCCGCCGTCCCAGCGGCTGGCGAGGAGAATCTTCTCGGCGCGCTCGCGCGAGCGCTTCAGGCGCAGCTCGTCGGCGATCATCCACGAGGTCGTGAAGGGCAGCCGATAGCTGCCCGGCAGCCCATAGGGATGTCCGGCATAGGAATA
>JAGWMP010000006.1 GCA_028871705.1 Gammaproteobacteria bacterium
AAACGACGGGCTTCATTCCCTGCCTGCGCGCGAAGGCGATCGCTTCGAGGATGTCGGAGGCACGCTCCACCCCAAATACCACGCGCCCACCCGAGAGATAGCGGGCCAGCACCTCGCGCCCGGCCGGATGCAGCAGGGTGTCGCTCCCGAACGGCTCCTTCGAGTGGGTCTCGCGTATCGCCTGCTCGAGCAGCATGTACAGACCCGCGCGACTGCCGCCCGCGAGCCGCTTGCCGTCGATGCCGAGCGAGACGAACAGCGCGCGGGTGTCGGGGAACACGGCGTCCTGGCGGCCATCGAGCGTGACGGCCGCGCCCTGCCCCGCGATGATGGTGCTGCCCGCCACGGGAGCCAGCATCGTCCACGTGATGCCCTCGATGCGCGCCACCGGCACAAGCGTCGACTGGGCATCGAACGCCAGGGTGATGTCGAACTCGGGACGCCACTGCTGCTCGGCGTCCGGTCCCTTGAAGGTGAGATTGCCATCGACCGTCGAGGACTCGGCGCCAATCTCGACCGCGCCGATCTGCGAGAGGCCACCGAAGAGGCCCGGGGTGAGCGGCTGTCCACGCGCATCGACCCGTGCCGCCGCCGCTGATGCCTGCACATTCGCTCCGACGGCGACGATCTTGCCCGCGCGCACCAGCACGTCGGTGCCCTCACGGACGCCCTCGGAGACCGTGTAGACCCTGGCGTTGCGAATCAGGAGTTCCTGTGCGGGCGCGGCGCTGACGCCGGTGACGAGCGCGAGCAGGGCGAGTGCGCCGGAGGCTCTCATGGGCCCTCCCCGGAGGCGCTTTGCCCCAGCAGGAAATCCGACGGTGGCTTGGACGGGAGATGCGCACGGTCGAACACCAGCGCGCCGTCGATCAGGACCTGATCCGCCAGCGCGTAGACGCTGAAGGGATTCCTGTTCCACACGACCACGTCTGCGTTCTTGCCGGGCTCGAGCGTGCCGATGCGGTCGTCGAGCCCGAGGGCCCTGGCCGGATTCGCGGTCAGCCAGCGGATGGCACGCTCCGGCCCGATCTTCAGCCCGGCGCGCACGCCGCGCGCCATGGCTTTGGCCGCCTCCTGATTGAGGCGCTGGATGCCATCGGCGGAGTCCGAATGCAACATCGCGCAGCTGTTGGCGGGGGCATCGACGATCGCGACGTTTTCCTCGATGCCGTCGTAGGCTTCCATCTTGAAGCCCCACCAGTCCGCCCACATCGCCGCGCACACGTCACGCTCGGCCAGCAGAGCGGAGATCTTGTAAGCCTCCACCGCGTGGTGAAAGGCGGCGATCTTGAAGCCGAACTCATCGGCGACATCGATCATGGTCGCCATCTGATCGGAGCGATAGCAATGCATCTGCACGCGGATCTCGCCCTTGAGAACGCCGGCCAGAGTCTCGAGCTTCAGATCGCGCTTGGGCGGCACGGGGGGCGTGAGCGGCTTCTTCTCCGCGCCGCTCTTCTCACCGCCACCCTTCTCACCGCCGCTCTTCTTCTCGTATTCGGCGCGTTCGCGATAGTACTTGTCCCACTGATTCCTGTAGTCCTGCGCATCGGCGAACGCCTGGCGGTAGCCGGCGACATCTCCCATCAACGTCGAGGGAAACTGCCCCTTGCTGCCGTACACGCGCTTGGGATTCTCGCCGCACGCCATCTTGAGGCCATAGGGGGCATCCGGGAACTTCATGGCCTGATAGGTGGTGGCGTGCACGTTCTTCACGACCACCGAGCGGCCACCGATGAGGTTGCCCGAACCCGGCAGGATCTCGAGCGTCGTGACCCCGCCCTCGAGGGCCCGCTCGAATCCCGGGTCCTGCGGCCAGATCGAGTGCTCCGCCCAGACGTTGGGCGTGACCGGATTGGTCATCTCGTTGCCGTCGGACTGTGCGTTGACGGCGGGCGTCGCGTAGACACCGAGGTGCGAGTGGATGTCGATGATGCCCGGCGTGACCCAGCGGCCGGGAGCCTCGATCACGAGCGCTCCGCCCGGCGCGGCCAGCTTGGGCCCGACGGCGCTGATGCGGCCGTTCTCGATGAGCACATCGGCGTGCTCGAGGCGCGTCCCGCTGCCCGTCAGTACGGTCGCATCGCGGATCAGGGTCGCGGGCGCGGACGGCACCCGGTAGGTCGAGGCGTAGGGCGCCCGCGCCGCAGGCTGCGGTGCCGCCGGCGCAGCGCCGGCCGCACTGGCGGATGCCGCTTTGGGCGATGGCTGCGCCGCGCACGAGATGAGCAGCACCGTGGCGACCGTGAGCAGAACTCGTCGCATGGAGGTCTCTCCCTGAGGGGCGATTAGGATAGCGGAATCGACGCACTGGCGGCGGCGCGCGCGCTCAGGCGGAGATCGCCAGGCGCTCCGAGCCGTAGACGCTGGCGGTGACGGCGAGCGTGAGCGCGGCGACCGCGAAACCGCACAGCAGGCAGGTCGCGACCTCGGCCATCGTCACCGCGCCGCCCATGATGAGCTCGGTAATGCCGACCTGTTGCCCGAGGAGTGGCACCGCGTACATCCACGGCACCGTCTTCACGGGCAGCACGCTGAGGAGCACCGAGGGCAGCGCCGGCACCAGCATGAGGATCCCAAGATAGGTCTGCGCTTCCCGGTAACTCCTGGAGAAGGCGGCGACCAGCGTCTGCAGCGCGGCCAGCAGCAGCACCAGCGGCAGCATCAGCACCAGCACTTCGAGGGCGAAGAGCGGTCCGAGACTCAAGTCCATCCCGAGCTTCTCCGTCGGAATGAGCCGCCCGGCGACGGTGAACGCCGTGACGCAGATGAGCAGGCTCATCACCGAGAAGATGCAGATCGCGCCGATCTTGCCGAGCAGGATGCGCCAGCGCGCCACCGGATTGACGAACAGCGGTTCGAGCGATTGGCGTTCGCGCTCGCCGGCCGTCAGATCGATGGCGAGGTACATGCCGCCGATGAACACGGTCAGCACGAAGAAATAAGGCAGGATCGAGAACAGCGCGCCGGCCCGCGAGCGCGGCGTCGACTGGTCGCGCTCTGCGACCACGACCGGAGTGGACAAGGCGGGCGAGAGGCCGCGCGCGACCAGGCGCATGGCGCCATTGAGGCGCGAATACCGCTCGAGCATCTGCTTCAGGCGATTCACGGGCTGCTGCTCGTCGCGTCGCGAGGCATCGTAGTAGAGCTCGACCTGCGCCGGGTCGCCCTGCTCCCACGACTTGCCGAAGTCCGCCGGAATGCGCAGCACCGCGACCGCATCGCGCGCGCGCACCGCGGCGATCGGATCCGCGACTGGCGGCTGCGGCGCGAATCCCTGCTGGCGCAGCGCCTCGAGGAGATTCGGGGCGTAACTCGCCCCGATCACCGGCAGCTCGAGCGGCCCTTCAGCCTGGCCGAGCTGCCGCGAGATCACCACGTTCAGGATCATGACGAACATCAGCGGGGCGATCAGCGGGCCGGTGATGAGAGCGTTGATCAGGGTGCGCCTGTCGCGCAGGCTCTCGCGCACCTCCTTGAGCAGCACGACGAGCGGGACGTTCATGCGGCGAGCCCCTCGCCGCTGCCGATGATCTTCACGAACGCGTCCTCAAGGTTCGACTCGCCGGTCTGCCGGCGCAGCGCCTCCGGCGATTCCTCCGCGACCACGCGGCCGCGGGCGATGACGACGATGCGGTCACACAGCTGCGCCACCTCCTGCATGATGTGGCTCGAGAACAGCACGCAGCGCCCCTCGGCCCGCAGAGCGCGCATGAACTCCCGCATGCGCCGCGTGGCCATCACGTCGAGACCGTTGGTCGGCTCATCGAGCAGCACGTTGCGGGGGTCATGTACGAGTGCGCGCGCGATCGCGGTCTTGACGCGCTGCCCCTGCGAATAGCCCTCCGCACGGCGGTCGGCGAAGTCGCGCATCTCCAGCACCTCGATGAGCGCCTCGCGGCGGCGCGCGCCCTCGGCGCCCGGCACTCCCTGGAGCGCAGCGAAGTAATCGATGTTCTCGCGGGCGCTGAGGCGCTTGTAGAGACCGCGCGCATCGGGCAGCACGCCGAGGCGCCGGCGCACCGCGAGTGGATCGGCCGCGGCGTCGATCCCATCGACCAGCACACGCCCCGCATCCGGACGCATCAGGGTGTAGAGCATCCGCAGCGTGGTCGTCTTGCCCGCGCCGTTCGGCCCGAGGAGGCCCGTGATCTCGCCGTCGCGCGCGGTGAAGCTCACCCCATCGACCGCCCGGACCTTGCCGAAGGCTTTGCGCAGATTCTCGACCTGGATCATGGCGCGGCTCCGTTGAAGTTGACGAAGGCCGGCGTCGGCCCGAGACGCTCGAGGCAGCGGGCGTCGAGCCTCGCGGGCTCGGGGCGCTCGATGAACCGCTCGAGCAGCTGCGGCATGCAGCCGCGCGCGAGCACCGCATGACCCTGACCCCTGAGTACCAGGTGCCGCGCGTTGCTCAGTCCCGGCATGATCGCTGCGCCGTACTCGGGCGGCGTGACGGGGTCGCGCGCGCCCGAGAGGATCAGGATCGGCTTGCCGCTGCGCAGCGGCGCGTGGAAGTCGGCGGGCATGGCGCCATGCGGCCAGACGCTGCACTGGGCCTCGATCTCCTCCACGAGCACATTGCCGAGCATCGTGTCGGCGTCCTGCGACCGGGCGCGCAGTCCCCCGGCGTCCTCGCTGCAGATGACGCTCATCGCCATGCCGCCGTTCATATCGCCGGCGAGATCGGCATCGAGCAGACGCTGCTGGCCGAGGAGCGGGGCGAAGTCGCCGTGCGCGGCGGCATCGATCGAGAGCGGCAGCAGCGCCGCGGTCTCCGGCTCGTAGGCGAAGAGGCGTACCACGCCCACCAGCAGGTCCGGCGTCAGCCGCCGCGAAACCGTGAGGAAGGTGCGTGGATCCCGGAAGCTCACCTGTTGCGCTCCCGCGTGCAGCCCGTCGCGCAGTGCGTGCAGGGTCTGCATGGGATCGCCGAAGGCACGCCTGCACGCCGGCGCCGCGCGGCAATCGGCGAAGTCGTCCTTGAGCGCCGCCTCCAGGCTGGCCGCAAATCCCTCACCGAGGAACAGTTGATTGGGCGCCGGCGAGTCGAGCACGACGCTGCGCACGCCGTCCGGGTGGCGCATCAGGTATTGCTGCGCGACGCGCGTGCCATAAGAGACGCCGATCAGGTCGAAGGGCGGCGCGCCGAGCGCCCGGCGCACGTTCTCGAGATCCTGCACCGCGAGGGTCGTGGTGTAGTAGCGCGGATCGGCCACCGCTTGCACTTCCGCGAGGCAGCTCGCGACCCGCCTGCGGATCTCATCCGCGCCGGGCGCCGCGGTCCCGGACGGCAGCGCGCGCAAACCCTCCGCGGTCCGCTTGCAGTTGAGGGGGTTCGAGCCGCCGGTGCCGCGCTGATCGAGGAGCAGCACGTCGTGGTGCTTGAGCAAGCCCGCGTACAGGGCCGTGTCGGCGAAGGACTGGGTGGCTGCCTCGCCCGGACCGCCGGCGATGAGGACCACGATGTCGGCCTCGGGCCTTGCGGCCTCGCTGCGAATCACGGCGAGGTGCAGCCCGATGTGGCGGCCGTCAGCGCGAGCAGGGTTCTCGGCGACCTTAAGGTCCGCGCACCACGCCGCCGTCGTCGCACCACTCAGTAGATGGGGCAGCTCGCACGAAGTCAGGTTCAGCGCCCCGAGCTGCCAGTGGCGAGGCGGCAGCGGCTTGTCCGCAGCCATCGCGAATGCCGTGCCGGACGCAAACTCCGAAGCGCGAGCCGCGCCCGCCCGAGCGGCCGGTCTCGCATGGAAGTGCTGCCACAGCAGCACCGCGGCGCACAGGCTCGCGACGAGCGCGCGCAGGATCGTTCGGCCTCGCATGGCCAATCATCCCGCAGAAGCTCGGCAGGCGGCAATCGGCCGGGGCGTCGACGGGCCGCACTCGACCCCTGCTACGAGGCGGGGTTGCCGGGAACCTGAGCCGTGTCCTGCACGACGCGATGCGTCGATTCCCGGCTGACCGGGGTCCTGAAGTCCGCGGGCTTGACGATCAGCACATCGCACTCGAGCGCATCCAGCACCCGCTCGGCCGTGTGACCGATCAGGGCCCGGCCCAGAGCGGACCGCGAGACGGCGCCCAGTGCCACGATCGCGGCCGAATGACTGTGCGCGACCCGCGGCACCAGCTCCGCGGCCTCGCCCTCGATCACCTCCACGCAATCATCGGTGACAGCGTGACGCCGCGCGAGTGCGCTCACCTGCTCGCGGATCCCGTTCCACCAGGCGCCGCGGATGTCTTCCTGCACCGCCGCCGGAAGGTCCTGCAGATCGGGCCGCTTGCGGATGGCCTCCTCCCAGGAAGCGCCCGCATGCAAGACGTGCAGTGTTCCCTGCGTAGCCGCGCGCATCGTGGCCGCGGCGCTCAGTATGCCGTCATCGAGCGATGAGGGCTTGCCGTGCGAGCGGGCCGGATCGACGGCCGCCAGGATCAGCGGCGCCGCATAGGCGCCGGCCGTCTTGATGAGGAGAACCGGACACGGTCGAAGCGGCGCGCTGTCTGGACGACCCGGCCCGCGCGGGGAAGGAGGGCTGCGCGATGCCTTCCAGGCGGCGCGCCGCCAGCTCGAGGACTACGAGCGCCGCCGGCGCAGCTGATCAGGATCTTTCCGGCCGGTCGAGGCGCGACATGTAGCTCGCGAGCTCCATGAGCTCCTCCATGGTGCAGCCCTCGATGACCCGCAGGTGCTGCGCACGCATGTTCGGCCGGCGTCCTTCGATCGTGTCGCGCAGCTGCCGCAGCAGGTATTCGTACTGCTGTCCGGCCACGCGCGGTACCAGCCGGGCATCGTTCCCCTCGCCCCTGACGCCATGACACCACTGACAGCGGCGAACGTAGAGCCCGGCGCCCGTCTCGAGCCCGCGGCGCGGTCCCGGAGTCGTGTCCGGCGAGGGATTGAGGCTCGCCGCATAAGCGGCGACGTCGGCGACGTCCTGGGTCGAGCCGAGCACGTGACGGCCCGCGATGCGTTCCATTGGATCGTACCAGCGCAACCCCGCGCGATAGTCGACGAGCTCCTTGACGATCACGCCACGGTGCTGCCCGGCGATCTGCGGCGGCCAGCCGCTCGCGTTGCCTTCACCATGGGGACCGTGACACTCGAGGCAGATCGCGAAGAGCCGCGCCCCGTGCGCCGTGTCCGGCGTGGCCTCGAGCGCGGCATGCAACTCACGCGCGGCGCGCGGCGCATCACCGGCCGGTACGGCGGGCAAGCCCGCGGCGGTCAGCGCCAGCGCGACGGCGGCGGCCGGGAGTCGCAACCGCGCGCCATTGCGCCCGCGGCGCTCCTCGGTTCTGCTTGTCGACACGCGGCTCACGGTACTGCCCGAAGCTACGCCGCAAGCGCCGGGCCGTCATCGGGAGTTCTGCCTATGGCCGCGTGGGCGCAGCCGGGCGCAGGATCGGGCCGCGGCGTTCGGAGGTGGAGGCGTCTTGTGATCATCCGGCGGATCGGACGGGTCTTGAGCTGTGCGCTGCTCGGCATGTTGTGCGGCCCGTGGGCCGTGGCGGACGGAGTGCCGAGCACGCCCTCGCTGGCGCACGGCGAGCACATCGCCCGGCTCATCTGCTCGGCCTGCCACGTCGTGGCGGCCGACCAGGAATACCCGCCGCTCCTCATTACCCCGACGCCGGCTTTCCGCGAGATCGCCAACCGGCCCGGCACGAGTGTCGAGACGCTGCGCCGCTTCATCACGACGACCCACTGGGACGAGGGCAAGCTCCCGATGGCGATGCCGGACCCCATGCTCACCGAGGAGCAGGCGCGCGACGTCGCCCGTTACATCCTCAGTCTTCGCAGTCACTAGAGTCCCTATGAAAACCACCATCGAGACGTTGTTCGACGACGTGCAGAAGGTCGTCGCGGAACTGGAGAAGCTGCTGGCAACCTCCAGCGGCGATACGCGCGCACACGCCGAGGCGGCCGTGTCCGACTGGCGCGACGCGCTGCAGGATGCGCAGGGGCGCCTCGAGAAGCTCCAGGAGAGCACGCGCAAGCGGGTCGCCGATGCCGCCCGCACCGCGAGCCATGCGTTGCGCGACAACCCCGGGAAATCGCTCGCGATCGTCGCGGCGACGGGCTTTCTGCTGGGTCTCGCGCTGCGCGGACACGGAGAGCCGCGCCGCTAAAGACCCGCCACGGCGCGGCCGGATCCGCACTATTCTAGGCGGATGCAGGAGTCCGATGCCGCGCTAACCCGGCCGCCGTCCAATCGCTTCGATCGCATGGAATGGGCGGGGGCCTTCGGCGACCTGGGCACGTTCGTGCCGTTCGCGGTCGCTTATATCGCCGTCGTGAACGTCGATCCGTTCGGCCTGCTCCTGAGCTTCGGCGCCGCGATGGTGGTCTGCGGCCTCTACTACAAGACTCCGTTCCCCGTGCAACCGATGAAGGCGATCGGTGCGGTCGCGGCCACCCAGGCCGCACAGACGGCGACCATCACCGCCGCAACCGTCACCGCCGCGAGCCTCGCGACCGGGGTGATCTGGCTGGCGCTCGGCCTGACGGGCGCCGCGCGCCGCGTCACGAGCCTCGTGCCGCGCTTCGTGGTCATCGGCATCGTTCTCGGCCTCGGCATCGGTTTCATGCTCCACGGCATCCGCATGATGAACGAAGGCTGGATTCTCGCGGCCAGCGCCCTCCTCGGCGCCCTGCTGCTGCTGACCAACCGCGTCGTGCCGGCGATGTTCCTGCTGCTGCTCTTTGGCATCGGCTGCGGCGCGGTCGCCCATCCCGAGCTGCTGCACAAGGTGCTCGCGGCCCGGCCCGCGCTGCACCTGCCTTCCTTCGCGCTCCTCGGGATCGGCTGGCATGACCTCCTCATCGGCACGACGCTCCTCGCCCTGCCGCAGCTGCCCCTCACGCTCGGCAACGCCGTGATCGCCATCCGCGAGGAGAACAACCGGCTGTTCCCCGCGCGCCCCGTCACCGACAACGGGGTCGCGACCTCGACCGGCCTCATGAATCTCGCCGGTGCCGCCCTGGGCGGCGTGCCCATGTGTCACGGCGCGGGCGGCATGGCCGGGCATGTCGCCTTCGGCGCGCGCACCGGCGGCGCGCCCATCATCCTCGGCTCGTGCCTCCTTGGCCTCGCGCTCTTCTTCAGCGGCTCGATCCGCGCGCTCTTCGATCTGTTCGCCCACCCGGTGCTCGGGGTGATCCTGTTTCTCACCGGAGCGCAGCTCGCGCTCGGCTCGTGCGACTTCAGCAAGAACAAGGTCGAGCGCTTCGTGACGCTCACCACGGCAGCCTTTGCCCTGTGGAACGTCGGCCTCGCGTTCCTCGCCGGAGTCATCCTGGCTCTGCTCGCCCGGCGCAACTGGCTGCGTTTGCGCTAGGATCGCTCGCCCCAGCATCGACGCGGAGGCGTTCATGAGCTCAGTCCTGTCGCGAGTCCTCATCGGGGGCGTGTCCGGCGCTCTCGCCCTGTCGGCTGCAGCGCGGCTCGCGGCGGCCGAGCCCGCAGCTAGCGCCGCGCCGGCCGATGATCCCGTCGCGCAACTCGCCGCCCGCCTCGATCTCGAGCGCTACAAGGCGACCATCAAGGGGCTGACGCGCTTCGGCGACCGCCGCCAGGGCACCCGGCGTAACCGCGATGCCATCGACTGGATCGAGGCGCAGCTGCGCGCCTATGGCTGCGCCGACGTGGCGCGCCTGCGCTATACGTACTCGCCAGAGCAGAAGCGCAACCCGAGCGGACCGCCGGTGGCGCGCGGCGCGCCCCAGGGCGGCGGCCGCTTTCGCGGCGAGCGCGCGCCTACCGGGGTGAACAACGACCCCGGGCGCCAGGGCGATGCCGCGCTGCGCGCGCTCGATGCCGAGCCCAGCACCCCGGGCGAGCGCGAGGAGGTCTATTGCACCAAGGTGGGCAGCACGCACCCGGACGAGATGTACATCGTCGGCGCGCACATGGACGGCATCGGCTGGGGTGAGGCGGCGAATGACGACGGTTCCGGCACCGCGCTCGTCATGGAGCTCGCGCGGATCTTCTCGAGCCCCGATGTGAAAACCGAGCGCTCCATTCGTTTCGCGCTGTGGAACAACGAGGAGACGGGCCTGAACGGCGCGTACGCCTACGTCGACCAGCGCTCGCCGCTGCAGGGCATCGAGTCGCCGCCGGGCTCGGGGCGCTACCCCGAGCCGCGCTGGCTCGGCATGGTGCAGCACGACATGATGATGTTCGATCATGGCATGCCGCGCGCCGACGGCACGCTGAGTCCCGCGCAGCGGCCCGAGGCCGACGTCAACATCGAGTTCCAGGCGCAGGCAAAGCAGGCCGGCGGCGCACAGCAGCTCGCGTGGGCCTTGTATGCGGCGAACGAGGCCTACGCCACCGACTACCCGGCGAGCGTCGGTCCCCATATGACCAACACCGACAGCACGCCCTTCATGGATCTGATTCCCGCGATCAGCGTGCGCGAGAACGAGCGCGGTACGCAAATCGGCAACGGCTGGGACCCCAACTGGCATCAGCCCACCGACGTCTACGAGACCTACAGCGACGCCGACTTCCGCCTGGGGCTGAATGCCGCCCAGACGACGCTCGGTGCGATCGGACGGCTCACGGGCGCCTCGCTCACCGGTCCTGCGGCGCGGCGCTGACGCCGCATCCGGCCCCCACGCGGCGAGCTCAGCGCCCGAGCATGCGGCTCAGGCTCTCCGGATAGCGCGCGCCCTCGAGCTTGATCCCGGCGGCCGCGGCATCGATCTCGCCGAGCTCCGCGGGCGTCAGCGCCACCGCCGCCGCGCCGAGATTCTCCTCGAGCCGGCCGAGCTTCGTCGTGCCGGGAATCGGCACGATCCAGGGCTTCTGCGCCAGCAGCCAGCCGAGGGCGAGCTGCGCCTGGGTGATGTGCCGGCGTGCGGCGAGGCTGCCGATGAGATCGACGAACACCTGGTTCGCCCGCCGGGCTTCGGGCGTGAAGCGCGGCAGCTGGTTGCGAAAGTCGTCGCTCGCGAATTGTGTCCGTGCATCGATCTTGCCGGTGAGCATGCCGCGGCCGAGCGGACTGTAGGCAACCAGGCCGATGCCGAGCTCCTCGAGCGCCGGGAGCAGCTCAGTCTCCGGCTCGCGCCACCAGAGTGAGTACTCGCATTGCAGCGCCGTCACAGGTTGCACCGCGTGTGCGCGGCGGATCGTCTGCACGCCCGCCTCCGACATGCCGAAGTGCCGGACCTTGCCCGCACGGATGAGGTCGCGCACCGCACCGGCAACCTCCTCGATCGGCACCTCGGGATCGACCCGGTGCTGGTAGAAGAGATCGAGCGCATCGACCCCGAGACGCCTGAGCGAGGCTTCGGCCACCTCGCGGATGTGCGCCGGCCGGCTGTCGAGGCCCGCCTGGCGGCCCTCGGCGTCGATCCTGAAGCCGAACTTGGTGGCGATCACCACCCAGCCACGGAACGGCGCGAGCGCCTCACCGACGAGAGCTTCGTTCGTGTACGGTCCGTAAACCTCGGCGGTGTCGAAGAAGGTGACACCGCGCTCGACCGCCGCCCGCAGGAACGCGATCGCCGTGTCGTGATCGGTCGCAGGTCCGTAGGCGTACGTCAACCCCATGCAGCCAAGACCGATCGCCGAGACCTCGAGTCCGCTCCCGCCGAGTGTGCGTGCCTGCATGTGTGCTCCTTCCTCGCCCGATGTGGGAGAATCTCACACTTTTCAGCAGGGACCGCCAGAATGCAACGCGCCCTCCTCGTGCTCGCACTGCTGGCCGCCGCCGCCACACCATTGCGCGCCGCCGCCGACGCGCCCGACACGCGTCGCGTACACCGCTATCTGGCGGTGCATCTCTCCCCGGACGCGAAACACGTCGCCGCGGTCGAGGGCGATGCGCCCATCGGCGGATCGCTGCCGGACCTGCGCGACCTCGTCATCCGTTCCCTCGCCTCGGGGGCGGCGGTGCGGGTCGCGCTGCCGTGCGGACACGTGCCGCAGTGCTGGCCGGGCTCGGTCGCTTGGTCCGACGACGGCAAGATGCTGTTCTTCGCGCTGCGTATCCCGGGTCATCATCAGTACTCGCTGTATTCCGTCGCCGCCGACGGTACGGAGCTCACGCAGCTGCTCGAGTTCAAGGGAACCCTCACCGGCCTCAAGTACCATCACGGCACGCTCGCGCTGCTGGCGACCGAGAACGCCCGCAAGGAGGTCGGCGCGACCGAGGCGGGCGCGGCGATCGCGGGCGACCTCGATGCGCCGCCCCCCGAGCAGCGCATCGCCACCCTCGCCGGGCACGCGCTGCGCTGGGCCTCCCCGCCCGGGCTCTTCGTCTACGAGTACGACTGGCTGCCCGACGGCAGCGGCTTCATCGGCACGGCCTCGCCCGGCGACGGCGACAGTCACTGGTGGACCGCGACGCTGTACGCGTTCGGCCGCGACGCCGCTCCCGCACGCACCCTCTATGCCCAGAGCGACCCGCGCCAGCAGATCGCCAAACCCACGGTGTCGCCCGACGGCAGGACCGTCGCCTTCATCGGCGGCATCATGAGCGACTTCGGCTCGACCGGAGGCGATGTCTACAGCGTGCCGCTCGCCGGCGGCACCGCGGTGAACCTCACCCCCGCCATGCCGGCCTCGGCGCGCGCGCTCGGCTGGAGCTGCACGGGGACGCTGCAGGCGGCGCTGCTCGCGGACGACCGGCAGCAGCTCGTCGATCTCGGCGCAGGGACGGCGCCGCGCGCGCTGAGTGTCCTCGGCAGCGAGGCCGACTCGCTCGAGAGCGACGCCGCGGTGCGCTCGGACGCCTGCCCTGCGGAATTGCGCGCCGCCCATCACGAGAGCTACGCGGCGCCGCCGGAGATCGAAGTCGGCACGCCCGGGCACTGGCGGGACCTGACGCACCTCAATGCGGGACTCACGAGCCTCGCTGAGGTGCGCAGCCTCCATTGGAAGAGCGAGGGTTGGAATGTGCAGGGCTGGCTGCTGCTGCCGGCGGGGGCCCGGGGCAAGGTGCCACTGGTCACGATCATCCATGGCGGCCCGGCGGCGGCCGCCGTGCCGGCCTTCGCCGGTCCCGGCACCCAGGAGGAGATGCTGAAGCGCGGCTGGGCGGTATTCCGGCCCAACCCCCGCGGCAGCTACGGCCAGGGTGAGGCATTCACGCTCGCCAACGTGCGCGATCTCGGGCACGGCGACCTGCGCGACATCCTCGCCGGAATCGACGCGAGCGAGGCCGGCGCCCCGATCGACGAGGCGCGGCTCGGGGTCACGGGCGGCAGCTACGGCGGCTTCATGACCATGTGGGCGGTCACGCAGACGCAGCGCTTCAAGGCGGGCGTCGCCGCCGCCGGGGTGAGCAACTGGCAAAGCTACTACGGCGAGAACGGCATCGATGAGTGGCTGCTCCCCTACTTCGGTGCCAGCGTCTACCTGGACCCCGGGGTCTACGCGCGCTCCTCGCCCATCGACTTCATCCGCAACGTCCGCACGCCCACCTTCGCCTACGTCGGCGAGCGCGACATCGAGTGCCCGGCCTCGCAGACGGTGGAGTTCTGGCATGCCCTGCGCGAGCTCGGCGTGCCGACCTCGGTCATGATCTACCCGGGCGAGGGTCACGGACTGCGCGAGCCCGCGCACACGGCCGATGCCATGCAGCGCACCCTCGCCTGGTTCGACCGCTACCTGCGCTAGGCGCGCCGCGCACCGCTGCGCTTCAGGGATTCGAACGCCGCCTGAGGGCTCTCTCGATGGCTCCGGTCACGCGCGCGGTCGTGAACGGCTTGGCGATGACGCCGTCGGCCTTCGCCTCGATCGCCTTGCGGGTATTGCCCTCGGTGGTCTCGGCGCTGATCATGATGACGATGACATCCTCACTCAGCTCGCGGATCTGGCCGAGCACCGCGAGCCCGTCGGTCCCGGGCATGTCGATGTCGAGGCAGACGATTTCGGGGCGCAACCGCTTGTAGTCCGCCAGGGCGCGCTCCGCCCCGGGGCTCTCCGCGACCACCACCAGACCCGCGACGCGCAGCAGCGAGCGCAGCAGACCCCGGATGACGTCGTCGTCGTCGACGATCATCACCGTGCGGTTCCGCAAATCGATCCTTTCGTCCGTGCCCATCGGGCGTTGCGCCTCCCTCAAGTTTCCGCAGCGTGCCGCCGATAGCGTTGCAGGCCCCCTGCGCGCGCATTGTATGTCATCGACCCTGCCCGACCCCACGCCCACGCCCGCCACCGCCGATCGCGAATCGGCGGCCGTGCGCCGTCTGCGGGAGGAGTTGGACCAGGAGCGCGGCTCACGCCGCGAAGCGCAGGCGGTTCTCGATGCGGTGCTCGAGGCCACCTCCCAGGACCTCTACCAGAAGAACCAGGAGCTCAGCCGCCTCAATGCCGAGCTCGAAGCCCGCGTGCGCGAGCGCACCAGCGAGGCGGCGCGCGCGGTGGCCGCCGCCGAGCGCGCGGACGCTGCCAAGAGCGAGTTCCTGGCGCGCATGAGCCACGAGATCCGCACCCCCATGAACGGCGTGCTCGGAATGCTCGACGTGCTACGCAGCGGCCTCAGCGATCCGCGCCAGGCGGGCTATGCCGATACGGCGCACGCCTGTGCGGCATCGCTGCTCTCCATCATCGACGACATCCTCGACTTCTCCAAGATCGAGGCCGGCAAGCTCGAGCTCGAGACCCTCGATTTCGATCTGCATGCGCTCATGCGCCGGCTGATCCTCCTCTGGAACCGGGAAGCCGAGCGCAAGCACCTCTCCCTCGAGCTCGCGATCGCCGAGGGCGTGCCGCGCGCCGTGGCCGGCGATCCCACCCGCCTGATGCAGGTGCTCGGCAATCTCGTGAGCAATGCGCTCAAATTCACCGCCCAGGGCTTCGTGTGCGTACGGCTCGAGCGCGAGCCCGCGGCGGGGGCGGAGCTCGTGGTGCGCTTCGCCGTCGAGGACTCCGGGATCGGTATTGCCCGCGAGGCGCAGCGCACGCTGTTCACGGCCTTCACGCAGGCGGAAGCCTCCACCAGCCGCAGATACGGCGGCAGCGGCCTCGGACTCGCGATCTCCAAGCAGCTGCTCGGGATGATGGGAGCGGAGATCGAGGTCTCGAGCGCACCCGGCCGCGGCAGCCGCTTCTCCTTCGCACTGCCGCTGACCCTCGCCTCGCGGCCGCTCGCCGTGGCCGATGCGGCCGCCGGCGCCGGCACGCGGCCCGAGCGCCGCTTCGACGTGACGGTTCTGGTGGTCGACGACAACGAGGTGAACCGCGAGGTGGCCGCCGTCATCCTCGGGGCATGGGGCTGCCGGGTCGCATTCGCGGCCGAGGGGCACGCAGCGCTCGAGCGGCTGCGCGCCGTGCGTCCCGCGCTGATACTGATGGACTGCCACATGCCCGGGCTCGACGGCTTCGATTGCACGCGCGCGATCCGCTCGCAGGAGAGCGCGACGCAGGGCGCGCGGCTGCCGATCGTCGGCGTTTCGGCCAGCACCTCGCGCGAGGAACGCGTCCGCTGCGCCGCGAGCGGCATGGACGACTTCCTGCCGAAGCCGCTCAGCCTCGAGGCCATCGGCGCGCTGCTGCAACGCTGGTGCGCGGGCGCGCCGAGCGCGCCGGCTCCCGCCCGGCCTGCGCCGGCCTCAGCCCCGCCCGCGGCCCTGGCGCTGCTCGATGACGCCCATCTCGCGGAAATGCGTGCCGCGGCGGGTGCGGACTTCGCGCACCTGGCGGCGCGCTTCGCCCAGTCCTCGCGCGAGCAGCTCGCGGCGATGCAGGGGGCGCTGCGCCGGCAGGACCTTCCGGTATTGCGGCAGGCGGCGCACAAGCTGCGCGGCTCGGCCAGCGCGCTCGGAGGCACCGCGCTCGCGGCACGCTGCGCGGACATCGAGTGGCGCGCGCGCGCGGGCGAGGCCATTGCCGCCGGTGCGCTCGCTGAGCTCGAGACGCTGCGCGAGTCGACCTGCCGCGCGCTCACGGGCGCCGCGGCCGCACCCGGCGGCCGCTGAGGTCACACGGCCTTACATCTCGAGAAACAGGCGGTGCATGCGCCGCGATTCCTCGTGCACCAGGCTTTCCAGTAGTTCCGGCAGCGGCTCGGGCCTGCCGAACGCGTAACCCTGGGCATAGTCGACACCGAGCTTGCGAACCGTATCCGCGATCGCCTCGTTCTCGACGAATTCCGCCACGGTGTTGACCTCGAACCCGCGGGCGAGCTCGACGATCCCGGCGACCACGGCCTGGGAACGCGGATTGGTCACGATGTCGCGCACGAAGCTGCCGTCGATCTTGACGCGCTGCACGGCGAGCGTTTTGAGGTAAGTCAGCGAGTTCGCGCCGGTGCCGAAGTCATCGAGCGCGAACTGGCAGCCGAGGGGCTTGAGCATCTGGATCAGCTCGCTGGCGCGCGCGAGGCTGCGCAGCGCCGCCTGCTCGGTGATCTCGATGGTCAGCGCCCCGGGCGGGAGGCTCGCGGCCTTGAGGTGCTCGCGCAGCTGGTGAATGAACGTCTCGTCGCCGAGCGACTGGCCGGAGATGTTGATCGACACGCTGATGCCGCGGCTCTGCAGCATGCGCCGGTAGGGAGCCAGGGTCTGCAGCGCGCGCTGCGAGATCCAGCGATCGACCGAGGGCAGCAGCTGATAGCGATTGGCGGCGTTGATCAGGGCGCCGGGGGCGACGACCCCGCCGTCCGCGGTCCGCAGCCGCATCAGGATCTCGTACCCGCCCGGCAGACTCGCGTTCTGCAGCGGCACGATGCGCTGCGCGTAGAGCAGCAGCCGGTCGCTCTTGAAGGCCGAGCGCAGCTGGCCCACGGCGACCACGTCGTCGTGGCGGCGCATCATGCTCTGATCGTCGCAGGCGTAGAGCTCGACGCGCCGCCGCCCGCGGTTCTTCGCGGACTTGCAGGCGATTTCGGCGGCGGCGAGCGCCCGTGCCAGCCCCTGCGGCATGGCGATGAGCGCCGCGACGCCGCAGCTGAGCGACACCTCGACCGGATTGCCGGCGGGACCCAAGGCCAGCCGGCCCGCCGCCTCCTGCAGCCGGGTAGCGACCGCGACGGCGCCGCGGGTGTCGATGTCGGGAAACACGACCGCGAAGCGATCCGCGGAGATGCGCGCCGCGAGCGCGCCTTCGGGCAGGAGCGGCGGCGCCAGCAGATCGGCGATCCGCACGATCAACTCGTTGCCGAGCTCGAAGCCATGCAGCTCGTTCACGACATGCATGTGGTCGATGTCGACGTACAGCACGCTGCGCTCGGCGCCGTCGGCCGGGTCCGCCAGACGGCGGTACATCTGGGTGAGCCCCTCGCGCGTGTAAAGACCGGTCATGAGATCGAACTGCGCCTCGACGAGGCCGGCGGTCTGCTTGCCGAGGTGGCGCGCGAGGAATATGTGGCGGCGCTCGAAATCCGCGCCGTCGGGCGCGTTGAAGAATGCCATCAGGCCCATCACGCGCCCGCTGTCGCGCATGATCGGCACCGCGAGCAGTTTGCAGCGCGCGAGCTTCTGCCCGCCGCGCCCGGTGCCGTTGGCGAGCAGCGGACGCCGGCGCCGCTCGACCCAGGTCAGGAGCGCCTTGTGGGCCTGTTGCCACGAGGCGCGCAGCAAGTCGGCGTGCTCGGCGTCGCGCACGTGCTCGAGGGTGAGCCGCCGGTCCGGCACGACGATGACGCCGAACGAGCACTTGAGACGCTCGGTCGCCGCGCTCAGGAGCTCCTCGAGGACGTGGCGGTCGTCGGTAGCGCCGTGCAGGTTCGCCGTGACCTTGAACAGCCATTCGAGCTCGGCGGTGCGCTCGGTGAGCACCTGTTGTTTGCGGGTGCGCTCGGGAGTTACCGCGGCGAGCTCCCGGTGCAGGCTGTCGAGCACCGGCTTGAGCTTCTGCGTGATGGAGCGGGCATTCCTGGGGGAGCCGGCCGCTGCCGAAGCCGCGGGCTCGACGATGCATAGCACGCCGAGTAGCGTGCCGTCGGTGCGCTCGAGCGGAATGGCCGTGGCGCAGCAGCCCTTGCGCGGCGCGCTGCAGGTCGGGATGCGGGCCGTGCGCTCGGTCCATCCGAGCTGGCGCAGCCAGGCGGCGAGCGCCTTGGGGTCGGCGCTGCCCGTGTGGCCGAAAGCCGCGAGCGAGCCGTCGAGCAGCGCGATCCCCTTCGCCTCCGGCAGCAGCACCTTAGTGAGCTGCGCGTAAGAGGCGAACATGGACTCTGCAGGTACGGCCGCCTTCATCAACGACCCCCCCGGGCGAACGACGACAGTGGGTGGCGGGGGCCGGGCCCGGTGGCCCGCTCGCCTGTTGAGACCGCCAACGCCTGTATCGGCCGCAAAACCGGCCACTGAGGCCGGCGCAGCGCGGCTTTTGCCAAACTGCGATGCAGCTCACGTCCGCGGGCCGGCCGCGGCGGCGGGCACACCGCTCTGGGCGAGAAAGCCCATCAATTCCTCGTACGGGAGCGGCCGGCTCACCAGGTAGCCCTGCATCTGGTCACAGCGCAGCAGCCGCAGGTACCGCGCCTGCTCTTCCTGC
Source organism: Gammaproteobacteria bacterium (assembly GCA_028871705.1). Classification (GTDB taxonomy): domain Bacteria; phylum Pseudomonadota; class Gammaproteobacteria; order Steroidobacterales; family Steroidobacteraceae; genus 13-2-20CM-66-19. The sequence goes on from JAGWMP010000006.1 coordinate 18,447, forward strand.
TCGACGCCCTCGGCGATGACCTTGCGGCCGAGCGTATGCGAGAGCGAGATGATCGTCTGCACCAGCGTCATGGAAGCGGGATCCGTCAGCATCGCGCTCACGAAGGAGCGATCGATCTTGATGCCTGCGACCGGAAGCTTGGTGAGGTAGGCGAGCGAGGAGTACCCGGTGCCGAAATCGTCGATCGCAATCTCGACTCCGAGTGCACGCAGCTCCTCCAGTCTGCGGATGTTCTCCTTGACGTCATCCATCACCAGGCTCTCGGTGATCTCGAGGTCGATGCTGCACGGTCCCGCGCCGGCGCGGATCGCCTGCTCGACGGTGCGCACGAAGTCGCGCTGGCGCAGCTGGATCGCCGATACGTTGACCGCCACCCGCAGTGCCTCGAAGCCCTGCTCCGCCCAGCGGCGCTGATCGAGGGCGGCGCGCTCGAGTGCCCAGGCGCCCACTTCGAGGATCATGCCGGTCTGCTCGGTGAGCGGGATGAACTGCGCCGGCGGCACCAGCCCGAGCTCGGGGCTCTGCCAGCGGATGAGCGCCTCGACGCCCGCCACGCAGCGCGTCACGGTGTCGACCTTGGGCTGGTAATGGAGCGTGAACTCCCCGCGCTCGAGCGCGCGGCCGAGCTTGTTCTCGAGCCGCAGCCACGATCCGGTGCGCTCGCTGTCGTCGGGCGCGTAGAAGAAGTTGCGTTCGCCGGTCGCCTTCGCCCTGCGCAGCGCGCTCTCCGCGTTCACGAGCAGCGTCTCGGCGTCGACGCCGTCGTTCGGAAAGAGGGCGAGACCGGCCTTTGCCCCCATGCGCAGCTCCGTCCCCTCGACCACGAAGGGCTCGGCAAAGCAGCTGCGCGCGACGCCCGACAGCTGCCGTTCGGCATCGCCCGCGTCCCTGACGCTCGGCAGCACGAGCGCGAAGTAATTCGAGTCGATCCGCCCGGCCGCGGCGGCGCCCACCGCCGCGGTCAGCCGCGTGCCCACCATGCGCAGCACCGCGTCCCCGGCGCGCCAGCCGAGGGATTTGTTGACGGCACGCAGGCGCTCGATGTCCATCAGCACCAGCGCGAGCCGGCCCTGGGCCTGACCCGCGGCGCGCATGCACTGCGCGAGCCGCTCGGCGAACAACCGCCGGTTCGGCAGTCCCGTCAGCTCGTCGTAGAGTGCAAGGTAGGTGGCCCGCTCGCTCTTCGCGAGGCTCTCGAGGGCGAAGGAGATGTCGGCCGCGAGCTGCGACAGCAGCTTCACTTCGGCCGCATCGAAATGGCCGCCGACCGGCGAATAGAGCGCCATGACTCCCATGACGCTGTCGCCGGCGGTCAGCGGCAGCAATGCCGCCGAGCGGATGCCATCGCCCGAGGTCACTCCCGGGATGCCGCCACGCGCATCGCGTGGCGCGTCGTTGCTCACCGCCGGCCGCCGTTCGCGCAGCATCTCTCCGAGCAGCCCGCCGTCGGCGCCGCTCCCGAGCGCAAAGCATCCGGCAAGTAGCGGGCCGACGCGCTCGTCCTGTCCGTGACAGGCGACCGCCTGCAGGATGCTCTGCTGCGGATCGACCAGTCCGATCCACACCGCATCGAAGCCCCCGGCCTCGTGCGCGATGCGGCAACATTCGCGAAACAGCTGCTCGCGGTCGCGCATGCGCACGATGGCCGCGTTGATGCCGCTCAGCATCGCGTGCATGCGGCTCAGGCGCTCGATCTTCGCCTGTTGCGCCTTGCGCTCGGTGACATCGCGCGCCACGGTGACGATCACGGCACCGTCCTCGGTGGCGAGCGCCTTGCGATGCAGCTCAGTCCAACCGCGCGCGCCGTCGCCGCGGCGATAGCGCGTTTCGGTACGCGTGCCGCGACTTCCCGCCGCGATGATGTCCTCGTGCTCGCGCGCGAGCTGCTCGCGGGTGCGGCCGAGGAGCTGGTACACCGGCGTCTCGAGCAGCTCTTCGCGGCTGAGCCCAAGCCTCAGGCACGCCGTCTCGTTCACGTACAGGAGGCGCATCGTCCCCGGCTCGGCGATGAAAATCGCATCCGCGGAGGCATCCATCGCGGCGCGGAACCGGTCCACCTCCTGCTCGGCGCGCTTGCGCTCGGAGACATCGCTCAGCACCGTGACGAAGTGCAGCGGCTGGGCGTCGGCGCCGCGCACCAGGCAGGTGGTGACGTCGGCCCACAGCCACGCGCCGTCCTTGCGGCGCAACCGTAGCTCGCGCCGATAGGGCGGCGCGCCGTGCTCGATGCATTGGGCCCGGCCCTCGAGGCTCGCCCCGATGTCCTCCGGATGCGTCAGGTCGCGGATATGCAGCTTGAGCAACTCGTCGGCCGCATAGCCCGTCATGTCGCAAAAGGTCTGGTTGGCGAAGTGCAGGTCGCCGGCGAGGGAGGTGTGGGCGATACCGACCGCGGCCTGCTCGAGGGTCAGCCGGTAGTGCTGCTCGCTGGCGCGCACGGCCTGCTCGGCGCGGCGCGCGGCGCTCACGTCCTGCAGGGTGCAGATCCAGCGCCGCTCGCCGCCTCGGCCGGGCTCGGAGTCGAGGGGCTCCATGGTCGCGTGCAGGTGGATCCATTTGCCGCCGCCGTCGCGCAGCCGATACTCGATCTGCGAACGTTGCCCGCTGCGCGCGGCGCGGATCGCCGCCAGGCGGAAGCGCTCGCGATCGAAGGGGTGAATGAGCTCGATCCAGGCGCGGGTGGTGGGCGGAATGGCCGCGTCCTGCCTCCCGAGCAGGGCGGGGAGCGTCTCGGACCAGCCGAGCAGCTCGCCCATAGGTCCGGTGATGATGTGAGCCAGATTGCGGGGTGCGCTGCCGTGCAGGCTGGCTTCGTGAGCTCTCAGCACCTGCTCGGCGCGTGCCGGTGCGGGTGTGCCTTTGAGCTGCGTGTCCATGGGAGACTCTCCGCGCGGCGGCACAGAGCGCGCATCCGACGCAGCGCCGCGTGCGCGCTGCGCCGGATGGGGCCCATCCCTGGCCCTTAGCGCATCAGGTCCTTTTGGCTTCCCTGCGGGCCGAGTCAGCACGACTCAAGACTCCTTGCCACTGTCTACGGCACCCGCCCGCTGGCTCCACCGGCGCGGCCGCTTCCCTGGCGGCGCGCGCCCAACGGCCCGAGTGTGTCCCTGAGTAGAACAATGGGAGCGTCTTTTGCCGTGTCATGACATCCGCCCTGCCCGCCAATCGCGCTACGCGATCTGTGGGTCGCAGCGTGCCAGCCCGGCGGCGCCATATCTGCTCGCATCGACCGCGACGGCATATGTAACCCCCGCAACGCGAGCGTGCGCGGGCTCACAAAACTCCCACGGTCCAGAGGCAGCCGGCCCCGCGGCGGGGGGCCGGGCCTGACCGGGGGGATTTGCCGCGGCCCGAATCGGGGTACGATGTCGCCCTGCCCGCCGTCGCAAGGAGTGCGGTGGGCGAGCCGCATGAATGCGCCGCTACCCGTAGTATTCATAGTCGAGGACGACGCGGCGCTGCGCTCGCTGGTCAAGGCGCTGGCGCAGTCGATCGGAGTGCTCTGCCGCGACTTCCCGTCCGCCGGCAGGTTCCTCGAGCAGTACGACCCGCGCCAGCCCGGCTGCCTGGTGCTCGACCTCTTCATGCCCGGCATGAGCGGGCTCGAGCTGCAGGACGAGCTCAATCGCCGCGGCGCGGTGATTCCCGTGATATTCATCACCGGTCACGGCGACGTGGCGAGCGCCGTCGCCGCGGTGCGGCGCGGCGCGTTCAACTATCTGCAAAAGCCCTTTCGCAACTCGGAGCTGATCGCGAACATCCGCGAGGCGCTCGAGCTCGACCAGCGCAACCGCCGCATGCTCGCGCAGCAGGATGCCATCCGCGACCGGATCGCTTCCCTCACCCCCCGCGAGCGCGAGGTGCTCGAGCTCATCGTGCGCGGTCTCGCGAGCAAGGTCATGGCGCAGGAGATGGGCGTCAGCACCCGCACGGTGGAGCTGCACCGTTCCCGCGTCATGGGCAAGATGGGTGCCAATTCGATCGCCCAGCTGGTGCGCATGTTCATGGACTTCAAGCTCACGCGGAATGACCCGGTCACCTAGCCCGGGCCCAGGGCCGCGCTTGTCTCCCCGCGGAGGCGCGCGCAGAATATCCTGCAAAACGCGCGACGGCCGGCGGAGCTGGCATGTCCATCGGGGGAAGAGTAGCCATGGTCAGGGAATTATGACCACTCAGAGCGCGGCTGACCGCGCAAACAGGCCCGGTCTCGCCGGGTGCTTGCCCCGTATGCCACTCCCTGGAACGGTGCGCGCACAGCGCGCCGCCCCGTCGCGTTTTGACCTCGTGCGCGCAGGAACCCGCTCCCTGGGGTGCCATGACCAAGATATTGGTGGTGGATGACAACGCGACGAACCGCAAGCTGCTTGTTACCTGGCTGAGCTCGGAAGGGTACCTCACAGTCGAGGCAGCGGACGGCTCGGATGGACTCGCGACGGCGCGCCGCGAGAGGCCGGATCTCGTTATCTCCGATATTCTGATGCCGACGATGGACGGCTACGAGTTCGTCCGGCGGCTGCGCGCCGAGCCCGGCCTCGACGAGCTGGCGGTCATCTTCTACACCGCCGACTATCACCAGCACGAGGCCCTGGGACTCGCCAAGCGCTGCGGGGTGCACCGGGTGCTCCTCAAGCCGTCGTCGCGCGCCGAGCTGCTCGGCGCCGTCGCGCAGGCGCTCACGGGCTCGGGCCCGCCGCCGCGGGCCCGCGAGATCGACCGGCAGTTCGACGTCGAGCACCTGCGCGTGCTGACCGACAAGCTCTCGCAGAAGGCCGATGAGCTGCACGGCGCCAACGCACGCCTCTCCGCCCTCACCAGCCTCAACGTGCAGCTCGCCTCCGAGCGCGACCCCGCCGAGCTGCTGCAGCAGGTGTGCAGCGGCGCGCGCAACCTCCTCGGCGCGAGTTACGCCGTGCTCGCCGCCGAGCAGAAGGTGCGCGGCCGGCCGTTGATCGAGTGCCATAGCGGGATCGAGCTTTCTCGCGGCGGTGTGCCGCCGCTGTCCCTCACCGAAGGCCCGCTCGGCGAGGTCTTCGCCGCGCGGCGCGTGTTGCGGCTGCGGGCCGGGAACGGCACGGCGCTGCCACCCACCTTGCCGGCGGCCTTCCCTGCCCCCCACGCGCTGCTCGCGGTCCCGATCTCCTCGCTCACGCGCACCTACGGCTGGCTGTGCCTGGCGGACAAGATCGGAGCGGAGGAATTCAGCGCCGAGGACGAGCAGCTCCTCGCGATACTCGGCGCGCAGGTCGGACGCGTCTACGAGAACGGCGCCCTCTACCACGACGTTCTGAGGCTCAATCGCGTCTACGCCATGCTGAGCGGTATCAACTCCCTGCTGGTGCGCGTGGGCGACCGGGAGCAGCTGCTGCACGAGTCCTGCCGCATCGCCGTCGAGCATGGCGGATTCAGAGCCGCCTGGTGCGGGCTCACCGAGCGGGTCGTGCCCGGCGCCCAGTCCGCGCTCGCCGGCGACTGGCCGTCGGAGGTCCCCGACCCGGTGCAGGGCGGCCGGCTCGATCTCACGGAGTATCCGCTCCTCGCGCAGGTCATCGGCTCACGGCAATCGGCGGTCTTCAACGAGCTCGCGGGCGAGGTGCTCGGCTATCCGCTGGCGCGCACGTTCCACGCCCACGGGGCCCGGGCGCTCGCCGCGCTGCCGCTCGTCGTGGCCGGCGAGGGAGTCGGCTGCCTGCTGCTGGTGTCGGACGAGGCCGGCATATTCGACCGGGCCGAGATGCGCCTCCTCGAGGAGCTCGGCGGCGACATCGCCTTCGCGCTCGATCACATCGACAAGGCCGAGCGGCTCAACTACCTCGCCTATTACGACGCGCTCACCGGACTCGCCAACCGCACCTTCCTGCTCGAGCGCCTGGCGCAGCACATCCGCGGTCTCAACGACCCGCAGGATCTGTTCGCGCTGCTGATCGTCGATCTCGAGGATTTCGACTGGCTGAACGAGAGCCTCGGCCGCCTCGGGGGCGATGAGGTGCTGCGGGAATTCGCCGAGCGCGCGGTGCGCAGCGCCGGCGAAGCCGCCTACGTCGCGCGCTGCGGTGCGGATGAGTTCGCCGTGCTGATTCCGCGGCCGCAGGACATCCTGGATGTCACGCGCACCGTGGAGCGCTGGCTGACGGAATGGACCTCGCCGTGGGCCGAAAGCGACCGACAGCTGCCCCCGCCCAACCTCAAGGCCGGTGTCGCGCTCTATCCGGGCGACGGCACGGATGCGGCAGCGCTGCTGCGCAGCGCCGAGGCCGCGCTCAAGACCGCCAAGATGACCCAGACCGCCTACGCCTTCTAGACCCCGCACCTGAGCCGCACGCTGCAGGAGCGGCGCGCGCTCGAGAACAGTCTGCGCCGCGCGCTGGAGAACAACGAGCTGCTGCTGTATTACCAGCCGAAGGTCGACCTCGACACGCGGCGTCTGACCGGACTCGAGGCGCTGATGCGCTGGCAGCACCCGCAGCGCGGCCTCGTCATGCCGGCGACCTTCATCTCGCTCATGGAGGAAACGGGGCTCATCATCGAGGCGGGCGTCTGGGCGCTGCGGCAGGCGAGCCTCGATCGCGCGCGCGGGATCGAGGCGGCACTGCCCGCGCCGCGCATCGCGGTGAACGTGTCGAGCGCGCAGCTGCGGCGCGCGGATTTCATCGACTCGGTCTCATCGGCGCTCGCTTTCGCCGGGCCCCATGGCGGCATCGATATCGAGGTGACCGAGAGTCTCCTGATGAAGGACGTCGCCGACAACATCGAGAAGCTCGCGCGCATCCGCGCGCTCGGCGTCGGCATCGCCCTCGACGATTTCGGCACCGGCTACTCCTCGCTCGCCTACCTCGCGAAGCTCCCCGTCGAGAGCATCAAGATCGACCGCTCCTTCGTGGTGACGATGCTCGATGACCCGAGCTCCATGACGCTGGTCTCCACGGTCATCTCGCTCGCGCATACGCTGCGCCTGAAAACCGTCGCCGAGGGCGTGGAGTCCGAGGAGCAGGCGAAGATCCTGCGCCTGCTGCACTGCGACCAGATGCAGGGGTATCTGATCAGTCACCCCCTGCCCTACGAAAAGATGGCGGAGTATCTGCGCGCCGCTCCGCACTAGCTGCGCGGCGGGCGGCGCAGCCGCCGGGAGAATGACGCTCATGGACGTACCCGAGGACGTCGGCACCGTCGAAGCCGAGCTGGCGCGGCGGCTCCTGTGGGACACCCCGGACGCGGTGGTTGCCGTCACGGCTGAGGGCACTGTGGTGCTGTGGAACGCCGCCGCCGAAGCGCTGTTCGGCTACACGCGTGCCGAAGCGCTCGGCCGGCGCCTCGCCGAGCTCACCGCGGTGCCCGAGCACCGAGGCGAGGCCCGCGCGCCCGGGACCGCCGCCAGCGAGCCCGCCGAGCCGATCTTCGAGACCGTGCGCCGCCGCAAGGACGGCTCGCTCGTGCACGTCAACGTCTCGCAGCGCGCCATTCGCGGTGCGGGCGGGGGCCCGCTCGTTCTCTCGACCATCAAGGATGTGACGCCGCTGAAGGTGCTGCGCGATGCCAAGCTGCTCGAGGCGCAGTTCCGCAACCTGCTCGAGTCGACACCCGATGCGATCATCATGGTCAACGTCACCGGACGGATCGTGCTGGTCAACTCCCAGGCCGAGACGGTATTCGGCTACCCGCGCACCCAGCTCGTGGGAAAGCCGGTCGAGATGCTGCTGCCGGAGCGCTTCCGCGCGGCGCACAACGCCCATCGCGGCAGCTTCTTCAGCCAGCCGCGCACCCGCACCATGGGTGCCGGACTCGACCTCTACGGTCTGCGCAGCAACGGCGAGGAGTTCCCGGTCGAGATCAGCCTGAGCCCGCTCGTCACCGAAGAAGGCACCATGGTGATGAGCGCGGTGCGCGACGTCTCCGAGCGGCTGAAAGCGGAGCAGAAGTTCCGCGCACTGCTCGAGTCCGCCCCCGATGCCATGGTGATCGTCGGCCGCGACGGGCGCATCGCCGTCATCAACTCGCAGACCGAGAAACTCTTCGGCTATCAGCGCGCCGAGCTCCTCGGCCGCCCGGTCGAGGTACTCGTGCCCGAACGCTTCCGCGGCAATCACGCCGCCCACCGCGGCGGCTTCTTCGCGCAGCCACGCGCCCGCGCCATGGGCGCCGGCCTCGAGCTCTTCGGGCTGCGCCGCGACGGCACGGAATTCCCGGTCGAGATCAGCCTGAGCCCGCTCGAAACCGAGGAGGGACTGTTCGTCTCGAGCGCCATCCGCGACGCCACCGCGCGCAAGCGCTACGAGCAGGGCCTGCAGGAGGCCAATCGCCTGAAGAGCGTGTTTCTCGCGAACATGTCGCACGAGCTGCGCACCCCGCTCAACGCCGTGATCGGCTTCTCCGAGTTCCTGATCGACGAGAAGGCCGGACCGCTCAACGCCAAGCAGAAGGAGTACCTCGGCGACGTGCTCAACAGCGGCCGCCACCTGCTGCAGCTCATCAACGACGTGCTCGACCTCTCCAAGATCGAGGCGGGCAAGATGGAGGTGCGCGCCGAGCGCTTTCCCATCCGCCGGGCGGTCGATGAGGTCTGTACCGCCATCGCGCAGACCGCGGCCGCCAAGGGCATCGCGATCCGGCGCGACATCGGCGAGGCGCCCGGCGAGGTGACGCTCGACCGGCAGAAGTTCATCCAGGTGCTCTACAACCTCATCTCCAACGCGGTCAAATTCAGCAACGACGGCGGGGAAGTCTGGGTCACCGCCATGCAGCGCGACGGCGCGCTGCGAGTCAGCGTGCGCGACCGGGGCATCGGCATCCGCAGCGAAGACCTCGAGAAACTGTTCGTCGAGTTTCAGCAGCTCGACTCGAGCGCCGCGCGCCGCTTCGAGGGTACGGGCCTGGGCCTCGCGCTCACCCGCAAGCTGGTCGAGGTGCAGGGCGGCGGGATCGCGGTGGAGAGCGAGCGTGGCCAGGGCAGCACCTTCACCGTGTCGCTGCCGCTGCAGGCCGCCGCGCGCGGCGCTGCCCCGGAGCCTTCCACATGAGCGCGCGCATCCTGATCGTGGATGACAACCCCACCAACCTGAAGCTCGCCTCCGACGTGCTGCGCAGCGAGGGGTTTGCGGTCGAGACCGCTCAGGATGCCGAGCAGGCGCAGCGGCTCCTGCTGCAGCAGCTTCCGGATCTCATCCTGATGGATATCGCCCTGCCGGGCATGGACGGCCTCGCCTTGACGCGGCGGCTGAAGTCCGAGAGCCGTTTCAGTCACGTTCCCATCGTCGCGCTCACCGCCTCGGCCATGCGCGGCGATGAGGAACGCGCGCTCGCCGCCGGGTGCGCCGGCTACATCACCAAGCCGATCGATACCCGCGCGTTCGGCCGCCTGATCGGCCGCTTCCTGGCCGCGGGCGGCAGCTAGAAGAAGAACACCGGCGGCGCCACGATCAGCCCGCGCGCGGCGGCACCCCGTACTTCTCGGTCATGCGCTCGATGATGCGCGCCGTGCTCACCACCGTGCGCTCGTGCGTGCCGACGCCGATCTCCTCGGCGCCATCGAGCGCCCAGACGCGAAAGAAGATCTTCCGCCCGTCCGTGCCGGTCACCTCCGCCCTCCCCTCGACGTCGCGTCCGGCCGGCGTCGCCACGAGATGGCGCACGTCGACCCGCGTGCCGACGGCGCTCTCGCCGGCCTCGAGGTATTCGCGCACGGCATTGAGCGCGGCATTCTCCATGATGAGGACGAGGTACGGAGTCGAGAACACCGGCGGCAGGATGCTGTCCTTGAAGGTGCTCGCCAGGTGGCGGAACTCGACGTGCAGCCGATAGCTGCCGCGTGCACCGGTCGGGATGGGTCTCATCCGGGCACGATAACAGGACGCGCGCGGCCCGTCGTACCGTCGCGGCTGAAATCGAATTGCACCTGCAGGATGCGCCGCGCCGGCCCCGCGGCCGGCGGGAAGGTCCATTTCCGGGCCGCCTCGACTGCGAGGCGCTGGAAGTAGCGGCTCGGGCCGCTGCGATCGGCAACCGCGGCGAACACCGACCCATCCGCATCGACGATCACGCGCACCCAGACTTTGATGTGTCCGTGGATGGTCCGCCGGGCGCTGAGCGGCACCTGCGGAATCACCTGCTGTAGCGCGACAGGCGCAGCCACCGCCTCGCTCCGCGCCGCTTGCGCGACGGGGCTCACAGCGCCGGGTGCCGTGCTGGCGGGGGCCTGCGCAGCGACCCCGGCGGGCACGTTGACGGGAGTCGCCGGCGCGGAAGAGTGGTTCGCCCAGCGGGACAGAACGAAGATCCCAGCGATCGCCGCCACCGCACCGATCAAAGCGAGGTGCGGGATGCGCGGCCGGGCGGGCGGCTCACCCGTATCCGGCGGCACGGTCATCGCATGCTCCACAGTCGCCGCAGGCTTCGCGGTCGCCGCAGGCTCTGCAGTCACCGCCGGCTCCGCAGTGATCGGCTCTGCAATGACGGGCGGTGCCGCGGTTGCTGGGGTTGCCGGGGCTGCCGGGGCTGCCGGGACCTCTGCAGCGACTGGGGGTGAGGGCGCCGCGGTGGCCTCCGGCAGCGCGCCGGCCTGCGGCGCGGCCTTCTGGCGCATGAGGTCCGGGACGCTCGGGCGGCGGCGCGGATCGGCGCTGAGACAGCCAATCACCAGCTCGCGCAGGTCCTGCGCGAGCTCCGCCGGCGGTGCCGGTGCCTCACGCGGCTCGCCCGTGACCGCGGGCAGCCGTCGGGTCAGCGCTTCGAACAGCGTGACGCCGAGCGCCCAGACGTCCCCGGCCGGCGAGGTGTTGCCCTGTCGGCCCTCGGGCGGATCGTAGGCGGTGAGCGCGTGCGTGCTGATGGCACCCTCACCGACCCGGCGGATAGTGTCGCTCGCGAGCTTGAGGTGCTCGCCGACGACCAGGATGTTGGCGGGCTTGAGCTGCCCCTGGACCAGGCCCTGGCCATGGAGGAACGCGAGCGCCTCGAGCGACGGCTCGAGCAGCTGCCGCGCTTCCTCGGGCGCGAGTGCCCGGTGGGCCAGCAGCTGCGCCAGGGTCTGGTCGGCGTACTCCATTACGAGATACAGGTACGGCAGACCCTCGAGCTGACAGCCGCCCCAGGCGAGGAGCTGCAGCAGATGCGGATGCGCCAGCGCGCCCGCGCGTTTCCAGCGCGGCAGCAGCTGTTCCGCCAGCGCGCGGTTGGTGGCGACGAGCTTGATCGCGAGGTCCGCCCCGCCGAGCGCCGCGGAGCGGGTGAGATACACCCCGCTGTGATCCGAGCAGCCGAGGCATCGCCCGAGGCGGAACTCGCCGTTGATGACGTGTCCCTGCCACCTGGTCCACACTTCGCTCAGCGTTTCACTGGCTTCGACGCTCATAGGCCCCAGACGATAGTCCCGGGCGGCCCGTGGGGCACGGCGTCTGAAAACGGCGACACGTACCGCCCGCCCGTCCCGAAGGAATGACCGCCATGAGAGTCTCGTTCCGTGCCTGCTTCCTGCTGCTGGTGCTTGGCTGCGTGCCGGGCGCACCCGCGCTCGCCGCGGACGCCCCGGCGGCCGTCCCCGCGCGTCCGCCCGGGATCGCGCCGCTCCCCAAAGTCACCTCGCCGCGCCTCTACGTGATCGACTGCGGCACCCTCACCTACAACCGGCCCGAGGACTACCAGCTGACACGCGAGGAGGTCGCCGACACCAACATGGCCGTGCCCTGCTACCTCGTCATCCACCCCCGCGGCATCCTGCTCTTCGATACCGGGCTCTCCGATCGCCTCGTCGGCCGGCCGCTCTGGGAGAACGTCGACGGCGGCTACGGGCAGCTGCGCTTCACGACGCTGCGCGGCGCGCTCGCCGACATCGGCGTAACCCCTGCGGACATCACGTATCTGGCGATCTCGCACTCGCACTGGGATCACGTCGGCAATGCCAACGACTACGCGGGCTCCGTCTGGCTCACGCAGAAAGCGGAGCTCGACTTCATGTTCAGCGACAAGGACCAATTGCCGTACATTCCCCTCTATGCGGCGCTCGCCCACGCCCGCAAGGAGGTCTTCGTCGGCGACCACGACGTGTTCGGCGACGGCACGGTGATCCTCAAGTTCACGCCCGGGCACACCCCGGGCCACCAGGCGCTGTACGTGAAGCTCGCGAGAACCGGCGGCGTGGTGCTCTCCGGGGACCTGTGGCACTACGCCGAGGAGCGCACCCTGAAACGCATGCCGAAGGAGGAGGAAACCACCGGCACGCCCGCCTCGCGCGCATCCATGGAGCGCTTTCTCGAGGAGAAGCACGCGCAGCTATGGATCGGCCACAGCACCACGGTCTTCAGGAACCTCGTCAAGTCGCCCGGCTGGTACGACTGAAGACTCAGAAACGGTACGAGACCTGCGCCATCAGCACGCGCCGCCACGTTATTGTCGATTTCCACCCCGCCCGTTCGTCGCCAGATCGGAAGATCCGCTGGAGGACCCATGAAATACATGACGTTCATTCGCCATTCCGAGTCGTATCGCGAGGCCGGGCCGCCCAAGGCGCTGATGGAGGCCATGGACGCCTTCGTACAGCGGCTGATCCGCGAGGGTGCGTTCGTCGATGGGGGAGGATTCAAGCCGAGCCGGGAGGGGGTGCGCATGCACCTCGCGAAAGGGAAGCTCACGGTGCTCGACGGCC
>JAGWMP010000192.1 GCA_028871705.1 Gammaproteobacteria bacterium
TGCGCGTCGGCGATCCGCTCGACCCGCGCACCCAGGTCGGCGCGCTGATCTGCGCCGAGCACATGGAGAAGGTGCTCGGCTTCATCGCGCGCGGCCGCGCGCAGGGTGCGCGCCTCATCACCGGCGGCAACCGCGTCACCGAGGGCGAGCTCGCCCGCGGCTGCTTCATCGCGCCCACGGTGTTCGATCACTGCCACGACGACATGGACATCGTGCGCCGCGAGATCTTCGGTCCGGTGATGTCGGTGCTCGAGTTCGCGGACGAGGACGAGGTGATCGCACGCGCCAACGCCACCGAATTCGGGCTCGCGGCCGGGGTATTCACCAACGACCTCACCCGCGCGCACCGCGTGATCGCGCAGCTGCAGGCCGGGACCTGCTGGATCAACCACTACAACATCACGCCCGTCGAGCTGCCTTTCGGCGGCGTGAAGATGTCGGGACTCGGGCGCGAGAACGGCCGCGCCGCGCTCGAGCACTATACGCAGCTGAAGAGCGTCTACGTCGCCCTCGGCGACGTAGAGTCGCCGTACTGACGGCCGCCATGACGCAGCAAACCGTCGACTACCTGATCGTCGGCGCGGGCTCCGCGGGCTGCGTGCTCGCCGACCGCCTCACCGAGGACGGGCGCGACCAGGTGCTGTTGCTCGAGTACGGCGGCTCCGACCGCTCGATCTGGATCCAGATGCCGAGCGCGCTCTCGATCCCGATGAACATGCCCAAGTACGACTGGGGTTACCGCACCGAGAGCGAGCCCGGGCTCGGCGGCCGCCGCCTGCACACGCCGCGCGGCAAGGTGCTCGGCGGCTCCTCCTCCGTCAACGGCATGGTGTACGTACGCGGCAACCCGCTCGACTACGAGCGTTGGGAGTCCGAGGGCGCCGCTGGCTGGGGTTACCGCGACGTGCTGCCGTACTTCCGCCGCGCCGAGAGCCGCGCCGGCGGGGGCGATGAGTACCGCGGTGCCGACGGCCCGCTCGCCACGCGCCGCGGACTCCTCACCAACCCGCTGCACGCCGCCTGGCTGGAGGCCGGCCGCCAGGCCGGCTACCCCTTCACCGCCGACGTCAACGGCTTCCAGCAGGAGGGCTTCGGTTACTTCGACATGACGGTCGCACCCGACGGGCGGCGCTGCAGCGCCGCGAATGCGTATCTGCGCGGGGCGCGCGCACGGGCGAATCTGCAGGTCGCGACCCATGCCCTGGCGACGCGCATCCTCTTCGAAGGACGGCGCGCGATGGGCGTGAGCTACCGCCGGGGGAGCGTGCGCCACGAGGTGCTGGTGCGGCGCGAGGTGATCGTGTGCGGCGGCCCCATCAACTCGCCGCAGCTGCTGAAGCTCTCCGGCGTCGGTCCCGGGGCGGAGCTGGCGCAGCACGGTATTCCGGTGGTGCAGGAGCTCGCCGGAGTGGGGGAGAACCTCCAGGATCACCTCGAGTTCTACTTCCAGGTGGCCTCGCGCGAGCCGGTCACGCTCTATTCGCAGATGAATCCGCTCAGCAAGGCGCGCATCGGACTGCGCTGGCTGCTGCGCCACGACGGGCTCGGCGCCTCCAACCACTTCGAGACCGGTGGCTTCATCCGCAGCCGCGCCGGGGTGCGCTACCCCGATCTGCAATACCACTTTCTGCCCATGGCCGTGAGCTACGACGGCTCCTCGCTCGCGCGCGAGCACGGGTTCCAGGCGCACATCGGACCGATGCGCTCGCAAGCCAAGGGCTGGGTGCGTCTCGCCTCGCCGGACGCACACGACAAGCCGCGCATCTTCTTCAATTACCTCTCGCAGCCCGACGACTGGGTCGAGATGCGCGCCTGTGTGCGCCTCACGCGCGAGATCTTTGCGCAGCCCGCCTTCGACCGCTACCGCGGACGCGAGATCCAGCCCGGGGCGGCGGTCCAGAGCGATGCCGAGATCGACGCTTTCATCCGTGCCAAGGTGGAGAGCGCCTACCACCCCTCCTGCACGTGCCGCATGGGGCGCACGAACGATCCGCTCGCGGTCGTCGACGCCCAGGCACGGGTCATCGGTGTGCAGGGGCTGCGGGTGGTGGACTCCTCCATCATGCCCTCGATCACCACCGGAAATCTGAACGCGCCGACCATCATGCTGGCCGAGAAGGCCGCCGATCACATTCGCGGCCGCACACCGCTCGCGCCGGCCACGGCGCCGTACTACGTCGCGCCCCGCTGGGAGACTGCGCAGCGCTAGGGCTGCGGCGCGCGCTCCTCGCGCAGCACCTGGTAGCGGACATGGGTGGCGTGCGGCGCCTCGAGCGCGCTGACGCGGCGCAGGTGGATCTCGCGGGACCCGAGCCCCTCGAAAAGGCGCAGGCCCTCGCCGAGCAGGAGCGGCGCGACGTGCAGGTACAGCTCGTCCACCAGGCCGGCGCGCAGCGCCTGCTGCGCGACGCTCGCCCCGCCGATACCGACGTCCTTGTCGCCGGCGAGCTCGCGCGCCCTCGCCACCGCCGCCTCGATGCCCTCGCTCACGAACACGAGCTGTGAGCGGCCCTGCGGCGGGTGCGCCGGGGGCGCGTGAGTCAGCACCACCACGGGGATGGCGTTCACCGGGTGCGTACCGTTCCAGCCGTGCGCGATCTCGTAGGTGCGCCGCCCGGTGAGCATCGCGCCGGCGCGCGCGAACATCTCCGCGACGACCTGGCGGTTGGCGCCGCTCGGGCGGAACATGCTGCCCGCGTATGGCGCATCGCCGCTGAACAGCCAGTCGAAGAGCTGCTGCGCGCCGCGGCCGCCGAGCGGCGCCTGCGGCGCGCCATCGCCGGGGCCCGCGATGCAGCCGTCGAGGGAAACCGACATGTCGATGACCACCTTGGGGGTCATTCGCGGTAACGCGTCACCGCGTCCCCGAGCGCCGCGCGCAGCGGGCCGAGCCACGGCTCGTAATGGCGCCACTGCTCGAGCCCTTCGCGGTAGAGGGGCTGGCGGACCTGCTCGGAGCTGGCGGTGCGTACGCTGCGCTCGGTCTTGTGGAACTCGACGCACGCGGGCTCGAAGTCGAGCTCGCAGTACTCGAGGATGCGGCGCACGTTCCCGTCGAGGTCGTCCACCAGGTCCTCGTGCTGCACGCGCAGGATCCGTCCGGGCAGCACCGCCTGCCAGTGCCGCATGAGCTCGAGATAGGTGCGGTAATAGCGCGCCAGGTCCTCGAGTCCGTAGGCGAACTCCTGTCCGCGGGCGAACAACTGCTTGAAGTTGCCGAAACAGCAGGCCATCGGCTCGCGCCGCGCGTCGATGATCTTCGCGTTCGGCAGCATGAGGTGGATCAGTCCGAGGTGGCGGAAGTTGTTCGGCATCTTGTCGATGAAGCGCGGCTTGCCGCTGCGATAGACCTGCGTGTCGCGCAGATAGTTCTCCCCGAGGCGCAGGAATTCCGCGGGGTCGAGCTGCGCCAGCACCGCCGGGTAGCGCGAGCCGTCGGCCGCGCCATCGCGGCCCTGCAGCCGGGCGGCGAGGCGCGGGATGTCGGCGAGCTCCTGGGTGCCCTCGACGGCGGAATGCGAGGCCAGGATCTGCTCGATCAGGGTCGAGCCCGAGCGTGGCAGTCCGACGATGAAGATGGGGTCGCGCGCCGGGGCACCGGTGTGGCGGTGGCGCGCAAAGAGCTCGCGCGTGCAGACCTCGACCTGCGCGCGCGTGTTGCGCTCGTGCAGCTCGGGACGGTAAATGCCGGTGGCGCGCCGCAGCGCGTTGCCGCGCGCGTAATAGCCGAAGGACTCCGCGTATTGCCGCTCGTCCTCGAGGGCCTTGCCGAGCGCGAAGCACAGCTGGTAGCGATCGGCCCCCGGGGTCGCAGGGGAGGATTCCGCGGCGCGCATCTCGCCGATTTCCGCCGCCGCGAAGCGGTAGGTCTTCAAGTTCGCGAGGCTCCACCAGGCGTCGCCGAATCCCGGGCGGGCACGTGCCGCCGCGTGATACTCATCGAGCGCCTCGCGGCCGCGGCCGAGTGTCTTGAGGGAGTGCGCGATCGAGAGGTGCAGCTCCGCCGGTTGCGTGGCCCCGGCGAGCAGCCCGCGATAGATCGCGATGGCGCGTTCGTGCTGCCCGAGGCCGACGCAGGCGAGCGCGGCGAAGGTGCGGTAGTCCCGGTCGGCGGGATTCACGGCGAGCAGCTGTTCGGCCTGCGCGAGGGCTTCGCGGTAGAGATGGCGCTCGGCGAGTACCCGCGCATAGTCGAGGCGGGCGGCGTGATAGTCGGGGGCGAGCGCGAGCACCCCCTCGAGCAGCAGCTGCGCGTCGTCGTACACCTCGCGTGCCACGCCGATGCGCGCGAGCAGGCGCATGGCTTCGACGTGGTGCCCGTGACGCAGCAGGAAGCCGCGGATCAGCTCCTCGGCGGCGCCCGTCTCGCCGTCGGCGAAGAGCGCGGTCGCGGCGCGCACCTCGTCCGGCAGCCGGCCGAGCGCGGCTACGTGCGCCGCCGCCTGCGCCGCGTTCGCGTCCTGGCCGGTGAGGCGATACAGGCTCTCGAGCATGCTCCAGCTGCCCGGCAGCGCGGGGTTGATGTTGACGCCCGCAAGGAACGCGGCGATCGCCTCGGGAGCCTGGCGCAGCGCCACGCGGCAGTAACCGCGCTCCTGGTAGAGACCGCTGAAGCGCGGATGCAGCCGCTCGAGCTCGGCGAGCGTCGCGAGCGCGGCCGCGGTGTCACCGAGATGCCGCTGGGCGATCGCCCGCAGATACAGGACGTCGCGGTTGCCGGGGACGGCGCGCCGCAGCGCATCGGCGCCGGCCAGCGCCTCGGCGAAGCGCCGCTCGCCGAGGAGCGCGCGCAGGCGCTGCACCTCGAGCTCGACGGGCGAGCGTTGCGGGGCGGGAGCGGGGGTCACGGCGGGCATGATGCGCCCGCCCGCCGTGTACTGGCTACGCTCGCCGCCCGCCTCGGCTCTAGAACGAGCAGCCGAGCTGCAGGCCGATGGTCCGTGGGCGCAGCGGCGTCTGCTCGACGATGAACTGATCGGTGCTGATGAACACCGCGGCGGCGGAGTCGGTCAGGTTCTCGACGAACACGTTCGCGTACCAGTTGTCCTTCGCGAAGCCGAAGGAGGCATCGTAGGTCGTGTAGGCGGGCAGCTGGAAGCGGCCGCGCGAGTTGGTGACCGTCTGTCCGGGACCGAAGGTCGGGTTGGCGCCGGCCTGGGTGTACGAGTCGGCGTTGTGGGTGGCGCCGAACTGGATGAAGGGCGCGTAACCGTTCACGCTCCAGTCGTAGCGCACGCGCCCGCGGAACTGCAGCGGCGGCGAGTTGGCGGTCGGCGCGCCGATCGGACCGTAAGGGTTGGTGATCGGCGTACAGCTGGCCGGCCCGCTGGGGCAGATCTCGGTGATGGCCTTGCCGTAGTTGACGCTCGCCGGATTGGTATCGATGAGCGCCGGTGAGTTGGTCTGCTCGCTGCTGTTCCAGGAGGCCGAGCCCTGCAGGGTGAGTCCGGTCAGCGGGCGGGCGACGATGGAAGTCTCGACGCCCTTGATGAGGAAGTCCTGCCCGTTGGTGTCGAAGAAGATGTTGCCGGTCACGCCGGGATCGAAGAAGGCGACCTGCGCGTTGTCCCATTCCTCGCGGTAGACGGCGCCGTTCCACTGCAGGCGGTGATCGAGCCACTCGGTCTTCCAGCCGATCTCGTTGTTGGTGAGCTTGTCGGACTGGTAGGAGCGCGGCACGGCGTACTGGTTTACGCCGTCCGGTCCCGGGG
>JAGWMP010000193.1 GCA_028871705.1 Gammaproteobacteria bacterium
TGCCGGGGCAGCCGCTGCCCGTAACCGCACCCGTACCCCGGGCAGGGTCGGCGCGCGCGAGCGCCGCGGCGGACCCACGCTCGAGGAGACGCTGGAGATTCTCGGCGCGACGGAGCTCACCATCGAGGCCGACCGCGGCGAGATCGTCAACGACACCGGCGTACGGCATCTGCAGGTCGAGGTGCAGAAGAACTCGCCGTTCTCGCGGCTGCTCGAGCGCCTGAGCGAGCGCGCCAAGAAGCCTTGAGCGCTCAGCGCTTGCCGAATAGCCGCTCGAGCTCCGAGCGCGCCTGCTCGACCTCGGCCGTGTTGGGCGGCGTGTAAGCCGCGGAACGCGGCTTGAAGTGGTCGCAGAAGTTCGCGTGCGTCTTGTCGCTCACCTCTTCGGCGGTCGGCTCGCGGCAATGCTTGGCGACGCGCGTGTCGTAATCGACGCACATGCGGCACACGTGCAGCTCCGCGCGGCACTTGGGGCACTCGTCCAGCCGCCGCAGCGGCAGGCTGAGCGCGGCGAGCGCCGCACCGCATTTCCAGCAGACCAGGTCGTGGGCCATGGAGGCGCAAGCCTACTACCGCGGGCGCGCTTCGGTCATGGTTCTCTCGCGCAGGAAGTCCTTCAGCACCCGCCCGGTGTGTGAGCTGCGGGCGCGGCGCGCGATCTGCGCCGGCGCTCCCTGTGCGACGATGCGGCCGCCGCCGTCGCCGGCCTCCGGACCCAGGTCGATGATCCAGTCGGCCTCGGCCATCACGTCGAGGTTGTGCTCGACCACGACGGCGCTGTTGCCGGCGGCCACCAGCCGGTGCAGCACCTGGATCAGCTTCTCGACGTCCGCCATGTGCAGCCCCACCGTGGGCTCATCGAGCACGTAGAGCGTCTGCTTCGGCGCGGGACGCAGCCCCCCCGCGCCGTCCTCGCGCACCTTGGAGAGCTCGGCGACCAGCTTGATGCGCTGCGCCTCGCCGCCCGAGAGCGTTGGGCTCGGCTGCCCGAGCGTGAGATAGCCGAGCCCCACGTCCTGCAGGAGCTTGAGCGCGCGGTGCACGCGCGCGTGGGCGGCGAAGAACGTCACCGCATCGTCGACGTCCATGGCGAGCACGTCGCCGATGCTCTTGCCGCGCCACAACACGGCGAGCGTCTCGGCATTGAAGCGCCTGCCGCCGCACACGTCGCACAGCACCTTGACGTCCGGCAGGAAGCTCATCTCGATGGTCTTCACGCCCTGGCCTTCGCAGGCCTCGCAGCGGCCGCCGGCGGTGTTGAACGAGAAGCGGCTGGCGGTGTAGCCGCGGATGCGCGCCTCGGTGGTGCCGGCGAAGATGCGCCGCACCTCGTCCCACAGTCCGATGTAGGTGGCGGGGCAGGAGCGCGGTGTCTTGCCGATCGGCGTCTGATCGACCTCGAGCACGCGTCCCAGGTGCTCGACGCCGCGCACCGCGGCGCAGCCGAGCGGCCCGCCGCCGTTGCCGCGCTGGCGCCGCCGGCGGCGCTCCCCGGCGCCGAGCAGCCGCTTGAGATTCGCGTACAGCACGTCGCGCGCCACGGTGGACTTGCCCGAGCCCGACACGCCGGTGATCACCACCAGCCGGCCGAGGGGAACGCGCACGTCGGCGCCGCGCAGGTTGTGCAGCGTGACGCGCTCGAGCGTGAGGTGCGCGGTGCGTGCATCCACCGGGCGATGCGGGCGTGCCGGATGCAGCAGCGGCTCGCGCAGGAAGCGCCCGGTGATCGAGCGCGGGTTGGCGATGAGATCGCGCACCGTGCCGGCGCCGACGAGCTCGCCGCCGCGCACGCCCGCCTGGGGACCCAAGTCGAGTACGTAATCGGCGCGGCGGATGGTCTCCTCGTCGTGCTCGACCACCACCAGCGTGTTGCGGTGGCCGGCGAGCTCGGCGAGCGAGTCGAGCAGGATGCCGTTGTCGCGCGGATGCAGCCCGATGGTCGGCTCATCGAGCACGTAGCACACGCCCTGGAGATTCGAGCCGAGCTGCGCGGCGAGGCGGATGCGCTGCGCCTCCCCGCCCGAGAGCGTCGGCGCGGAGCGATCGAGCTCGAGGTAAGCGAGGCCGACGCGTGCGAGGAACCTGAGCCGCGCGCGGATCTCGGCCAGCAGATCGCGGGCGATGGCGCGCTCGCGCGGCTTCAGTCGCAGCCCCGCGAAGAAGGCGCTGCTGCCCGCGACCGGCTCGGCGGCGAGCGAGGCGATCGAGCGCCCGCGGAAGCGCACGTTGAGCGCGACCGGGTTGAGGCGCTGGCCGCGGCAGCTGCCGCAGGGCGCCGGCTCGTGCTCGTACCACTCGTTCCACCAGATCTCCTCCCCGGACTGCTCGGCATCGAACCCCGCCATCTCGACGCCGGTGCCGAAGCAGCTCGCGCACCAGCCGTGACGCGAGTTGAAGGAAAAGAGCCGCGGATCGAGCTCGGCGAAGCTGCGTCCGCAGGCGGGGCAGGCGCGCCGGGTGGAGAACACCGTGACGGCGCCGGACTTCACGTTGAGCACGTGCACCAGGCCCTTGCCGAAGTCGAGCGCGCGCGCGAGCTCGCGATGCAGCGCCGCGTCGGTCTTCGCGCCGACGTCGAGCTGCGCCACCGGCAGCTCGATGGTGTGCTCGCGGAAGCGCGACAGGCGCGGCCAGGGCGCGGTGGGCGTAGGCTCGCCGTCGACGCGCAGCGTGCGAAAGCCCTTCTTGTGCGCCCAGCGGGCGAGGTCGGTGTAGTAGCCCTTGCGCGCCACCACCAGCGGCGCGAGCAGCGTGACGCGCTTGCCGCGGTAGTCGCGCAGCAGCCGCGCGGCGATCGACTCGGCGCTCTGCGGTTCGATGGCGACGTCGCAGTCGGGGCAGTACTGCGTGCCGAGCTTCACGTAGAGCAGCCGCATGAAGTGGTAGATCTCGGTGAGCGTCGCCACGGTGCTCTTCCTGCCGCCGCGGCTGGTGCGCTGCTCGATCGCGACCGTCGGCGGGATGCCGAAGATCGCATCGACGTCCGGGCGAGCCGCCGGCTGCACGAACTGCCGTGCATAGGCGTTGAGCGACTCGAGATAGCGGCGCTGCCCCTCGTTGAAGAGGATGTCGAAGGCCAGCGTCGACTTGCCCGAGCCGGAGACGCCGGTGATGACGGTGAAGCGGTCGCGCGGGATCTCGACGTCGATGGCCTTCAGGTTGTGCTCGCGCGCCTTGTGTATGACGACCGCGTTGCGGCCGCGCCCGTTGCCGCCGTACGCCGCGTGCGGCTCGGCGACCGCGGCGAGGGGAGCAGCGGCGGCGGCGGGCAGCCGCTCGCCGGCGAGCGCCGCGTGGTAGGCGAGGAGCGCGCGGCCGGTGTGCGAGGCGCGCGCCGCGCAGATCTCCGCGGGCGTGCCGGCGCAGACGATCTCGCCGCCGCGCTCGCCGCCCTCGGGTCCTAAGTCGATGATCCAGTCGGCGGCGCCGATGACGTCGAGGTTGTGCTCGATGACCAGCAGCGAGTGCCCCGCCGCGAGCAGCTTCCTGAACGCCTTGAGGAGCTTGGCGACGTCCTCGAAGTGCAGCCCCGTCGTCGGCTCATCGAACAGGAACAGCTTCCCCTTGTGGGTGGTGCTCGAGAGCACCGAGCCGGCCTCGGCGAGGTGTCCGGCGAGCTTGAGCCGCTGTGCCTCGCCGCCCGAGAGCGTCGGTACCGGCTGGCCGAGCTTGAGATACTCGAGTCCGACGTCGGCGAGCGGCGCGAGCCGCAGGGCGATCTCCGGGACGTCGGCGAAGAACGCGCCGGCCTCGGTCACGGTCATCTCGAGCACCTGCGCGATGCTGGCGCGGCGGCCATCGGGCCCCTCGCGGCGGATGTCGAGCACCTCGTCGCGGTAGCGCCGGCCGTTGCAGTCCGGGCAGCGCAGGTAAACATCCGAGAGGAACTGCATCTCGACGTGCTCGAAGCCGTTGCCGCTGCAGGCCGGGCAGCGGCCGTTGCCGGAGTTGAAGCTGAAGGTGCCCGCGGTGTACTTGCGCTCCTGCGCGGCGGGCTCGGCGGCATAGAGGGCGCGGATCGCGTCGAAGGCGCCGACGTAACTCGCGGGATTGGAGCGGGTGGTGCGGCCGATGGCGTTCTGGTCGACCATCACCACGTCGTCGATGAGCTCGGCGCCCGCGAGCCCGGTGAACTGGCCCGGCGCCTCGGTGGGCTTGCCGCGGTACTTGAGGAGCGCGGGGTAGAGCACGTCCTCGACCAGCGTCGACTTGCCCGAGCCCGAGACGCCGGTGACGCACACCAGGCGCTTGAGCGGAATGCGCGCATCGACGTTCTTCAGGTTGTGCTCGTTCGCGCCCTTGAGCTCGAGCCACCGGTTGGAGCGCGCCTCGGCGATGACGCCGCCGTCGGCGGCCCCGGCGCGCGCCGCGGCTGGGGTGCGCGCCGGCGGCACCACGGCCTTGCGGCCGCTCAGGTAATCGCCGGTGAGCGAGCCCACGCGCTCGCGCAGCTCCGTGGGACTGCCGTAAAAGACGATCTGCCCGCCGCGCTCGCCGGCACCGGGACCCAGGTCGAGGATGCGGTCGGCTTCCAGCATGATCTGCGGGTCGTGCTCGACCACGACGAGTGAGTTGCCGGCATCTCGCAGGCGCTTCATGACGCCGATCACCCGCTGCATGTCGCGCGGGTGCAGCCCGATCGAGGGCTCATCCAGCACGAACAGCGTGTTGACGAGCGAGGTGCCGAGCGCGGTGGTGAGGTTGATGCGCTGCACTTCACCGCCCGAGAGCGTGCGCGACTGCCGGTCGAGCGTGAGATAGCCGAGTCCCACGTCCGCGAGATAGCGGAAGCGGCCGCGGATCTCCCCGAGGAGCAGATCGGTCGCCTCATCGAGCGGCTGCGGGAGCGTGAGCCGCGCGAAGAACTCGCACGCGCGCTCGACCGGCAGCAGCATCAGGTCGTGGATCGAGAGCCCGGGGAGCGCGGCGAGCCGCTGCGCGCTCCAGTCGGTGCCCGCGGGGCGAAACGGCGGCCTCGCGTCGAGCGCGGTCGCGGCGAGCTCAGCGCTGCCGATGCGCCACAGGAGTCCTTCGGTCTTCAGGCGCGCCCCCGCGCACGCGGTGCAGGGCGTGTAGGCGCGGTAGCGCGACAGCAGGACGCGCACGTGCATGCGGTAGGCGCGGGTCTCGAGCCAGGCGAAGAAGCGCCGCGCTCCATACCAGACCTTGCGGCTCCAGGCGCCTTCGCCCTCGATCACCCACTTGCGCGCCTCGGCGGAGAGCTCGCGCCACGGCACATCGAGCGGAATGCCGCGCAGCTTCGCGAACTTCTCCAGGTCCTCCTGGCATTCGGCGTAGGACTTGCTCTGCCAGGGCTTGATCGCCCCGCCGCGCAGCGACTTGCTCTCGTCCGGGATCACGAGGCCGTAGTCGATGCCGATGGTGCGGCCGAAGCCGCGGCAGGTGTCGCAGGCGCCGAGCGGTGAGTTGAACGAGAACCCGCTCGGCGTCGGCTCGCGATAGGCGAGGTTGCAGTGCGCGCAGTGCAGCTCGTTCGAATAGCGCCAGGTGCCGAGCACCCCGGAAGGATCCGCCTCCTCGACCACATGGAGGTTGACGCGGCCGCGGCCGACCTTGAGCGCCGCCTCGAGCGATTCGAGCACCCGGCCGCGCTCGGCGCTCCCGGCACGCAGGCGATCCTGCACGACCTCGAGGACCCTGGGCGGGGCGCTCGGCGCGCCGCGCGGGC
>JAGWMP010000007.1 GCA_028871705.1 Gammaproteobacteria bacterium
CAAGGGCGCCGACAAGGCCGGTCACCACACAGTCGAGGCCACCCGGGAGGGTCAGTTCGTGGTTCACATCGGGACCGTGACGATGCAGTACCGGCTGCCGCTCGGGAGCCTGCTGCCCCCGGCCATCGACGCGAAGACGGGGGAGTCTTTCCCGGGGAACTACCATTTCAATCCCTTCACCGGCGAGAAGCTCTCGCCGGCGCCGGCGGGCGCGGCGAAGCCACCCGCGGAGCCACCCGCCGAGCCGCAGCCGGCCGCTGCGCCGGGCGCCCCGAAGTCTCCCTGAGCCGCCCCGGGGCGCTCCTGCCCCTCGAGGTGTGCGCCGCGCACGGTCGGCGCACCGGGCGCGTGACGTTGCTCACAGATAGCGCCCCTGGCGGCTGCGCAACGTCCGGTGAGGGGCAAAATGCCGGCACGGATAACCGTCATGACCATGATCCAACTCGTCACCGGAACCGCCATCGGCTTTCTGCTGGCCCAGGCGGTGCTCTACGGCTCGCGGCGGCTGCTCGGCTGGCTGCGGCCCGGCGCCCTCGCGCCGCGGCTGCGCGCCCTGCGCGCGCCCGGGCCGACCGTACTCAGTGCCTGCATCAGGTACGCCGCCCCGGTTGCAATCAGTGTGGCGCTTGCGACGCTCGGCGTCTGGGGAGTGAGCGACTACCTGGCGGCAAAGTCGGCGCGCAGCGCCGAGGCGAACCTGTTCGATACCCCGGCCGCAGGGTCCGGGGAGGAAGCGCCCCGGGTCGCGAGCGCGGCGCTGACACCGCCGCCGCCCGAGCCCGCCGAGGAGCCGGTGAACGCCGCGGATCCTTACGCCGACCCGGAATTCAAGGTGCAGCGCAAGGCGCACGGCGGCGATGCGCTGCGCGATTCGCTGCTGCAGAAGTCCGAGTTGCGTGCGCGTAACGAGCTGCTGCGCGACCTCAAGCAGCACGCGCAGCGTTCGCAGTACGACTGCGAGGCCGCCGCGCGCGCCGGCCGTTACCTCAAGGCCGGGCTCGACGTCTGGGGCTTCGCCAGCTGGCAGGTGAAGTACTTCCCGGCGGACAGCTACCGCGGCGCGACGCTCGATCAGTGCCGCACCATCAAGACCGTCGTCGCTTCCTCGGTCGACCTGCAGTCGGCCGTCGCCCGCCAGAACCCGGACGAGTCCGAGCAGCGCTGAGCTAGACTGCCCTCCCGGATAGCCGCGAGGGGGTGAGCGATGGCCGATGCCTGGGGCGAGCGCATGCCGCGCTCGGTGGGGCTGCTCAACGCCGTCGCCGTGTCGATCGGCATCACCATCGGCAGCGGCATCTTCCGCGTTCCGGCCACCGTCGCGGGCCTGTTGCACGATCCGGGCTCGGTGCTCGTCTGCTGGGTACTCGGTGGCGTGATGGCGCTGTGCGGGGCGCTCACCTACGCCGAGCTCGCTGCCGCGCTGCCGCGCTCCGGCGGCATGTTCGCCTACATCCTCGAGGGCTTCGGCCCCGTGCCGGCCTTCCTCTTCGGCTGGGCCGAGCTCACGGTAGTGCGCGCCGCGGCGCTCGGCGCCATCGCCACCATCTTCGCCGAGTACCTCGGCCACTTTGTGCCGCTCACTCCAGCCGAGGTGCGTGAGGTCGCAGCGCTCGCCATCGCGCTGGTCGGCGCGCTGAACTACCTCGGCATACGCCGCGCCGCCGCGGTGCTGAGTCTGACCACCTACGCCAAGTTCGCCGCAGTGCTCGCGCTCGCATTCCTCGCCTTGACGGCCGTCGGCGGCTCGAGCGCGCATTTCGTTCCCCTGTGGAGCGCGGTGCCGTCGCTGTCACTGATCGCCACGGCCTTGATCCCGGTCATGTGGACCTACGACGGCTGGGCGGATCTCGCTTTCATCGGCGGCGAGATCAGCGATCCGCAACGCACGCTGCCGCGCGCCCTGATCGCCGGTTGCCTGAGCGTCGCGCTGGTGTATCTGCTGGTCAACCTCGCCTTCATCTACGTCCTGCCGCTGCCGCAGATGGCGGGCTCGAAGCTGATCGCGACCACGGTCGCGACGCGCATTCCGCTCCTGGCCGGCGTCGGCGCCGGGCTCATCACCGCACTGGTGATGCTCGCCGCCTTCAGCGGGCTCAACGCCTCCATGATGGTCGGGGCGCGGATCTTCTACGCGATGAGCGACCGCGGCCTGTTCTTCCGCGCCGTGGCGCGGGTCTCGCCGCGCTTCAACAGCCCCTCGGTGGCCATCGTTCTGTGCACCGCGCTCGGCGTCGTGTACGTGCTGCAGAACGATTTCGCGCAGCTCGCCGACAAGTTCATCATCGGAATCTGGCCGTTCTACGCACTCACCGTCGCCGCGGTGTTCGTGCTGCGGCGGCGGCGGCCGGACTTGCCGCGTCCCTACCGCGTCTGGGGCTACCCGTTCGTGCCGGCGGTGTTCCTGCTCGCCTCGGCCGGCATGGTCGTGAACGCGCTCGTGACCGATCCGGTCAACACCGGCGTCACGCTGCTGATCATCGCCGTGGGCTTTCCCGTGTACTGGTTGCGCAGCGGCTTCGGCGGCCGTTCATGAGAGCGAACCCGGCGGGCCGCGCCGCGTTCGTTTTCGTCTTCATCGCCGTGCTGGTCGACTCGATCGGCTTCGGCATCATCCTGCCGGTGCTGCCGCGGCTGATCATGCAGCTCACCGGCGTCACCATCGACCGCGCCGCCGGCTACGGCGGCGCGCTTGCCTTCGTGTACGCGCTGCTGCAGTTCTTCTGCGCGCCGGTGCTCGGCAACCTGAGCGATCGCTACGGGCGCCGTCCGGTGCTCCTGTTCGCGCTGTTCGCACTCGGGGTCGACTACCTCGTCATGGGCTTCGCGCCGGCGATCGGCTGGCTGTTCGCCGGTCGCGCGATCGCCGGCATCGCCGGCGCTTCCTTCACCCCCGCCTACGCCTACGTCGCCGACATCACTCCGCCGGAGCGGCGCGCGCAGAACTTCGGCCTCATGGGCGCGGCCTTCGGCATCGGCTTCATCCTCGGGCCCGCGATCGGCGGATTGCTCGGGAGCTTCGGACCGCGGGCGCCGTTCTTCACCGCGGGCATCATCGCGCTCGCCAACGGCACGCTCGGGGTCGTGGCGCTGCCGGAGTCGCTGCCGCAGTCGGCGCGCCGGCCGTTCGAGTGGCACCGCGCGCACCCCGGAGGGACGCTGCGCCAGATCCGCAAATACCCCTCCGTTACCTGGCTGCTCGCGGCGCTGTTCCTGTGGCAACTCGGCCACCAGGTGCTGCCGAGCACCTGGGCGTTCTACACGATCTCGAAGTTCCGCTGGAGCAGCGCCGAAGTGGGCGCCTCGCTCGCCTTCGTCGGCACGCTGATGGCGATCTCCCAGGGGGTGCTGACGCGCGTCATGATCCCGTGGCTCGGCGGGCAGCGGCGGGCGGCGGTGGCCGGCATGGCGGCCGCCGTCATCGCCTACCTCGGCTACGCGCTCGTGCCGCAGGGCTGGATGATGTACGTGGTCTCGCTCACCACCTTCGTGTTCGCGCTCACCTACCCGTCGATGAACGCTTTTGCCTCCCAGCAGATCCCGGCGAATGCGCAGGGCGAGCTGCAGGGCGCGGTCGCGAGCCTCTACAGCCTCAGCTGCATTTTCGGGCCGCCGCTCATGACGCAGATCTTCGGTTACTTCTCCAGTGCGCGCGCCGCGGTACACTTTCCCGGCGCGGCGTTCCTGGCCGCGGCGCTCCTGACCGTGGCGTGCGCGGCGTTGTTCGCCAGGGCGCTGCGGCTCGCGCCGCCGGCGGCACCCGCTTCCTCTCCCTCTCCCGGAGGCTGAATGTTCCTGCGTGCATCTTTCCTCTGCCTCGGGGCGGTCCTCGCCGCGACGGAAGCGCGCGCCGCGCCCGCCCCGGGCCTGCCGCCGATCCGCCACGTGTTCGTGCTGGTGCTCGAGAACACGAGCTATTCACGGACCTTTGCGCCGCACTCGGATGCGCCGTATCTCGCGCACACGCTGCCGGCGCGGGGGGCGCTGCTGATGCAGTACTTCGCGATCGGCCACGCGAGCCTCGACAACTACGTCGCGATGGTGAGCGGTCAGGCGCCCAACCACGAGACGCAGCTCGACTGCCCGACCTTCAGCGACTTTCGCTTGAGCGCGCCGGCGCTCGATCCTTCCGGCCAGGCGCTCGGCGCCGGCTGCGTCTATCCGCCGCTGGTGCGCACGCTTCCCGATCAGCTCGAGGCGGCGGGCTTCACCTGGAAGGCCTACATGGAGGACATGGGGAACGATCCGCACCGCGAGCCCGCCACCTGTGGGCACGTACCGGTGGGCGCCGCCGATCCCACCAGTCTCGCGCAACGCGGCGACCAGTACGCCGCCAAGCACGACCCGTTCGTCTACTTCCATTCGCTCATCGACAACCAGGCGCGCTGCGAGAGCCACGTCGTGAACCTCGCGCGCCTGCCGGCGGACCTCGCGAGCGCCGCGACCACGCCCAACTACGTGTTCATCACCCCCAATCTCTGTAACGACGGGCACGACGCCCAATGCGTCGATGGGCGCACCGGCGGGCTCGTGGCGATCGATGCATTTCTCAGGCAGTGGGTGCCGCTGATTCTCGACTCACCGGCCTACCAGGCGGATGGCATGCTGATCGTCACGTTCGACGAGGGGGATGGCGTCGGCAGGGAGGGCTCGGGGGCCTGTTGCGGCGAGCAGCCGCTCGCGGGCGCGCGCTACGCCCCCGGCTTCAACGGGCCGGGCGGCGGACGGGTCGGGGCGGTGGTGCTGTCGCCGTTCGTGAAAGCGGGGACCGTGTCGGCCGTGCCCTACAACCACTACGCGCTGCTCAAGACCGTCGAGGCGATCTTCGGCCTCGAGCCGCTCGGCTACGCGGCCGCCGCCGGGCCGCGGGTATTCGGCGCCGACGTGTTCAGCGCCGCCGCGCCGCATCCACCCGCTCGATGAGATCCCGGACGAGCGGGTTCGGGCGGAACAGGGGACTCAGGAAACGCTGCTGCGGCGAGAAGGTGACCTCGCGGCCGAAGCGGCCGGCGTTGCGCAGGGTGAGCGTCACGCGCGGCGGGTTGGAGATGCCTGAGTAGCTCACGTTGATGATCTCCCCGAGCGGTACGCGCTCGATCTCCTCGCCGAAGCGCACCTCGAGCGCATCGCCGTCGTCGATCACCTCGTCGGCCAGATCGAACACCAGCCGCTTGAACAGCAGGAAGAAGATCACGCCCATGGCGAGCGGCGCGGCGAGCGCCGGCCAGGGCACGGTTCCGGGGCGGCCGCGGGTGAGCAGCAGCGGTGCCGCCACGGCGAACGCCAGCACTCCGAACATCAGCACCGGCAGAACCCTCTTCAGGAAGAAGGTGTTACGCGAGGAAATGCGCCTGCCGTTCACCACCGCGTGCTCTCTCGAAAGTATAGTCGACGGATGCTTGCCGAGGCAGTATTCTTACAAGCAGTAATTTTACCCATGACGGCGGTCCGCCGCCAAGGCGAGCATCCCGTGAGTCGCAGAGCAGCCATCAAAGCCGATCCGGCGGCGGCGGCGCAACTCCCGGAAGGGGGGTTGAGCGTCGGTTATCTGCTCGGGCGGGCGCGGGCGTCGCTGCTCTCGGGCCTCGACGCCGAGCTCGCACCCTTCGGGCTCAACGCCATGCAGTACGCGGTGCTCAAGCAGCTCGCCGAGGGCAACGCGCGCACCGCGGCCGACCTGTGCCGCTACATGTACTACGACACCGGCTCCATGACGCGCATTCTCGACCGGCTCGAGGAGAAGGGCCTGGTGCGCCGCGAGCGCGGCCACGACGACCGGCGCGTGGTGCTCTTGCACGTGGCGGCGGCGGGCCGCGCGCAACTGCCGCGCCTGCGGGCGATCGGCAGCCGCGTGCTGCAACGGCACCTGGCCGGCTTCGGCGCGGCTGAGGTCGAGAGCCTCAAGACGTATCTTGGACGCATGATCGAGAACGGAAAACACGCATGAAGTCTCGCAGCTCCTCCATCCTCAGCGCGTCGGTCGGCGCGGCGCTCGCCGCCGTGCTCGCCGGCTGCGTGGATCGCGGCGGCTGGCACGCCGCCGCCCAGGTCGCCCCCGCGCAACTGTCCGCGGCACAGGCGCTCGCCCCGGCAGCCATCGACACCGCGGCCTGGCCGGCGGAGGGCTGGTGGCGCGCCTACGGCGATCCGCAGCTCGACCAGCTCGTCGACGAGGCGCTCGCGGGCAGTCCGTCCCTCACGGTCGCCGAAGCGCGGCTGCGCGCCGCGCAGGCGCAGGCGCTCGCCACCGGCGCGTTGCAGCTGCCGGGCGTGGCGCTCGACGCCCAGGCGCAGCGGCAGCGCTATCCCGAGAACGGCCTGTACCCGCCCCCGTTCGCGGGGAACTACTACAACGACGGCCGTGTCGCCTTCGATCTGAGCTACGACATCGACTTCTGGAGCCGCAACCGTGCGCTGCTCGCCGCGGCGCGCTCCGGGGTCGACGCCGCCGAGGCCGACCGCGCGGCGGCGCGTCTCGCGCTGGCCGTGTCGGTGGTGCGCTCCTACGTGCAGCTCGACCTCTGGTACGCGCTGCTCGACGTCGCCAACGGCCAGCTGAAGCAGCAGGCCTCGATCATGGATCTGACGCAGCAGCGCGTCGACGCCGGGCTCGAGAACGCCGCGCGCGTGAAGCAGTCCGAGGGCAATCTGGCGCTCGCCCGTGCCGGCATCGCCGCCGCTCAGGCGAGCATCGACCTGGCGCGTGATCAGCTCGCGGCGCTCGCCGGTGCCGGTCCCGATCGCGGTCTCAGCCTCGTGCGGCCGCATCTCACGGCGCCCGCGAAGCTGGCGCTGCCCGCGTCGCTGCCCGCGGACCTCCTCGGCCGCCGCCCGGACGTGGCGGCGGCGCGCGCCCAGGTACGCGGCGCGGCGCACGGCGTCAAGGCCGCCGAGGCCGACTTCTATCCCAACGTGAATCTCGCCGCGTTCGCGGGACTGCAGAGCATCGGCCTCGACAAACTGTTCGAAGGGTCGGCGACCATCGTCGGGGTGAGCCCGGCGCTCAGCCTGCCGGTGTTCAACCGCCGGCAGCTGCGCGGGCAGCTCGAGGCGCGGCAGGCGCAGTACGACGCCTCCGTCGGCCAGTACAATCAGACACTCATCGACGCGGTGCACGACGTGGCCGACGTGGTCGCGAACTGGCGGGCGCTCGAGCGTGAGAGCGCCGAGCAGCAGACCGCGCTCGCCGCGGCGCAGCGCGCCTACGATCTCACCACCGAGCGCTATCGCGCCGGGCTCGACAACTACCTGACGGTGCTCTCGACGGAGAACCAGCTGTTGCTGGCGCAGGCGGTGGGCGCCGAGCTCGCCGCGCAGCGCCTCACCTTCAGCGTGAGCCTGGTGCGCGCTCTCGGCGGCGGCTACACGCCGCCCGCCCCGGCGGGCTGAAGGAGCTTCGCGACCATGGACGCATCGGTGAATACCTCCGCGCCCGCGGCGGCGACGCAGCTGCAACGGCAGCGGCGGACCTGGCTCATCCGCCTCGGCGTTGCGCTCGGCGTCATCGCACTCGCGACGCTCGCCTGGTGGTGGGTCTACGAGCGTCGCTACCAGAGCACCGACGACGCCTACGTCGCCGGCGACCTGGTGGGCGTGATGTCGCAGGTGAGCGGCACCGTGGTGTCGATCGGCGCGGATGAGACCGACCGCGTGCAGGCCGGGCAGGAACTGGTGCGGCTCGATGCGACCGACTACCGCATCGCGCTGCAGGATGCCGAACAGCAGCTGGCACGCGCGGTGCGGCAGGTACACACGGTGTTCGCGAACCGCGACGAGCTCGAGGCGCTGGTCTCGCAGCGGCGCGCCGATCTCGAGCGCGCCCAGGCCGATCTCGCGCGCCGCCGCGGACTGACCGCGAGCGGCGCGGTATCGGCCGAGGAGCTCGGTCACGCGCAGGATACGGTGAATGCCGCGCGCGACGCCCTCATCGCCGCACAGAAGAACCTCGCCGCCGGCACCGCGCTCGTCGGGCGCACCGGGGTGTCCGACAATCCGGACGTGCGCGCGGCCGCCACCCAGGTGGAGCGCGCCTGGCTCAACGTGCAGCGCACCAGCGTGCGCGCCCCGGTGTCGGGCTATGTCGCGCGCCGCAGTGTGCAGCTCGGCGAGCGGATCGCTCCCGGCAGCCCGCTCATGGCGATCGTGCCGCTCGAACGGCTGCGAGTCGACGCCAACTTCAAGGAGGTGCAGCTCAAGAGCATGCGCATCGGTCAGCCGGTGCGCGTGATCGCCGATCTGTACGGTGGCGACGTCGAGTACCACGGCACGGTCGAGGGGCTCGGGCTCGGCACCGGCGCGGCGGTCGCGCTGCTACCCGCGCAGAACGCCACCGGTAACTGGATCAAGGTGGTGCAGCGCGTGCCGGTGCGCATAGCGCTCGATCCCAGGGAGCTCGAGCGCCATCCGCTGCGCGTCGGGCTCTCGACCCGTGTGCGCATCGACGTGAGCGACAGCTCCGGGGTGCAGCTCGCGCCGGCTCCGCGGCGCGAGCCGGTGCTGGCCACCAGCGCCTACGACACGGATCTCGCCGAAATCGAGGCGCGCATCGCCGCGATCATCCGTGACAACACCGCGGCGAAGTCCGCCGGCGAAGTGGCGCGCGACTGACGCGCGCCGCGCCTCAGTCCGTCTTCAGGTAGCACAGCGGCAGCGCGGTCGTGTACTTGATGGTCTCGAGCGCGAAGCTGGCGCTGACGTCGAGGAAGTCCACCGCGCCGATGAGGCGCTTGTACACCGCATCGTAGGCGTCGATGTCCGGCACCACGATGCGGATCAGGTAGTCGACGTCGCCCGACATGCGGTGGATCTCGGTCACCTCGGGGATGTCGCGCACCGCGCGCACGAACTTGGCGAACCACGCCTCGCTGTGGTTGGCGGTCTTGAGCGTGACGAACACCGTCGTGCCGACGTTGAGCGCGTGCGCATCGAGCAGCGCCACGGTCGCGCGGATCACTCCCTCCTGCTGCAGCTTCTGGATGCGCCGCCAGCAGGGAGCCTTTGAGAGCCCCACGCGGTCGGCGATCTCGGCGGCGGTGAGCGCGCCGTCGTTCTGCAGCAGCTCGAGGATTCTCGCGTCCAGCTTGTCCATTGAAACTTTGGTTCGCCTGAGCGACGGGACACGCAACATTGTTGCGCAGCCGGCGGCCCGGCGCCAGCGCTTCGCAATCGGGTCGCGGAGAGGGACCGCTAGGATGCTCCAATGAATCCGCTGCGCGCCTTTACGGAGCATCCGGCCTCGGTCGGCGAAAGCTATACCGAGCACCTGGCGCAGGCGGGCTGCTTCGGAGTGCGCATGATCGGCGCCGGTATTGCCTGCCTGGTGCATGCACTGCTGCCCTTTGTGTTCGAGCGCACCGGAAGCGCCGCGATCGCCGAGCTGAACGATCGCATGATCGTCAACCGCCGCCGCGTCCCGCGGCCCCTCGCCAGCACCCCGCGACTGCCGCTCTAGTCGTGCTGGCGTCGCTCCGCCAGGCGGCTCCCGGAATCGCCGTTGCCGTCGGCCTCGCGCTCATCGCCCGCGCCATCGCCGATGCCCTGGCGCACGGGGTCCTGGGGCTGCCCAAGCTGCCGCTGAGTCCCGTCATGTGCGCGGTCGTGCTCGGGATGCTCTGGCGGAACACGCTCGGCGTGCCGGCGTGGGCCACCAACGGACTGAAATGGGCGATGCACCAGCTGCTGCGTACCGGGATCGCCCTGGTGGGACTGCGGCTGACGCTTGCCGGGGCGAGCGCCATCGCCCTCACCGCGCTGCCGGTCGCGCTCAGCTGTCTCATGGTCGGGTTGCTCGCCGGCTGGGGGCTGGCGCGGCTCTTCGGCGTCGGCACCCGCCTCGGCGCGCTGCTCGCGATCGGCACGGCGGTCTGCGGGTGTACCGCCGTGGTGGCGATGTCGCCGGTGATCAGGGCGCGCCATGCCGAGACCGCCTTTGCGGTCACCTGCGTGGTGCTGTTCGGCTGCGCCGCGATGCTCACCTACCCCTGGCTCGCCGGACATTTCTTCGCCGCATCGCCGGTGCACGCCGGGATCTTCCTCGGCACCGCGATCCACGACACCTCGCAGGTGATCGGCGCGGGGCTCATGTACTCGCAACAGGCGCACGCGCCGGCGGCGCTCGCCGCCGCGAGCGTCGCGAAGCTGCTGCGCAATCTGTCGATCGCCGTGCTGGTGCCGCTCGCCGCCTGGCTCACCCGGCGCCACGAGGCGCGCGGCGGCGCCGAGGCCGATGCGGGCGAGGGCACGCACGGCGGACTCGCGCCGCATGCGCAGCTCGTGCCGATGTTCGTGCTCGCCTTCATCGGCTTCATCGCGGTGCGTACCGCGGGCGATGCATTCGCGCATCAGGGCGCGGTCTGGCAGGCGCTCGTCAACACCGGCTACACGGCCTCCGACCTGTTCCTCACCTGCGGCATGACGGCGGTCGGTCTTTCGGTGTCCTTCACCGACATGTGGCGCATCGGCTGGCGGCCGCTCGCGGCCGGCTTCGTGGTGGCGACCCTGGTCGGGGTGTGCAGCCTGACGCTCACCCTCACCCTGCTGCACTTCGCGCACTGAGCGCGGCGCCGACACGCTAAACTGCCGGCGGCGCCCGCGCGGGCGCATCCGGGGAGGGCGAGCATGGCGAAGGAGCGAGCGAAGATTTCACGCCGCGCGGCCGAGGCCGCCGTGCGCACCCTGCTGCGCTGGGCGGGTGACGACCCCGCCCGCGAGGGACTGCGCGATACGCCGCAGCGCGTGATCGACGCCTACCGCGACTGGTTCTCCGGCTACCAGATCGACCCGGCCGCGTACCTGCGCCGCACCTTCGAGGAGGTGGGCGGCTACGACGAGATGATCGTACTGCGCGACATCACCTTCGAATCGCACTGCGAGCACCACATGGCGCCCATGATCGGGCGCGTGCACATCGGCTACCTGCCCGCCAACAAGGTGGTCGGCATCAGCAAGCTCGCCCGCGTGGTCGACGGCTACGCGCGGCGGCTGCAGGTGCAGGAGAAGCTCACGGCGCAGATCGCCGACTGCATCTCGGAGGTCTTGAAGCCGCGCGGCGTCGGCGTGGTGGTCGACGCGCAGCACGAGTGCATGACCACCCGCGGCGTCCACAAGCGCAGCGTCTCGATGGTCACGAGCCGCATGAACGGCAGTTTCAGGAGCGATGCCCGTACCCGCGCCGAGTTCCTCGGTTTCATCGGCATCGGCAGCGGCGGCGCACGCGAGGTCTAGCGCCGTCCGCGCGGCGCAGCGTCGCAAGGAAACCCGCGCCGCCCACGCGGCGCGGGCTGCCCGCTCAGTTCCAGTTGTTACGGCTGCGGAATTCCTTCGCCTGCCGCTCGGCTTCCTCTTTTGCCAGCCCGTAGCGCTGCTGGATCTTTCCGGCCAGCTCCTCGCCGTGGCCGTGGAGCTGCTCGAGGTCCTGATCCGTGAGCTTGCCCCATTGCTGCCTGACGCGGCCCTTCAACTGTTCCCACATGCCAGCTTCCATTGCTGATCCTCCAGGTTGCGCGTGTGCGTTACGCAGGATTCGACCGGCGCCGGCGCCGCGGGTTCCCGTGCGCTCTGTCCCCGGTGTGCGACACGCGGGCCGGCCGCGCAGCGCTCAGGCGATGAGCGCGGCGTCGGCGCGCGCGGCGCGCTTGCGGTCCTGCTCCTTGAGGAAGCGCTTGCGGATGCGGATCGAGGCGGGCGTCACTTCGACCAGCTCATCGTCGGCGATGAATTCCACCGCGTACTCGAGCGTGAGCTGGATGGGCGGCGTCAGGAGGATCGCATCGTCCTTGCCGGCGGCGCGGATGTTGGTGAGCTTCTTGGTCTTGATGGGATTGACGACCAGGTCGTTGTCGCGGCTGTGGATGCCGAC
Source organism: Gammaproteobacteria bacterium (assembly GCA_028871705.1). Lineage (GTDB taxonomy): Bacteria > Pseudomonadota > Gammaproteobacteria > Steroidobacterales > Steroidobacteraceae > 13-2-20CM-66-19. The sequence continues at coordinate 11,855 of JAGWMP010000007.1, forward strand.
GATCATGCCCTCGTAGAGCTTTTCGCCGGGGCTGACGAACAGCCGTCCGCGCTCCTGCAGATTGAAGAGCGCATAAGCCACCGCCTCGCCGTTCTCGTTGCTCACCAGCACGCCGTTGTGGCGGTCGGGAATCTCGCCCTTGACGGCGGCGAAGCCGTCGAAGATGTGGCTCATGAGCCCGGTGCCACGCGTCATGGTGAGGAACTCGCCCTGGAAACCGATGAGCCCGCGCGCCGGCACGCGGTACTCGAGCCGCACGCGCCCCTTGCCGTCGACGCTCATGTCGGCGAGCTCGGCGCGGCGCGTGCCGAGCGCTTCCATGACCGCGCCCTGGTGGTCTTCCTCGATGTCGACCGTGAGCGCCTCGTAGGGCTCGTGCACCTGGCCGTCGACGAGCTTGGTGAGTACGTGCGGGCGCGACACCGCGAGCTCGTAGCCTTCGCGGCGCATGTTCTCGATGAGGATGGTGAGGTGCAGCTCGCCGCGCCCCGAGACGCGCAGCACGTCCGGCTCCTCGGTGTCCTCGACCCGCAATGCGACGTTCGACTGCAGCTCCCGGTAGAGGCGCTCGCGCAGCTGGCGGCTGGTGACGAACTTGCCCTCGCGGCCGGCGAGCGGCGAGGTGTTGACCTGGAAATTCATCTGCAGCGTCGGCTCGTCGACCGCGATGGGCGGCAGGCCTTCGGGATGCTCGCGATCGCAGACGGTGAGACCGATGTTGACCGCCTCGATGCCGGTGACGGCGACGATGTCGCCGGCACTCGCTTCCTCGACCGGCAGACGCTCGAGTCCGGTGAAAGTCAGCACCTGGGCGATCCTGGCCTCGCCGCGATCCTCGCTCCCATAGCGCAGCGCCACCGTCTGCCCCGGACGCACGGTACCGCCGCGGATGCGGCCGATGCCGATGCGGCCGACGTAGGAGTTGTAATCGAGCGTCGAGATCTGCAGCTGCAGCGGCAGCTCCTCGTGCGCGGCCGGCGGCGGCACGTGTGCCAGGATCGCCTCGAAGAGGGCCGACATGTCCGGGCGGCGCTCGGTGTAATCGGTGCTCGCCCAGCCCTGCAGCGCCGAGGCGTAGATGACGGGGAAGTCGAGCTGCGCGTCGTTCGCGCCGAGCTTGTCGAAGAGGTCGAAGGTCTGGTCGATGACCCAGGCCGGGCGGCTGCCGGGCCGGTCGATCTTGTTCACGACCACGATGGCTTTCAGGCCCTGCGCCAGCGCCTTGCGCGTCACGAAGCGCGTCTGCGGCATCGGGCCCTCGACCGCATCGACCAGCAGCAGCACGCCGTCGACCATCGACAGCACGCGCTCGACCTCGCCGCCGAAGTCGGCGTGCCCGGGCGTGTCGACGATGTTGATGCGCGTGCCGCCGTACTCGATGGCGCAATTCTTGGCGAGGATGGTGATGCCGCGCTCACGCTCGAGGTCGTTCGAATCCATGATCCGCTCGCCGAGCCGCTCGTGCTCGGCGAAGGTCCCGGACTGCTTCAGCAGGCAGTCGACGAGCGTCGTCTTGCCGTGGTCGACGTGCGCGATGATGGCGATGTTGCGGATCGGACGGTGCATCGGAGGGCCACGCGGCGCGCTGCGGTGAAAAAAGGGTGCGCAGGGTAGCAGAACCCCCGCCGAGGTGCCGGCATCGATTTAACTGATTGATTTTGCTCTATTTAGAGGGAATTCCGATGCGCAATGCCGTGATCGCGATGCGGATTTCCACGAAGAAGGCGACGTAGGCCACCGCGAGGCACAGCATCGCGGCGATAAAGAGCAGCGCGACGGCCTTGGCGAGCTCCACGCCGAGGAACACGTCGGCGAACAGCGAGACGACGACGAGGGCCACCAGCAGCGCCGCGACCGCGCACATCGAGATCGCCGTGTTGATGTAGCGCGCCCGCCGCTCGAGCACCCGCAGGTCGCCGAGCAGTGCGCCGCGCCGGGCGGGCTCCTGGTCGAGCTGGCGCTCGAGCGCGCGCGCCCGGTCGACCACCCGCGCCAGGCGGTTGGTGAGCACGCCGAGCGTAGCAGCGACGCCGGTGAGCAGAAACACCGGCGCGACCGATGACTGGACGACATGCGCGATATCCATGCGCGCCTCTTCTATCATAATCGGCGCGCGGTTGCGGCGGCCGCGGCTGCTGTTTTACGATCGTTCAATTAGAGCAGATCCGTGGGGCCCGGCCGTCATGAAGACCGGTACCGTGCAGCGCAGCGAAGCCGGCAGGGCGGATGCGCAGCGCTACGACGCGCTCATCATCGGCGCCGGCCACAACGGACTCGTGTGCGCCGCCTACCTGGCGGCCGCCGGACTCAAGGTGCTGGTGCTCGAGCGGCGCGCGGTAGCCGGCGGCGCGGCTGTCACCGAGGAATTCCATCCGGGATTCCGCAACTCGGTGGCCGCCTACACGGTCTCGCTCCTCAACCCGAAGGTCATCCGTGATCTGGAGCTGCCGCGCCACGGGCTGCGTGTGGTGGAGCGGCGCTGCGCGAACTTCCTGCCGACCGCCGACGGAGGCTACCTCATGACCGGGGAGGGCCGCACCCAGGCGGAAGTGGCGCGCTTCTCGGCGCGCGACGCGGCGCGCATTCCCGAGTACGGCGCGCGGCTGGATGCGATCGCCGACGTACTGCGCGACCTCGTGCTGGTGACGCCGCCGAATGCGGTCGAGGGCGGCTGGCGCACGGCGCTGCCGGAGCTGGTGCGCGCGGCGCGCGTCGGCGGCCGGCTCACCAAACTCGCCATGCCGCTGCGGCGCGAGCTGCTGTCGCTGTTCGCCATGTCGGCGGGGGATTACCTCGACCGCTGGTTCGAGAGCGACCCCATCAAGGCCGTGTTCGGCTTCGACGGCGTGGTGGGCAATTACGCGAGTCCCTACTCGGGCGGCTCGGCCTACGTGCTGCTGCACCATGTGTTCGGCGAGGTGAACGGCAAGAAGGGCGCCTGGGGTCACGCGCTCGGCGGCATGGGCGCCATCACCCAGGCGATGGCTGCGGCGGCGCGCGCGCGCGGCGTCGAGATCCGGCTCGAGACCGCGGTACGGCGCGTGCTGGTCGAAGGGGATCGCGCGGTGGGCGTGGTCACCGACTCGGGCGCGACGCTGTACGCCGCGGCGGTGATCTCCAATCTCAACCCGAAGCTCCTCTATCTCGAGATGTTCGAGTCGGGCACGCTCCCCGCCGGGTTCCGCGAGGGCATGCAGCACTACCGCTGCGGCTCGGGGACTTTCCGCATGAACGTGGCGCTCGCCGAGCTTCCCGATTTCAGCTGCCTGCCGGGCAGGCGTCCCGCGGATCACCACACCGCCGGCATCATCATCGCCCCGACGCTCGCCTACATGGAGCGGGCCTACTTCGATGCGCGCGCCCACGGCTGGTCGCGCGCGCCGATCGTCGAGCTCGTGATTCCCTCGACGCTCGACGGCAGCCTCGCTCCCAGGGGTCAGCACGTCGCGAGCCTTTTCTGTCAACATGTGGCGCCGCAGCTGCCGGGCGGCGCCTCCTGGGACGCGCACCGCGAGACGGTCGCGGATCTGATGATCGATACGGTGAACGCCTACGCGCCCAACTTCAAAGCCGCCGTGCTCGGGCGGCAGATCATGAGCCCGCTCGATCTCGAGCGGACTTTCGGGCTCGTCGGCGGCGACATCGGCCACGGCGCGCTCAGCCTCGATCAGCTGTTCTCGGCACGCCCCATGCTCGGCTACGGCAACTACCGCGGGCCGCTCGCCGGGCTCTACATGTGCAGCGCCGGCACCCATCCCGGCGGCGGGGTTACCGGCGCGCCCGGCCACAACGCGGCGCGCGAGATCCTCGCGGATTTTCGCCGCGGGCGGCTGCGGCGGGTCGCTTGAAGGCGCCGCGTGTGCGGCCGCCCGCGGCCGCTGCACCCGCACCCGCGCCACCCGCGGAGGCTCGCCGTCCACGCTTCCAGCGCCAGCTGCCGCAGCAGCGCCGCGCGGCGCTCATCGCCGCCACCATCGAGTGCCTGAAGCGCTACGGGCACGATGGACTCTCGATCCGCACCATCAGCGCCCAGGCGGGCGTTTCGGTGGGACTCATCAACCACCACTTTCCGAACAAGGATGAGCTGGTGGCGGGGGCCTTCCGCCACTTCAACCGCGAGCTGGTCGACGGCCTGAAGGCCGCCGCGGCGCGACCGGCGACGCCGGCGGCACGCCTGCGCGCCTTTCTCGAGGCCTCCTTCTCGCCGCCCAATCTCGATGCCGACGTGCTCGCGGTCTGGGTCGTGTTCTGGGGCCTGTACCGCCATTCGCGCCCGATCCAGCGCGTGCAGCGCGAAACCTACCGCGACTACGTGCAGCTCATGCGCACGCTCCTCGGCGACATCCTCGGCAAGCCGGGCGGCGGTGCCCGCGGGCGCGGCCGGGCCGTGAACCTGCGTCTCGCGGCCATCGGGCTCACCGCCCTCATCGACGGACTGTGGCTCGAGTGGTGCCTCGAGCCCGGCGGGTTCCGGCCGCGCGAAGCGGTGGCGATATGCGAGGGGTGGGTGGAAGGCCTGCAGCGGCGCGCCGCCGGCTGGAATTCCCCCTGAAGACCCCCACATCCGAGGGCAGTGGCCACCTGGTTTCATCCACCGCGCGCTGCCCGCCTCGCCTCCGGCATCCCCGGAGCGGCTGACGGGTTGACGCTGCGCGGCTTCTTCGGCGTCTTCCGTTACAGCCGCCGGGCGGTCGAGCTCGTCTGGAGCACGAGCCGGGCACTGACGTTGTCGATCGCGGCGGTGACGCTGGTCGCCGGCGTGCTGCCGGCCTCCGTCGCCTACGTCGGCTCGCTCATCGTCGACGCGGTGGTCGCGGCGATGCGCGCGGGCGCATCCGCCGGGCACGTGGTCGAGCTGGTGGCTCTCGAGGGGCTGCTGGTCGCGGCCATCGCCGGCGCGCAGCGCGGGCTGTCGCTGTGCCAGTCGCTGCTGCGCGCGCAGCTCGGGCAGCGCGTCAACGTCATGATCCTCGAGAAGGCCCTCACGCTCGAGCTCGCGCATTTCGAGGACTCCGAGTTCTACGACAAGCTGACGCGCGCACGGCGCGAGGCCTCGACGCGCCCGTTGAGTCTCGTGACGCGCACCTTCGGACTGGTGCAGAACGGCATCTCGCTCGCGAGCTACGCGGTGCTGCTCGCGCACTTCTCGCCCTGGGCGGTGGCGGTCCTGCTGCTCGCCGGCGTGCCGGCGTTCGTCGCCGAGGTGAAGTTCTCGGGCGATGCGTTTCGCCTGTTCCGCTGGCGCTCGCCCGAATCGCGCATGCAGCTGTACCTCGAGACCGTGATCGGCCGCGAGGACCATGCCAAGGAAGTGAAGCTCTTCGGTCTCGGTCCGCGCCTGCTCGAGCGCTACCGCGCCATCTTCCGCCGGCTATACGGCGAGGATCGCGCGCTGGCGGTGCGCCGCGACGCCTGGGGTTTTGCGCTCGGGCTCATCGCCACCGCGGCGCTCTACGGCGCTTATGCCTGGATCGCCGTGAGCACGGTGCGCGGTCTGATCACCCTCGGGCAGATGACGATGTATCTGGCGCTCTTTCGCCAGGGGCAGTCGTCGGTTTCGGCGATGCTGTCGGCCGTCGGCGGCATGTACGAGGACAACCTGTACCTCTCGACGCTGTACGAGTATCTCGAGACGCCGGTGCCCACGGCCGGTGGCACCGCCGCGCGCGGCCCCGAGCCCGCCGACGGCATCCGCTTCGAGGACGTGAGCTTCACCTACCCGGGCGCCGGGGAGCCGGCGCTCGAGCACGTCACGCTGCACCTCGCGCCCGGCGCGAGCCTCGCGCTGGTCGGCGAGAACGGCTCGGGCAAGACCACGCTCATCAAGCTCCTGACGCGTCTCTACGCGCCGAGCTCCGGGCGCATCCTTCTCGACGGACGCGATCTCGCGCAGTGGGACGAGGCGGCGCTGCGCGAGCGCATCGGCGTCATCTTCCAGGACTTCGCGCGCTACCAGATGCTGGTAGGCGAGAACGTCGGCGCCGGCGATGAGCGCTACTTCGAGGACGAGGCGCGCTGGCGCAGCGCCGCCGACAAGGGCCAGGCGAGCGAGTTCATCGCGGCGCTGCCCGCGGGCTACCACACGCAGCTCGGCAAGTGGTTCAAGGACGGGCGCGAGCTCTCCGGCGGCCAGTGGCAGAAGATCGCGCTGTCGCGCGCCTTCATGCGCACGCGCGCCGACATCCTGGTGCTGGATGAGCCGACCGCGGCGATGGACGCCCGGGCGGAGGCCGAGGTGTTCGAGCATTTCCGCCAGCTCGCCCACGACCGCATCACCATCCTCATCTCGCACCGCTTCTCGACGGTGCGCATGGCCGATCAGATCGCGGTGCTGGACCACGGCCGTATCGTCGAGCGCGGTACGCACGAGGAGCTGATGCGGCTCGACGGCCGCTACGCGCACCTCTTCACGCTGCAGGCGCGCGGCTATCGATGACGGCCACCGGTCCTCAGGCCGGCGTGAGCACGACCACCGCGAGCGGCGGGAGCCGCAGGTGCAGCGAGAAGCCGTGGCCGTGGGCGGGAATCTGCGCGGCATCGAGGGAGCCCAGGTTCCCCTGGCCGCTGCCGCCGTAGTCGGCGGCGTCGCTGTTCAGGCGCTCGTGCCAGCGCCCGCCGTGCGGCACCCCGATGCGGTAGCGCTCGCGCGGCACCGGCGTGAAATTGCAGGCGACCACCGCGACGCCGCCGGAGCGGTCGCGGCGCAGGAACGAGATCACGCTCACGTCCGCGTCGTCGCAATCGATCCAGCTGAAGCCCGCGTCGCTGAAGTCGAGCTCGTAGAGCGCCGGCGTCTCGCGGTACAGCCGGTTCAGGTCCCGCACCCAACGCCGCACGCCGGCGTGCAGCGGCAGGTCGAGCACGTGCCACTCGAGGCTTTCCTCGTGCTGCCACTCGCGCCGCTGTCCGAATTCCCCACCCATGAAGAGGAGCTTCTTCCCCGGGTGCGTCCACATGTAGCCGAACAGGAGGCGCAGGCTCGCGAACTGCTGCCACTCGTCTCCGGGCATGCGCCCGATGAGGGAGCCCTTGCCGTGCACCACCTCGTCGTGCGAGAGCGGCAGCACGAAGTTCTCGGTAAAGGCGTACCAGAGGCTGAAGGTGAGGCGGCTGTGGTGGTACTTGCGGTGCACCGGGTCCTGCTGGAAATAGCTGAGCGTGTCGTGCATCCAGCCCATGTTCCACTTCAAGCCGAAGCCGAGACCCCCGAGGTAGGTGGGCCGCGACACCATCGGCCAGGCGGTCGATTCCTCGGCGATGGTCTGGGTGTCGGGGTGGTCGCGGTAGGCGGCGAGGTTCAACTGGCGCAGGAACTCGACCGCATCGAGATTCTCGCGGCCGCCGAAACGGTTCGGGACCCACTCGCCGGCGCGGCGGGCGTAGTCGAGGTAGAGCATGGAGGCGACCGCATCCACGCGCAGCGCGTCGATGTGGTACTTCTCGAGCCAGAAAAGCGCGTTGCTCGCGAGGAAGTTGCGCACCTCGGCGCGCCCGTAGTTGAAGATCGAGCTGCTCCACTCGGGGTGGAAGCCCTGGCGCGGGTCGGCGTGCTCGTAGAGGTGCGTGCCGTCGAAACGCGCGAGCCCGTGCTCGTCGGTGGGGAAATGCGAGGGTACCCAGTCGAGCACCACGCCGATGCCGCGCTGGTGCAGATAGTCGACGAAGTACATGAAGTCCTGCGGCGTGCCGTAGCGCGCGCTCGGGGCGAAGTAGCCGGTTACCTGATAGCCCCACGAGCCGTAGAACGGGTGCTCCATCACCGGTAGCAGCTCGACGTGGGTGAAGCCGGTGTCGGCGAGGTAGTCGGCGAGCGCGTGGGCGAGCTCGCGGTAGTTGAGCGAGCGGTTGCCTTCCTCGGGGACGCGCCGCCACGAGCCGATATGCACCTCGTAGATCGACCAGGGAGCGCTCAGCGAGTTGGCGCCCGCGCGGGTGCGCATCCACGCCGCATCGTGCCATTCGTAGTCGAGGTCCCAGACCACCGAGGCGGTGCGCGGCGGGAGCTCGGCGCGCAGCGCGTAGGGATCGGCTTTGTCGGTGGCGCCGTGGCCGTCGCTCGCGACCACGTGATACTTGTAGAGCGCGCCCGGTGCGACGCCCTCGATGGTGCCTTCCCAGATGCCGGAGGAGTCGTGCCGGGGCGCGAGCGGATCACGGCGGCGCTGCCAGCCGTTGAAGTCCCCCACCACCGATACCGCCGAGGCATTCGGCGCCCACACGGCGAAATGGGTGGCGGGGCGGCCATCGCGCGCGAGCGCGTGCGCACCGAGCCGCTCGTAGGCGCGGAAATACGTGCCCTCGCGGAAGTGATAGATGTCCTGCTCGGTGAGGAACACGACCGGAGTCTACCGGCAGGCCGCTCGCGGGCGAAACCCGCGGACTTCAGGGAATGCGGCGGCGGCCCGAGCTGCCAACGAACACCAGATGATCGTCCGCCTCGTGGCGGGTGCCGCTGTGCGCCGCGGCGAGCGCGTGGCGCGCGCGCTCGGCGGCGGCCTGCGCCTCGGTGGCGGCCGCCACCGCCTCGACCGGCTGGGCGAGCAGGAATCCCTGCACCCCGAGCGGACCGCACCGGGCGAGGAACTCGAGCTGCGCGGCGCGCTCGACGCCCTCGGCCACCACCTGCAGCCCGAGGCCGTGGCAGAGCGCGACGATCGAGCGGACGATTGCCGCGGAGCGCGGGTTGGAGTCGACGCCGGCGACCAGCAGCCGGTCGAGCTTCACGCGGGTGATCGGCAGCTGCTCGAGCGAGGTGAGCGAGGAGTAGCCCATGCCGAAGTCATCGAGCGCGATGGAGACGCCGAGCGAGCGCAGCTGGTGCAGCGATTCCACCGTGGCGCTGCCGGTCTGCACGACGCTCTCGGTGATCTCGAGCTCGAGCGCGCTCGGCGGCAGGCCGGTCGCCTCGAGCGTGCGCGCCACCTGCTCGACGAAGTCGCTCTCGAAGAACTGCTGCGGCGAGACGTTCACCGCCACACTGGCGCGCTGCCAGCCCTGTGCGCGCCAGCCGGCGGCCGTGCACGCCGCGGTGCGCAGCACCCAGCCGGTGAGCTCGTGGATGAGGCCGGATTTCTCGGCTACCGGGATGAACTCGTTGGCGGTCGCGAGACGCCCGTCGGGCCGCCGCCAGCGCAGCAGCGCCTCGAGCCCCGTGGTCTCGCAGCTCTGCAGCGCCACGATCGGCTGGAACAGCAGCACCAGCTCGCCGCCTTCGACCGCGCGTCGCAGCGACTGCTCGAGACGGAAGCGCTGCGCGGCGGCGTCGTAGAGCTCGGGACTGTAGAGCGCGAAGCGGTTGCGGCCGAGCTCCTTGGCGCGGAACAGCGCGACGTCGGCGGCGCGCAGCAACCCTTCCGCGTCGGCGGCGTGATCGGGGTAGAGGCTCGCGCCGACGCTGGCGCTGGTGGTGAGCAGCCGTCCGTCGACGGTGAGCGGCTGCTGCAGCGTACTCACGATGCGGTTGCCGCACGCGGCCACTTCCTCGCTCGACGTGACGTCCTCGAGCAGCACCGTGAACTCATCGCCCCCGAGCCGCGCCAGCAGTCCCGCCCCGCCGGTAGCGGTGTGCAGGCGGTCGGCGATGTGCTGCAGCACGCGGTCGCCGAAGCTGTGCCCGAGGGTGTCGTTGATCGACTTGAAGTTGTCGACGTCGACGAACAGCAGTGCCAGCTGCGCGCGGTTGCCGGCGCGCGACAAGGCCGCGCTCAGCCTGGCCGACAGGTGGCGCCGGTTGGGGAGCTGGGTGAGAGGGTCGTGGTGTGCGAGGTGGTGGAGCGCACGGGTACGCTCGTCGACGTGGCGCTCGAGCTCCGCCTGGTGGGCGCGCAGCTCGCCCTCGGCGCGCACGATGCGGTCGGCCATGGTGTTGAAGGACTCGGCCAGCTCGTCGATCTCGGCCGAACCGCCGCGTGGCGCACGCGCGCCGCGATCGCCGCCGGCGAGCAGGCGGGTCGCGGCGGTCAGCCGCCGTACCGGCAGGCTGATGCTGAGGGTGAGCAGCACCGAGACCACGAGCAGCAGGGCGAGCACCGCGGCGCCCGATAACGCGAGCGTGCGCTCGGCGAGCGCGGCCGCGGTCGCGGCATGCTCGGAGGCCTGCATGAGGCCGTGCCTCGCCGGCTTCTCGAGCAGCTCCTGCACGTCGGCGGTGAGCGCCGCACTCGCCACGAGCAGCCGGTGCCACTCGCCGCTCTCCTCGCCGTCGTAGCGGGCGATCGTCTGCCGCAGCCGCACGGCCTCGGCGAAATCCTGTCTCACCAGCGCGACCCAGGCGCGCCCCGGCGAGCTCTCGAGCTCGGCCGCGTGCGCGTTCAGCACCGCGGCGAAGTCGCGCTCGCGGCGCGCCACCGCGGCCGAGTCGGCGTTGCCGCGGATCTCGTCGATGGCCGATTGCAGCTCCGCGAGCGAGCGCCGTGCGACCACCTGGGTGCCGTTGATCGCGAGCCCCGAGCCGCCGGCCGTGGCGATGCGCTGATACACGTCCTCGAGCGCCACGCGGCGCTCCTCGACCCATTGGGCGCGCTGCGCGGCGTGGCTGGCGACGACACGGCCATCGGCGATGTGCTGCGAAAGACGCACCCGCAGCTCGAGCGCGGCCGGTACCACCGGCGGGCGCGGGGTGCCGTCGAAGTAGCCGCCGAGCGCCTGCTCGAGCGCCGTGCCGGCGGCGGCGATGCCGGCGAAGTCGGCTGCCGGGTGCGCCTGCACGTAGTCGCTCACCGCGCGGTCGAAGTCGACGAGGCGCACCAGCACGGCGCTCGCGCGGCCGGCGAGCGGCTCGTTGCTCTTCTGCATGATCCGCAGCGCGTCGAGCGACTCGCGGGCGGTGCGGGTCGCGAGTACCTCGCCCACCACCAGCACCGCGGCCACCGCCGCGAGCCCGAGCGCGAGGCGCGAGCCTACGCCGAGGCGCGGCACGCGCGCGCGCCAGGCGGCACGCGGCCGCTGCGGCGCGGCGTGTGGCGGCGGGGCGCGGTCGGTTTCAGGGCTCCTCGTGCGCATGCAACATAAGCCGTTGAGGGGGGGATGGACGTTTGTCCTATACTAGCCTGAACGATGAAGGGCGGCCGCCAAGCATGACCGAATCACTCGCCGATACGTTCGATGCGGCCTTCTCCAAGGCCGTGGATCTCGGCAATCGCATCGCCGACAAGGACAAGGATGCCGACCTGTGGGACATCGCCGACGGGCTGCTGGCCGGCGCCCTGCAGTATTGGCTGTATTCGCGGCAGCCGTGCGGCGATCCGCGCTGCCAGGACTGCCTGCCGATCAGCACCGCCCAGGGCCGCATGGCCGAGCTCAAGCGGCTGATCGAGCAGCTCGCCTCCGAGAGCGAGTACTTCCACACGCCGACCGACGCGAACGCCGGCCGCGCATAGTTAATCTGCTCGGGATCGCGACATCCCTGTCGCGCCCCTCGCTGCGGCGAACGAAAAGCGCGGTTTTCGTTCGCCGCTCGCCACCTGCGGCGGCGGGCACATCCATGTGCCTCGATGACGCGCGCTGCGCCTTCAGCCGGCGGCGCGCGCCTTCAATCCCGGACCTGCGACTTCCTCCAGCGCCAGCTCGAAGAGGTGGCAGCCTTCCTTCAGCAGTGCGTCCGAAATCGTGAGCGGCGCGAGGAAGCGGATCACGTTGCCGTAGACGCCGCACGAGAGAATGATGAGTCCGAGCCGCCCGGCGGCCTGGACCAGGTTCCTGGTGAGCTCGGCGTCGGGTGCATCGGCGCGCATGTTGCGCACCAGCTCGAGCGCCACCATCGCCCCTGAGTTGCGCACCTCGCCGACACACGGGAAACGCACCTGCAGGCCCTTGAGGCGCGAGGCGAGGAAGCGGCCGATTTCCTGCGAGCGTTTCAGCAGCTGCTCCTCGCGCATCACCTCGAGCACCGCGAGTCCCGCCGCGCACGCGAGCGGCGAGCCGGCGAAGGTGCCGCCGAGTCCTCCCGGTCCGGGCGCATCCATGATCTCGGCCTTGCCCGTGACCGCCGAGAGCGGCACGCCGCCGGCGACGCTCTTGGCGATGGTGATGAGGTCAGGCTCGACGCCCGAGTGCTCGATGGCGAACATGCGCCCGGTGCGGCCGAAGCCCGACTGGATCTCGTCCGCGATGAACACGATGCCATGCGTGTCGCACACGCCGCGCAGACGCTTGAGCAGCTCCGGGGGAGCTGCGTAGAAGCCGCCCTCGCCGAGTACCGGCTCGATGATGATCGCGGCGACGCGCGCCGGATCGACGTCCGCCTTGAAGAGCTGCTCGAGGGCCTCGAGCGTGTGCTCGACGGTGACGCCGTGGTAGGGCATCGGGAAGGGCAGGTGATACACCTCGGGCAGCATGGGACCAAAGCCCGCCTTGTAGGGCTGTACCTTGCCGGTCAGGCCGATGCAGGCGAGCGTGCGGCCGTGAAAGCCGCCGGAGAAGCTGATCACCGCCGAGCGGCGGGTGTGGAAGCGCGCGATCTTGATGGCGTTCTCGACCGCCTCGGCGCCGGTGGTGAGGAAGATGGTCTTCTTGGCTCCGGCTCCCGGAGCGAGCGCGTTCAGCGCCTCGGCGAGCGCCACGTAGCTCTCGGTGGGCGTGACCTGGAAGCAGGTGTGGGTGAGCTTCTCGAGCTGCCGCGCGATCGCCGCGCTCACCTTCGGATGCACGTGGCCGGTGTTGAGCACCGAGATGCCGCTCGCGAAGTCGATGTAGCGCTTGCCCTCGACGTCCCAGAGCTCGGCGTTGGCGGCGCGCTCGGCGTACACGGCGAGCGAGTTGCTGACACCGCGCGGCACGGCCTGCTGGCGGCGTGCGTGAAGTTCGGCGTTGGAGGTCAAGGCACAGGTCCTCAAGGTTGAGTTGCGGTCAGCGGCCGGGCGCGAGCAGCGCCGCGCGGTGTATCGCCGCGCGGATGCGCTGGTAGGTGCCGCAGCGGCACAGATTCCCGGACATGAAAGCGTCGATGTCGGCGTCCGAGGGCTGCGGATTGCGTTTCAGCAGCGCCGCCGCCGCCATGATCTGTCCGGACTGGCAGTAGCCGCATTGCGGAACGTCGAGCTCGATCCAGGCCTTCTGCACCGGATGGCTGCGGTCGTGCGAGAGGCCTTCGATGGTCGTGACCGGCCGCTCGCCCACCGCGCTCACCGGCGTGACGCACGCGCGCACCGGGTCCGCGGCGAGGTGCACGGTGCAGGCGCCGCACAGCGCCGCGCCGCAGCCGTACTTGGTGCCGGTGAGACCGAGCGTGTCGCGCAGCACCCACAAGAGCGGCATCGCCGGATCGACGTCGACGCTCACGTCCCGGCCGTTGACGTTCAGCCTGATCATAGCCTTGCGTACTATACGCTGATCGCATGCGGGCACAGGCAAGACCCACTAGAATGACCGGCGCTGTAACCCTGACGCGGCCGCACCGCAACCCGACACCTTGACTGAGATCTCATCCAACGCCGCCGCGGCGCCGATCAGCACCGAAGTGGTCATCATCGGCGCAGGTCCCTGCGGTCTGTTCCAGGTGTTCGAGCTCGGGCTCCTCGGCATCGGCGCGCACGTGATCGATTCGCTCGCGCATCCGGGCGGGCAATGCGCGGAGCTCTATCCCGAGAAGCCCATCTACGACATCCCGGCCTTGCCGGTATGCGGCGCGCAGGAGCTGGTCGACCGGCTGCTCGAGCAGATCAAGCCCTTCAAGGCGCCGCTGCATCTCGGGCACGAGGTCACCGGGTTCGCGCGCGCCGCGAACGGGCGTTTCCAGCTCGCCACCGCGGGCGGCGTGCGCTTCGATGCCGGCGCGGTGGTGATCGCCGCGGGACTCGGCTCGTTCCAGCCGCGCCGCATCGGCGTCGAGGGCGCGGAGGCCTTCGAAGGCGGCGCGATCCAGTACCGGGTGAAGAACGCCGCCCAACTCGCCGGCAAGCGCCTGGTGGTCTTCGGCGGGGGCGATTCGGCGCTCGACTGGACGCTCGAGCTCCTCGGGCGGGCGGCGAGCCTCGATCTGGTGCACCGGCGCGCGGAATTTCGCGCGGCGCCCGCCTCGGTGGCGCGCATGCGCGAGCAGCTGGCCGCCGGGCGCATGCGGCTGTTCGAGGCTCTGCCGCACTCGCTGATCAAGGCGGATGGCGTGCTGCGCGGGATCAATATCCGCTCCAGCGACGGCACGGTGCAGCCGCTCGCGGCGGATCAGCTGCTGGTGTTCTTCGGCCTGCACCCCAAACTCGGCCCGATCGCCGAATGGGGGCTCGAGCTCGAGAAGAAGGCGCTCAGGGTGGACCCCGAGAAGTTTCAGACCAGCGTGCCCGGGGTATTCGCCGTCGGCGACATCAACACCTATCCCGGCAAGAAGAAACTGATTCTCTCCGGGTTCCATGAGGCGGCGCTCGCCGCCTTCGCGATCCAGCACCACCTCTATCCGCAGAAGAAACAGTTCCTGCAATACACCACGACCAGCCCCGTGATGCATCAGCGTCTCGGCGTGCCGGACTGAAGCGCATGGACCAGCGACTCGCGGATCTGCTGCAGCTGCTCGAGCTCGAGCCGCTCGAGGTGAACCTGTTCCGCGGCGAGAGCCGCGACATCGGCGCCCCCCAGGTGTTCGGCGGGCAGGTCCTCGGCCAGGCGCTCACCGCCGCGGCGGCCACGGTAGAGGGGCGCGTGGTGCACTCACTGCACGCCTATTTCCTGCGCCGCGGCGACATCAACGCGCCGATCGTCTACCAGGTCGACCGCAGCCTCGACGGCCACAGCTTCACCAACCGCCGGGTCGTCGCCATCCAGCACGGCGAGCAGATCTTCAACATGACCGCCTCGTTCCAGGTAACCGAGCAGGGCTTCGATCACCAGATCGAGATGCCGAGCGTACCCCCGCCCGAGAGTCTGCCCGACCCGGCGCCGGCGCCCGAGCTCCTCGAGAAGCTGCCGGACAAGGTGCGGCGATTCTTCTCGCAGCCGCGGCCGTTCGAGTTCCGCCTGGTGCAGCCGGTCGACTATCTCAAGCCCCGCCCGGCACCGCCCGCGCGGCAGATCTGGGTGCGGGCGGTCGGCCGGGTGGGCGATGACGAGATGCTGCACCGGCGGCTGCTCGCCTACGTGTCGGATTTCTTCCTGCTCGACACCGCGACGCTCCCCCACGGCACCTCTTTCCTCAAACCCTCGCTCATCATGGCGACGATCGATCACGCCATGTGGTTTCACCGGCCGCTGCGCGTCGATGACTGGCTGCTGTGCGCGATGGACAGCCCGAGCGCCTCGGGGGCGCGCGGCTTCGCGCGCGCGAGCATCTTCGCGCGTGACGGCCGCCTGGTCGCGAGCGCCGCGCAGGAAGGGCTGATCCGCCAGCGCTGAGGGGGCGGCCGGGCCGCCGCCTCAGTGCGGCGCGCGCGCGGTCAGCGCGTCGATGTCCCTGATCAGCAGCGGGTTGAAGCGCGCCGGGGTTTCCAGCATGAGGAAGTGCCCGGTGTGCGGCAGGACGTCGAGCGTGAAATCCGGCAGCGACTTCCTGATGCGCTCGGCGTCCGTGGGTGCCAGATCCGAGTTGATGGCGTAGACCGGCACGCGCACGTCAGGCAGCAGCGGGGCGAGATCGAGCGCCAGCAGCTTCTCGAGCGTCGGCACCGCCACCGCCGGCGGGCGCAGCGACATGTCGTAGGCGACCTTCTGCACCAGCAGCGGGTCGGCGCCCTTCTCGAACAGCGAATCCGTCACCAGAGCGCGCGTTGCGCCGACGAAGTCGGAGCGGAACGGCGCGACCTTGGCGGCGATCTCGCCGCTGCTCAGCGGCGGCAGGCCGATCGAGCGCAGCGCATCGACGGCGATGATGCCGATGACGCGCGGGCCGATGCGCGGCGCGGCGGCCAGCGCCACCGTGGCGCCCATCGAATGTCCGACCAGCACGATGCGCTCGTTGGGGAGCCGGCGCGCGATGGTGGCGAGATCGCCGGCGTACCTGGCGATCGACCAGTCGGTGCGATTGGCGCCGGAGGCGCCGTGGCCGGCGAGATCCACCGCCACCACCGTGTAGCGCGCCTTGAGCGCATCGAACTGCGCGTGCCAGTAGTCGGCGTTGGCGCACCAGCCGTGGATCAGGATCACCGCCGGCTCGCCGTGTCCGAGCACGCGGTACTCGAGGTGGACCAGATCGTCCGACATCACGATGCGCGGTCCCTCGTCGGTGGGTGCGGCGGCGGGCGTCGCGGCCGCCGGCGCCGGTGGCTGGCCGCTGCGGCCGCAGGCCGCAAGGGCGAGCGCGGCGGCCACCAGTAACGATGCGCGACAGGCCATCCGCCTCTCCTTCATCCGCTGCGCAGGACCTTGCCGGGATTCATGATGCCGTGCGGGTCGAGCGCGCGCTTGACCGCGTGCATGAGCGCGAGCTCGGTGGCCGGAGCATAGCGCTCGAGCTCGGCGACTTTCAGACGCCCGATGCCGTGCTCGGCGCTGAAGCTGCCGCCGAGCGAGACGGCGAGATCGTGCAGGGCGCGGCGCACCTCGTCGGCCCGCGCGAGCAGCGCCGCGCCGTCCGCGCCCGCACGCCCCTGCAGGTTGAAGTGCAGATTGCCGTCGCCAACGTGGCCGTAGGCGATGAGACGTGCCTGCGGCACGTGCGCGGCGATCCAGCCGGCGCCGCGCTCGACGAACTCCGGCAGAGCGCTCACCGGCACGGAGATGTCGTGCTTGAGCCCCGGTCCCTCGTGGCGCTGCGCTTCCGGGATCGTCTCGCGGATCTTCCAGAGTGCGGCGCGCTCGCGCCCGCTGCGCGCGAGCACCGCATCGCGCACCAGTCCTGCCTCGAGCGCCGCCCCGAGCGCCTCGGTGAGCAGCGCCTCGAGGGGTTCGGCGGCGCGCGCCGAGCCGAGCTCGCACAGCACGTACCACGGATGCGGCGTGCCGAGCGGATCGGTGATGCCGGGAATGTGCGCCGTGGTGAGCTCGAGGGCGAGCCGGGGAACGAGCTCGAAGGAGCTGATGGTATCGCCGCTCGCCGCGCGCAGCCGCGCGAGCAGCGCCACGGCGGCGCGCGGATCGGCGACCGCGGCGAACGCCGTGGCGGTGCTCTCGATCTGCGGGAAGAGCTTGAGCGTCGCGGCCGTGATCACGCCGAGCGTGCCCTCGGCACCGAGGAACAGGCCGCGGATGTCGTAGCCCGTGTTGTCCTTGCGCAGCGCCGTGAGCCCGTTCAGCACGCGGCCGTCGGCCAGCACCACCTCGAGCCCGAGCACCAGGTCGCGCATCATCCCGTAGCGCAGCACGTGTACGCCCCCGGCGTTGGTCGAGAGGTTGCCGCCGATCTGGCAGCTGCCCTGCGACCCGAGGCTGAGCGGAAAGTAACGCCCGGCGCCTGCGGCCGCCTCCTGGACCCGCTCGAGCAGACACCCCGCCTCGGCGGTGAGGGAGTAGTTGGCGGCGTCGACGCCGCGGATGCGGTTCAAATACTTGAGCGCGAGCACCAGCTGCGTACCGGACTCATCGGGCGTAGCGCCGCCGCAGTAGCCGGTGTTGCCGCCGTGCGGCACCACGCCGACGCGCGCCGCGTCGCAGGCCGCGAGGACGCGCGCTACCGCCTCGACCGAGCGCGGCAGCGCCACGGCGAGCGCGCGGCCCCGATAGAGCCGGCGGTGATCGACGAGGTAGGGTTCGCAGGCCTCGCCGGTGAGCAGCTCCCCGGCGGCGAGAATCCCGCGCAGCGTGCCGAGAAGGTCCACCGCCCGGCGGCTGGCCGTGTCAGCTCACCGGGCCGAGCGCGCGCAGCGCCGCGATGCGCTCGTCGAGCGGCGGGTGGCTCATGAAGAGCCTCTTCAACCCGGCGCCGTCGCCTCCGGCGATGCCGAAGGCGGCGAGCTGGTGGTTCGGCAGCGGCTCGTGCACGCGCTTGAGCTCCTCGAGCGCGTCGATCATGTTGGGGGTGCCGGCGAGCCGTGCGCCGCCGCGGTCGGCGCGGAATTCGCGCCAGCGCGAGAACCACATCACGATCATGGTCGCGAGCACGCTGAGCAGCAGCTGCGTCACCATCACCGTGACGAAGTAGGCGATGCCGCGCCCGTCGTCGGAACGGAACAGGGCGCGGTCGATGATGTTGCCGATGACGCGCGACAGGAAGATCACGAAGGTGTTCACCACGCCCTGGATCAGGGTGAGCGTGACCATGTCGCCGTTGGCCACGTGCGTCATCTCGTGACCGAGCACCGCGGTGATTTCCTCGCGGCTCATGCGCGCGAGCAGGCCGCTGCTGACCGCGACCAGCGCGGCGTTGCGGTTGGCGCCGGTGGCGAAGGCATTGGGCTCGGGGGAATCGAAGATGCCGACTTCCGGCATGCCGACTCCGACGCGCTGCGCGTGCTGCTGCACGACCGACACCAGCCATTGCTCGCTGGCATTGGCCGGGGTACCGATCACCCGCACGCCCATCGAGCGCTTCGCCAGCCACTTGGACATCGCGAGCGAGATGAACGAGCCGCCGAAGCCGATGAAGGCCGCGAACACCAGCAGTCCCGAGAGGCTGCCGCCGTGCACGGCGAGCCAGGCGTCGAGCCCGACCAGGTGCGCCACGATCGACAGCACCAGCAGCACGGCCAGGTTCGTGAGCAGGAACAACAGGATGCGTTTCATGATGGCACTGTACCGTTCGCCTTTCTCAGCCGCCAGCCTTGGGGTGGCGCGGCGGTTTTCAAGGCCCGCGCGCCGCGCGCGCCTTCAGGAAATCGCCACGCCGAGTGCCCGACCGACCAGGTAGGTCAAAGTTCCCGCGCCGCCGCCGATCAGCACCATGCGGAGCGCGCTGCGCAGCGCGTCGCGGCCGGTGAAGAGCGAGAGACTCAGGCCGACAACGAACAGGGCCACTGCGGTCCCGGTCGCCGCGGCGATCACCGCGGCGGTGCCGCTCAGGTGCGCCAGGAACGGGGTGAGCGGGATCAGCGCGCCGCATGCGAAGGTGATGAAGGAAGCGCTCGCCGCGCGCCAGGGCGAGCCCAGGTCGTCGGGGTTGAGCCCGAGCTCCTCGCGCGACAACACGTCGAGGGCCTTGTCGGGTTGCG
>JAGWMP010000194.1 GCA_028871705.1 Gammaproteobacteria bacterium
ATATCCACCGCCTGCCCCTGCGTGCCGCCGTGCGGCTGGTGGATCATCATGCGCGCGTGCGGCAGGCAGAAGCGCTTGCCCTGCGCCCCGCCGGCGAGCAATACCGCCCCCATGCTGGCCGCCTGCCCGATGCAGATGGTGCTCACGTCGGGCTTGATGAACTGCATGGTGTCGTAGATCGCGAGGCCCGCGCTCACGATGCCCCCGGGAGAGTTGATGTAGAGGGCGATGTCCTTGTCCGGGTTTTCGGATTCGAGGAACAGCATCTGCGCCACGACGATGTTCGCCATGTAGTCATCGACCGGACCGACGACGAACACCAGGCGGTCCTTCAACAGCCGCGAATAGATGTCGTAGGAGCGCTCACCGCGGGCGGTCTGCTCGACGACGATGGGAACTAAGTTCAGGCCGCGTTCGTTCATGGTGCGCTCACTTCGCTTGAGAGTGCCAGCTGCTGCTCGCTTTGTGCCCCGGGGCCAAAGCCGGTCAGCTCCTTGAAGCTCATGGGACGCTCGGTGACGCGCGCCGCGGCGAGTGCCCAGTCGACCACCTGGTCCTCGAGGACCGCCGACTCGAGCGCGCGCATCGCCTCCGGGTTCTGCTGGTAGGCGCGCCGCGCTTCCTCGGGATTCGGGTAGGTCGCGATCAGATCGTCCAACCGTTGATTGAGGCGCTGGCGGTCGGGTTTCAAGCCCTGGGTCTGCACCACGTGCCCCATGAGGAGCCCGAGGGCGACGCGCTTGCGCGCGGGCTCCAGGAACGGCTCGCGCGCGGGGATCTGGGATGCCTCGCGCACCCCTAAGCGCCGCGCGGCTTCGATCTGCAGCTGCTGCACCTGTTCCTCCACCAGCGCGCGCGGCAGCTCGATGGGATTGTCCCGGTAGAGCCCCTCGAGCACCTGGGTGCGTATCCGCGCGCGCACCAGATCGGCGAGCTCGCGCTCCATGCTCTTGCGCACCTCGGCGCGCATCTCGGCAAGGCCGCCCTCTTCCACACCGTACTCACGGAAGAACTGCTCATCGACGGCCGGCAGGGACTGCTCCTCCACCCTCTTGATGGAGACGTGCAGCTCGGCGCTGCGGCCCGCGAGGAGCTTATGGGGGTGATTGGCGGGAAAAGCCGCGGTGATGGTGCGCTCCTCGCCGGCGCTCGCGCCCGTGAGGCCCGCCTCGAGCTCCGGCATCGACTGGTGCGAGCCGAGGAGCACGCTCACCTCCGTGGCATCGCTGCCCTCGAAGGGCTGCCCCTCGAGCCGCGTGCGGTAGTCGATCACGACGCGATCGGTGTCGCGTGCGGCGCGGGCGACCGTGGTGAACACCGGCCGCTGCGCCCGCATGTTCTCGATCATGGCGTCGATGTCCGCCTCGGTGACCTCGGCGTTCGGGCGCTCGATCGCCATGGAGTCCGGCGGATTGACCCGCACCTCCGGGAGCACCTCGAACGTGGCGGCATACTTGAGATCGGTTTCCGGACCCACCGCGATCGGCTCGATGCGCGGACCCGCGGCGGGCTTCAGATTCTGCTGGTTCACGGCCTGCGCAAAGGAGCTGCGCATCAGGTCGCTCACCACCTCGGCGCGCACCTGATCGCCGAACTGCTTGGTGATCACCGCGAGCGGCGCCTTGCCGGGGCGGAAGCCCTTGAGACGCGCCGTGCGCGACAGGCGCTTCAAGCGCTCGGCGACCTCGCTCGCCACCTCGGTCGCGGGAACCGCGACCTCGAGGCGCTTGCCGAGACCGCCCGTATCAGAAACCGAAACTTGCATCGTCGATCCTCAAAGCCAGTACGGAAAGCGCCAGAGCCCGGCGGCGGCTGCGCTCGGGGAGGGGACTGGTGCGAAAGGAGAGACTCGAACTCTCACGGGTTTCCCCACTGGAACCTAAATCCAGCGCGTCTACCAGTTCCGTCACTTTCGCCGAGGCGAATCAACACCTTTGGCCGCGCGTCGGGGGCACTCGTCATTATAGCCTTCGGGAGATGGTGGGCCGTGTAGGGATCGAACCTACGACCAAGAGATTAAGAGTCTCCTGCTCTACCAGCTGAGCTAACGGCCCTCGTTTATTGGGCAAAATCGGCTGCGCCGACTTTGCCGGACATCACTTCGTCGACCGCGGGCAAAAGGCGCGGCTTTTGCCCGCTGCGCCCGCCAATCGCATCACTTCATCCGGCGCCCCGGAATCTGGGGTGGACGACGGGACTCGAACCCGCGACAACCGGGATCACAACCCGGGGCTCTACCAACTGAGCTACGTCCACCGTCCGTACCCCCGGCGGCGGTCTGGCGTGCCCGGCAGGACTCGAACCTGCGACCCTCGGCTTAGAAGGCCGATGCTCTATCCGCCTGAGCTACGGGCACGGCTGCATGGCGCCCCTAGCCGGCCCCGACCGCACGGGGGCGCGAATCATACGTAAGTGGCTTCCGGAGCGTCAATTTTCGGCACCGGGACACCCCGCGCACGCCCCCGGGGCCCTGCCCCCGGGGACCTCGGGCGACGCGGCCTTTGTTACACTGCCCGCCTTCCCCTGAAATCGCGGGTCATCGATGAAGGTCGTCTCCATCGGGCGTGAGTCCGCCGCCGATCGCGGCGTGGACGACGCACGGGCGGCGCCGACCGCCGCCACGCCGGCCCCGCCACCGAGCCAGGATGGATCCGCAGAGGTCGGCGAGGCGGCGCTCGCCGAGGTGCGCCGGCTCCTCGCGGCATGGATGACGCACGAGCCGGGCGCCCGCCTGGGAAGCGATCCCGAGGAGCTGCACCAGCTGCGGGTCACCGCGCGCCGGCTCGATGCGACGCTGGGCCTCTTCAAGCAATACCTGCCGGCGCCGCTGCTGCGGGCCCGCAAGACCGCCAAGGCGCTGTTGCGCTCGCTCGGCGCGACGCGCGACCTCGATGTGCAGCTCGAGGGCCTCAAGGCCTGCTGCGAAGCGTTGTCCGAGGAGGAGCGCCTGGCGCTCGAGCCGCTGCGGGAGCGCCTGACGCACGAGCGCGAGCGCGCGCGCGCGCGCATGCTGCGCTCCCTCGATTCCGAGGCGACACGGCGCTGGCTGCAGCTCCTCGCCACGGCGACCGGGGCGCCGGCCGCGAGAGACGCCGCGGCGGAGGTGGTGACGGTCGCCGCCGTCATGCCAGCGCGCGTGCGCCGGCGCTTCCGGCGCTTGCGCAAGGCGGTGCGCCGGCTGCGCGCCGATTCCTCGATGGACGACTATCACAAGGTGCGGCGGCGGGCGAAGCAGCTGCGCTATGCGCTCGAGTCGGGCACCTTCATCGTCGGGAAACCCGCCGAGGAGATGCTGAAGGCATTGCGCCGCATGCAGGACAAGCTCGGCGCTCATCAGGATGCCTGGATGGCCCGCACTCACTTGAGCGCGCTCGCGGCCGATCCGGCCTGCGCGCTGCCGCCGGCGACGCTGTTCGTCATGGGAAAGCTCGCCGAGCACCACGCCCGCGTCACCTCGGGAACGCGCGCCACGGTGACCAAGTCCTGGCGCAAGGTGCGCGGCCGCCGCTGGAAGGCGCTGCGCGCGCGGCTCGGGGAGTATGAGCAGCACGCGCACGACACCGGCGATCCGGCCTCCCCGCCGGCCGCCCTCCTCGGCACGGGCGGCGCCGCCGCCGAGACCCGTCCGCTCTGAGCACGCGAAGCGCGGGGGTCGCCGGCGCATGGAGCTGCTGATCGTCCGCCACGCCATCGCCTTCGAACGTAATGCCCGCCGCTGGCCGGACGATGGCGCGCGACCGCTGTCCCCGCGAGGCGTGGCGCGCGCCCGCAAGGCGGCCGCGGGCCTGAAGCAGCTCGTGCGCGTACCCGGGCGGGTGCTGACGAGTCCCCTGGTGCGTGCCCGGCAAACCGCCGCGATCCTCAGCGAGGTCGCCGACTGGCCGCAGGCCCGCGAATGCCCCGAGCTCGCCCCGGGCGTGGCGCCCGAGGCGCTGCTCGCGGCGCTGCGCCGGCTGCCCGGGTCGCGTATGGCGCTGATCGGACACGAGCCCGCCTTGAGCCGCCTCCTCGCCGCCGCGCTTCCCGGAGCGGTGCGCGGGGAGGTCTTCAGGTTGAGGAAGATGGGCGCCGCGCTTATCAGCTTCGCGGGCGCGGCGCGCCCGGGCGGCGCGCGCCTCGAATGGCTCGTGCCGGCGAAGCTCCTGCGCGCCGCCCGTTAGCACCCCGCAGGCCGCAGGCTTTTTCAGCCAGAGACTCAGTGCGCGCCGGAGGCGGCCGCGCCGCCGCCCGCCGGCCCGCGCAGCGGCCGCGCGAGCCACACCAGGGCGATCAGGGCGATGAAGATGATGCCCGAGACATAAAAGATGTCGTCGGCCGACAGCATGAACGCCTGGCTGTCGACCAGGCGATTGAGCAGCGCGTAACTCTGCTGGTTGCCGAATCCGCTCGCGTGCAGGTTGGCGAAGGTCTGGGAGGCCGCCGGATCGCCGGGAGTGAGGCGCTCGACCAGCTGCGCGTGGTGCAGCGTCGCGCGCCGGTCCCACAACGTGGTCGTGATCGAGGTGCCGAACGAGCCCGCCGTGATGCGCGCGAAGTTCGAGAGCCCCGAGGCCGCGGGAATGCGCTCCGGTGGCAGGCCCGAGAGCGTCATCGACATGAGCGGAATGAAGAAGGCGGCCATCGCCGCGCCCTGGATCAGCGTCGGAATGAGCAAGGTGACGATCGTCGCATCGGTGTTGAAGCGCGCGCGCATGAACAGCACCAGCGCGAATATCGCGAACGAGATGGTCACGAGGATGCGCGGATCGACGCGATGGCCGTAGCGGCCGACGAAGGGGGTGAACACCATCGCCAGGATCCCCACCGGCGCCAGCACGAGTCCGGCGAGCGTCGCCGTGTAGCCCATGTACTGCTGCAGCCACAGCGGCAGCAGCACCACGTTGCCGAAGAACAGGCCATACGCGCACAGCAGCGCGAGCGTGCTCACCCAGAAGTTGCGGCGGCCGAAGAGGTGCAGGTCGACGATCGGATGCTCCTCGGTGAGCTCCCACACGAGGAATATCGCGAACGCCACCACCGCGACGCAGGCGAGCGTCACGATCTGCCAGGAATTGAACCAGTCGAGATCCTTGCCCTTGTCGAGCAGCACCTGCATGGCGCCGACCCACACCACCAGCAGTCCGAGTCCCACCTTGTCGACCGGGACCTTGGCGGTCGGCGTCTCGCGCTTGTGGTAGATGCCCCAGGTGACGACCGTCGCGGCGATGCCGACCGGGATGTTGATGTAGAAGATCCACGGCCAGGAGATGTTGTCGGTGATCCAGCCACCGAGCAACGGTCCTGCCACCGGCGCCACGAGCGTCGTCATGGCCCACATGGCGAGCGCCGTGCCGGCGCGGCTCTTCGGATAGCTCGCGAGCAGCAGCGACTGCGACAGCGGAATCATCGGTCCCGCCACGGCGCCCTGCAGCACCCGGAACACGATCAGTGCCGAGATGCTCGGCGCGAGCCCGCACAGGAACGAGGCGATCACGAACAGCACCACCGAGCTCATGAAGAGCTTCACCTGCCCGAAGCGGCGGGTGAGCCAGCCGGTGAGCGGCAACGAGATGGCGTTGGCGACGCCGAAGGAGGTGATCACCCAGGTGCCCTGGTCGGGCGAGACGCCGAGGTCCCCTGAGATCGCCGGAATCGACACGTTGGCGATCGAGGTATCGAGCACGTTCATGA
>JAGWMP010000008.1 GCA_028871705.1 Gammaproteobacteria bacterium
CGGCTCGTTGACCACGGCGGAGCGGTACGCGTCGTAGCGGTCGCGCAGCAGCGCGAGGCGTCCGGCGAGCGGCCCGTTGCCCAGATCCGGGCCGCCTTCCACCACCACGCGCGTCGGCTCGCCACCGGTGTGCGAGTCGACGATGCGGATGCGCTTCATGCCGGCCGCGTGGCGCGCGCCCTCTCGACCAGCGCGCTGACCTCGCCGCGGCGTGCGCCCGCGAGCGGCAGGCGCGGCGGCCGCACCCGCTCGGAGCCGCGCCCGAGCAGCTGCTCCGCCAGCTTGATCGACTGCACCAGGTCGTGCTCGGCGTCGAGGTGCAGGAGCGGCATGAACCAGCGGTAGATGCGGCGCGCACGCTCGCGGTCCCCGGCGGCGAGCGCCGCGTAGAGGGCGAGCGACTCTTGCGGGAACACGTTGGTGAGCCCCGACACCCAGCCGCGCGCGCCGAGCGTCACCGCCTCGAAAACGACGTCGTCGAGCCCGGCGAACAGCACGAAGCGCTCGCCGCAGGCGTTCACGAGGTCGGTGAAGCGGCGCGGGTCGGGCGCCGACTCCTTGATCGCGACGATGTTGGGAACTTCCGCGAGCCGCTCGAGCGTCGACAGCTCGATGTTGACGCGATAGGACGGCGGGTTGTTGTAGAGCATGATCGGCAGGCCGGTCGCCGCCGCCACCGTGCGGAAGTGGTGCTCGAGCTCGGCGGCGGTCGGCACGTACACCATGCCCGGCAGCACCATGAAGCCGCTCGCGCCGAGGCGCTCGGCGTCGCGCACGAAGGCGACCGCGCTCGCGGTGGTGAACTCCGATACCCCGGCGATCACCGGCACGCGCCCCCCACTCACCTCGACCGCGGCGCGCACCACCTCACGCTTCTCGGCGGCGCTGAGTGAGTTGCCCTCGCCCACCGTGCCGATGAGCACGAGTCCGTGCACTCCGTCGCGCAGCAGTGCCGCCTGCACTTTCTGCGTGGCCGGCAGATCGAGCTCCAGCGCCGGGTCGAATTGGGTGGTGGCCGCCGGAAACACGCCGGTCCAGTCGCATTTGAGGTGGGCTGTCATGCCCAGGATCGTATACGATCTACGAACGGCCGCTCAAGGCGAGGTGTCCCGTGCCGCTCACTCCGTTTCACGTTGCCCTGCAGGTGCGCGACATCGCCGAGGCGCGCCGCTTCTACGGCGGTGTGCTGGGATGTCCCGAGGGGCGCAGCGACCGCGACTGGGTCGACTTCGATCTCTACGGCCACCAGCTGGTGTGCCACCTGAATCCGCGCCTCGGGCGCGATGGGCGCATCACGGCGCACTTCAATCCCGTCGACGGCCACGGCGTACCGGTGCCGCACTGCGGCGTGGTGCTGGAAAGCGCAGAGTGGACCGGGCTCGCCGCGCGCCTCCGGGAGCACGAGGTCGAATGGGTGATCGAGCCGTGCACGCGCTTCGCGGGACTGCCCGGCGAGCAATCCACCCTCTTCATCCTCGACCCGTCCGGCAACGCGCTCGAGTTCAAGTCCTTCAGGGACCTCGGGCAGCTCTTCGCGCGCTGAACGATCGACAATTCAGCGCCTTGCGCTCGCATCCGGCAGCCTAGGGTGTTTACCCTAGCGCCACGCCCATGACTCGCCGGATGGCGGATCCGGGCTGCGGCTGGTACTGACTCTTTGCGGGACACGGTCCGCGTTGCGGCCGTCATCCGCCGGGAGGGCATTCCAATGGCAAGAGAAAGACACGCGCTGACGGCCGCCGCGTCGGCCAAGAGCCGCCTCGTCGACCTGCCGCGCGGCGAACCGCGGGCCGAGCTGCATCGCGAGCTGGTCGGGCACCTGCGGCAGAACCGCACGCAGCTGCGCGAGGAGTGGGTGGCACGCATCGGCGAAGCGCGCCTGCTGCAGGCGATGACGCAGGAGGAGATCTTCGCCGAAGCGACCTCGGTGTACGACAGCTACGTCGCCGCTCTCGAGACCGGAACTCTGGATGACCTGACGGCGTACGCGCGCAATCTCTCCGAGCGCATCATCCCGCGGGGCGTCGAGACCCACGAGGTGGTCGGCATCGTGCTGTTGCTGCGCGACGTGCTGGCACGCTCGCTGTTCGCCAAGTACCAGGCAGACTTCGAGAAGCTGAACCGGATCCTGGATGCCTACGAGCCGGCCGCCAACCGCATCGCCAATACCGTGGCGGTCGGCTTCGTGCAGGAGCGCGAGCGCGTCATCCGCCAGCAGCAGGAAGCGATCCGCGAGCTCTCGACGCCGGTGCTCCAGGTCCGCGAGCGGCTGCTGATCCTGCCGATCATCGGCGTCATCGATCCGATGCGCGCGCGGCAGCTCACCGAGCAGCTGCTGCGCGGCATCCGCGAGAATCGCGCCAAGGTGGTGGTCATCGACATCACCGGCGTCGCCGCCATGGATGCCACCGTCGCCAACCACCTGGTGCAGACCGTCGAAGCCTCGCGGCTCCTTGGCGCGACGGTGATCGTCACCGGTCTCTCGCCCGAGATCGCCCAGACGCTGGTCACGATCGGCGTGGATCTGGGCAAGATGAACACCGTCGGCGACCTGCAGGGCGGCATCGAGCAGGCGGAGCGGCTGCTCGGCTACAAGGTGGAGCTCGGCTAGGCGTGCAAGTCCCGATCCTCAAGCAGGGCAACGTCCTCATCGCCACCATCCAGGCGGCGCTCACCGACGCCGATCTGCTCGAGCTGCGCAGCGGGCTGGTCCAGCAGGTGGTGCGCTACCGCTCCTCGGGGGTGATCGTCGACGTCACCGCGATGGACGTCATGGACTCGTTCGCCTCACGCACGCTGCTCGAGATCTCGCGCATGATCAGGCTGCGCGGCGCCGACACGGTGATCGTCGGCATTCAGCCCGAAGTCGCCTTCGCCATGGTGCAACTCGGGGTCACGCTCGAGGATATTCCCACTGCGCTCGATCTCGAGGAGGGACTGGCCTATCTCCAACAGACGTCCAGGTCCATCAATTGAGGCGCCGGCGTGGCTGAGGAGGTTCAGATCCTGGTTACATGCGACAAGGATGTCGTCACGGCCCGCCAGCAGGGACGGGCCACCGCGCTCGCGGCGGGCTTTTCCAACAGCGAGGCAACGCTGGTCGCCACGGCCATCTCGGAGCTGGCTCGCAACATCGTCTCCTACGCGAACCGCGGCACTGTGACGGTCGCTCGCCTGAATGGCCACAAGGGCGCCGCGGGACTGAAGATCGTCGCAAGCGATGCGGGCCCGGGGATCGCCGATGTGGCTCAGGCCCTGCGCGACGGATACTCGAGCTCCGGGGGCCTGGGGCTCGGACTTCCGGGCGTGCGGCGGCTGATGGACGATTTCGACATTGCCTCGGTGCCCGGCAGCGGCACGACGGTGACGGTGACCAAATGGCTGAAATGACCATCGACCGCAAGGTGGCGACGTTCGACCTCGCCGTTGCGCGCTTCGTCAGCCCCGGGCAGAGCGACTCGGGCGACCTCGAGGCGGTGCGCCGGCACGAGCGCGGCGCGGTGATCGCGGTCATCGACGGGATCGGGCACGGACTGGAGGCGGCCGCCGCCGCGCGCATCGCCCACGACATCATCGCCGAGGATCCGCAGGATTCGCCGATCGCACTCGTGACGCGCTGTCATGAGGCGCTGCGGGGCACCCGCGGCGTCGTCATGAGCATCGTCAGCGTCGATGCGACGCGCACCGCGCTGCGCTGGCTCGGCGTGGGCAATGTTCGCGCCCTGGTGCAACGCGGCTGCGCCGGCCCGGACGCGGCGCGCGCCGAGCTGCTGCTGCGCGCGGGGGTCGTAGGCGCCGGCGAGTTGCCAACCCTCAGGACCTCTGTTATTCCGTTCCACGAGCACGACACGCTGATCCTCGCGACCGACGGAATTCGCCCGCAGTTCGCCGACCAGTTGAGCGTCGCCGGTCCGCCGCGGGCCATCGCTGACGGAATTCTCGCCAGCCACTGCGCGGGCAGCGACGATGCGCTGGTGCTGGTGGCGCGCGTGGGCTGAGGACGGACACTCATGGGTGCGACCAGACCGATGCCGCGAACCTCCCTGCAGCGGCACTACTGCGCGGCATTGTCCGCCTACCTCATGAACCCCGGGGAAGGCGCGCGGATGCGCGCCTACGAGATCGGACGCGACGCGCTCGCGGCCGGCCAGAGCATCCCCGACGTCGTGGAGGTGCACTCGCTGGCGCTTCAGGAGCTGTCGACCACCACCGACACGCGCGCGGGCATGCAGGCGGTCATCGCGAGCGCGGGCACCTTCCTCACCGAAGTCTTGTCGCCGTTCGAGATGACCCATCGCGGCTATCGCGACTCGCTCACGGCGTGGCGTCACATCAACGAGACGCTGGAGGAGGAAATCAGGCGCATCGCCTACGCCCTGCACGACGAGTCGGGGCAGCTACTGGTTTCGGTGCACCTGCAGCTGGCACGGCTCGCGCGCACCGTGCCGGCGGCCGAGAGCGGGGTACGCACCTGCCAGGCGCTGCTCGATCAGGCCGAGCGGCAGCTGCGCGACCTGTCGCACGAGCTGCGCCCGATGGTGCTCGATGATCTCGGCTGGCTGCCTGCGATCGAGTTCCTCGCCACCGCGGTGGCCGCCCGCGCCAAAGTGCCGGTGGACGTGCGCTCGAGCGTCACCCGGCGGCTGCCCGCGGCGGTCGAGATCGCACTCTACCGGGTGGTGCAGGAGGCTCTCACCAACGCCACGCGCCATGCGCGCGCCAGCCGCATTCTCGTCGAGATCGGAGCCGAGCACGGCTGCCTGCAGTGCGTAGTCGGCGACGACGGCGTCGGCTTCGCGGTCGACGCCGCCGCGCTGCAGGGACTGGGGCTCAAGAGCATGCGGGAGCGGCTCGGTGCGCTCGGCGGGGCACTGCAGGTGGTGTCGGCACCCGGTTGCGGGGCGCAGATCCGCTTCGAGCTGCCGCTGGACTGACAGCCCGTGCCCGTACGCCTGATACTCGCCGATGATCACACACTCGTCAGGCAGGGCCTGAAGACGCTGCTCGAGAGCGAGGGATTCGTGGTGGCCGGTGAGGCGGCCGACGGCCGCGAGGCGGTACGCCTGGTGCACTCCGAGAATCCCGATGTCATCGTACTCGACATCGGCATGCCGCTCTTCAATGGACTCGGCGCCGCGCTCGAGCTGGCGCGCGCCGCACCCGGGGTGCGCGTGATTGTGCTCACGCAGCACGACGAGGAGCAATACGTCACCGAGGCACTGCGCTGCGGCGTCAAGGGCTACGTCCTCAAGGGCCAGGCGGCCCGCGATCTGGTGCACGCCATCCGCCGGGTCGTCGCCGGCGATGTGTACCTGAGCCCCGGCGTGGCGGGAGCGCTGGCGCGCGCCTATGCGGCGCCGGATCTGCCCGCGGCGACACTCTCGCTACGCGAGCGGCAGGTCCTGCAGCTGATCGCCGAAGGCGACTCGACCAAGAAGATCGCGGTGCGCCTCGGAATCAGCGCCAAGACCGTCGAATCCCACCGCACGAAGCTCATGCAGAAGCTCGATATCCACGACACCGCGAGCCTGGTGCGTTACGCCATCCGGCGTGGCCTGACGCACGCCTGAGGACACGGCCCTCGGGAATACCCCGATACCCGGATCGGGCCTTGACCGTCTTGGCGTACGCCCGCATACCGCTACGCTTGGCTGCAATCTACACGGGAGGATCCTGATGCGGGATGCGGCGCGGATCGATTCGGCACAGCGGGAAAGGCGCAGCGAGGAGCGCGGCCTGCGGGTGCGCACCCACAGCAGCGAGCTCGCCGATGAGTTGCGGACCGCGGCGATGGAGGGTGACCGGCGGCGCGTGCGGCAGCTGGTCGCCGAGCTCCTCGGCCTCCCGCGGATACCAGGACACGGCCGCGTGGGATTGCAGCTGCCCGTGCTGATCGGCCTCATCGAGTCGCTGCGCGCGCTGGCGTTGAGCGACGAGTTGACGGGGCTTTGCAACCGCCGCGGGTTCATGCAGATCGGCGTGCGCTTCCTCGATGTCGCCAGGCGCGAGGGACGCACCGCACAGCTGCTGTATTTCGATCTCGACAACCTCAAGCAGGTCAATGACTCCATGGGACACACCGCGGGCGACATGCTGCTGCGCGAAACGGGCAACCTGCTGCGTGCCCTGTTCCCGAACTACGGTGTGTACGAGGTCCTCGGCCGGCTCGGCGGGGACGAATTCGCCGCCCTCACGACCAGTCCGGACCAGGTCAGGCGCGCCGCCATGGTGGTCGGCGCGTGTCGCAACCAGCGGCCGTATGTCAATGCGCCGCTGTCGCTCAGCGTCGGCGCCGCGCAATTCGATCCGCAGCGGCCGGTGGAAATCGGCGAGCTGCTCGAGGTCGCCGAGCGGGCCATGTACGACCACAAGCGCGTGGCGCGCGTCCCCTCGGCCGAGTGCTTCCCGCAGCCGGCCTGAAGCTCAGCCACCCTTCAGCAGCGCCGTCGCGGAATCGATCGCGTCGCAGTAGCGCGCCAGCACCGCCGCCGTGATGGGGATGTAGGCGGCCGCCTCGTCCCAGCGGTAGCCGTCGATCGCCTCGCGCACGCCCGGCAGCGTCTTCACGCCGTAGCCGGTCAGCATGCCGGGCGCGTACAGGAAGTGCCGGTACCATTCGCGCCCGGGAAGCCCCCTGGCGTCGGTGAGCTTCTGCTCCATGCCTTGCAGCAGCGCATTGAGTCGGGCGCGGCGCGCGGCGTCGAGCTGCACCGTCCCGGCGAGCAGCTGCGCGTAGGCCGCATCGTACGCCCGCGCGCTCGCCTTAAGGCGCGTCACCGCCGCATCGAGAGGCGCGAAGTCGAGCGCCGGCACCGGCGCCTCGCGCACCGGCGGCGCCACCGGGCGGGTCGGGTCGGTGGCGAGAGCGAAGTCGTTCTGATCGAGGAGCCCGGCGAGCTCGGCGGCCTTCCTGCGGCGCTCATCGACCGCGTGCCGCAGCTGCTCCGTGTAGGCGCCGATCGTCTCGGCGAAGTCCGCGAACTGAAGCGGCAGCACGTCCGCGTCCGCCATGCGCAGCACCACGCGCCCCACCGTCTGCGCCTCGGCGACGCCGTAAGCGAAGCCCGGGTCGCCGAAACGCACGTAATGATCGAAGGAATCGTAGGCCGAGTGATACACGCCGGCCTGGTCGTCCTCGCCGTGGTACTCGATGTTGAGCGCGGTGACGCCTAAGTGCTGCAGGAACGGCGTGTAGTCCGAGCCCGAGCCGAGCGCGCGGATCGGCAGGTCCCCGCCCGCGGCGGCCAGATGCGTCTCGCGGTGTGCTTCCTCCGCGTCCTCATCGTCGGCGGAGCCCCGCTCGTAGCCTTCGGTCAGCATGCGCGCCCGCAGCCGCGCCTGCGCGCTCACACCGGTTTCGGGATCCTTGACGGCGCGCGCCACCTCGTTCACGAGGTGCTGCAGCGCGTGGCTGCCACCCACCGAAAGGAACCCGCGCGCATTGGTGTCGGAGTTGAGATAGAGCACCGCCTTGGTGGCGAGCTCCGCGGCGTGGGTCTCGGCCCATTCGGTGGAGCCGAGGAGCCCGGGCTCCTCCCCGTCCCAGCTCGCGTAGACGAGCGTGCGCTGCGGCCGCCAGCCGCTCTTCACGAGCGCCCCGATCGCCTGCGCCTCGGCGAGCATCGCGACGTGCCCCGAGAGCGGATCCCAGGCGCCGAACACCCAGCCGTCGCGGTGGTTGCCGCGCACCACCCATTCGTTCGGGCTCTCGCGCCCCGGGATCTTCGCGATGACGTCGTAGATGGGCTTCAGGCTCCAGTCGGAGCTGATCGCCAGATGCACCCGCGCGGGCCCCGGGCCGATGTGATAAGTGAGCGGCAGCGCGCCGCGCCAGCGTGGCGGCGCGACCGCGCCGCCGAGCGCGGCGAGCAGCGGCTGCGCGTCCGCGTAGGAGATCGGCATCACCGGGATCTTGAGAATCGTCTTCGCGTCCGCGATGGCGAGGCGCTTCGCATCCCGGGTGGCGCCGACCCCCGGCGTGAGCGGGTCGCCGCTGTAGAGCGTAATGTCGAGCACCGAGCCGCGCTGCACGCCCTCTGGCGGCCGCCAGCCTCCCTTGGGATAGACATCGCCCTGCGCGTAGCCGTCCTCACGCGGATCGGAATAAATGAGGCAGCCGATCGCGCCGTGCTCCTGCGCGAGCTTGGGCTTGAGTCCCCGCCAGCCGCCGCCGTAGCGGGTGATGACGATCTTGCCCCTGACGTCGATGCCGCGGCGCGCGAGGTCCTGGTAGTCCCTCGGCATGCCGTAGTTCGCATACACGAGCTCGCCCGTCACATCGCCGTCGGCCCCGTAGACGTTGTAGGGCGGCATGATGCCCGCGGCCCCCGAGGTCGCGTCCCCGGCGACCGGCGGCTCGCTGAGGCTCGCGCTGAAGTGCGTCGGCGCCACGAGCTCGAGGCTGTGCTGCTTCAAGGTCGGGTAGAGCACCTCGAACACCTCGATCTGCGCCTGCCAGCCCCACTGCCTGAAGAGGTCGCGCACGGTCTCGGCGTTCGCCTTGTCGTGGGGCGAGCCCACCTGGTTCGGGGCCGAGGAGAGCTGCCGCAGCCAGCCGCGCAGATCCCCGGGGTTGAGCGCGCCATCGAAGCGCTGCTCGAGTGCGCGCTGCCTCCCTGCCTCGGGTGCCGTGAAACCGAAGAGGCCCGGCGCCGCATCGCCCGCCGCCTGCACGGCCGCGAGCGGCACGAGTGCCGCGGCGCAGATCAGCAAACGGTGCGCGGCGCGGCGGCGACGGCGGTTTCCGCGGGATGCCTGCATGGTGAGTCCTCGGGCAATGGCGAAGCTGCGCGATCATACCGGGCGTCGGCGCACCGATATATAGAATAAGATCGCCCCATGCCCGTTGAAGTCTTCGCCCAGCGGCGTAACACGCTCATCTTCTGGTGCGGCTGCGCGCTGGTCACCGCCGGCGTGCTCGCACACCTGCCCATGTTCATCATGGGGCGCGCGACCCACTACGTACTCGCCGGCATGCCGATGGACTGGCCGATGCTCGCCGGTATGGGAGCGATCGTCGTCGGCATAGGCGCCGCCGCCTTTGGACTCCTGCCCGCGGCGCCGCGCTCCGCCTCGGTTGCGCTCGACGTGAGTACGCCGCTCGAGAACGTGCGGCTCGGGCCCGCGCACTGGGGAGTCGCCGCGCTGCTCGCCGTCGCGCTCGTTATCGACATCATGAAGCCCGCGAGCCTGGGATTCGTGACTCCGGGCATGCGCGCGGAATATCACGTCGATGCGCGTACCGTGGCCTGGCTGCCCTTCGCGGCGCTCGCCGGCACCGTGGTGGGGTCGGTGTGCTGGGGCGTGCTCGCCGACATCTACGGCCGCCGCGCCTCGATCGTGCTCTCTTCGGTGATGTTCGTCGGCACCTCGATCTGCGGGGCGATGCCGGATTTCTGGTGGAACGTCGGCATGTGCTTCCTCATGGGAGCGGCCGCGGGCGGCATGCTGCCCGTGGCCTACGCGCTCCTCGCCGAGATCATGCCCACGCGCCACCGCGGCTGGAGCCTGGTGTTGGTGGGCGGTATCGGTGCGGTCGGCGGCTTCTTCGCGGCGAGCTCGCTCTCGGCGCTGCTGCAGCCGATGTTCGGTTGGCGTGTGATGTGGCTGCTCAACCTGCCCACGGGACTCGCGCTGGTCGCCTTGAGCCCGTTCCTGCCCGAGTCGGCGCGCTTCCTGCAGGAAACCGGACGCACCGAGCTCGCGCGCGCGACGCTGGCGCGCTTCGGCGTAGTGCTGGCGCCCCCCGGCGCGCGGCCCGACACGAGCCCGCACGAGAGTCATACGCCATTGCCGCCGCTTACGCATGGGTTCCTCGGCATCACCAGCGCGCTCACGCTCGCGGCAATCGCCTGGGGCCTGGTCAACTTCGGGCTGCTGCTCTGGCTGCCGGGCGCGCTGGTCGCCCAGGGACGCAGCGTCGCGGGCGCGAGCGCGCTGATCGCCAGATCGACGCTGCTCGCGGCGCCGACCGTTCTGCTGTGCGCGTGGCTCTTCAGCGCCTGGAGCACCAAGTGGTCGCTCATCGCGGTGACCTGCGTGATGGTGCTGGGGTTGGCCGGGCTCGCGCGCGCGGCCGATCCGGTGCTGCCGCTCGCGCTGGTTATCCTGGGAAGCTGCGGCGTGATCTCGATGCTGCTGCCGTATGCCGCCGAAAACTACCCGCTGCTCATCCGCGGCCGCGCCACCGGCTGGGTAGCGGCGTGCAGCAAGTTCGGCGGACTCGCCGCGCAGTTCCTCAGCCTGCTCGGCGGCGCGCCCGCGCTCGGCACGGTCATCGCCTGCATCGCCGCGCCCGCGCTCGGCTCCACGGTACTGATCGCCCTCTTCGGCCGCGAGTCGCGCGGACGGAGCCTGGGCGAGCTCGACCTGGCACACCGCGCGCGCAACTCGACTTAATACCGGAGCCGCGCCTGTCGGACGGGCCGGTTGCCGGCGCACCGCCGCGGCGCCGCGGATACACCTTATATAAGCAGCTGATTGCGCTCCGCCGCGCCTCAAGTCGCGGCCGATCCGGACGATAACGGATGGGGACCGCCCGGCTTTCGGCAGCCGGCCGATCCCTGCGTCCACGGATCGAGGGCATTATGGCTGCATTCAAGAGGATACTGGCGTCCTGCCTCGCGGCGGGCGCGCTGCTCGGTGCCGATCACGCGGCGAGTGCCGGGACCACGACCGCGGCCCTCGCCGTGTCGGTGACGGTCGCTCCCACCTGCAGCGTCGCGGCGAACCCGCTGCTGTTCGGCACCTACTATCCCGGCAGCGGCGGACTGAACGCCAACACGACGCTGCTGGTGCGCTGCTCGCACGGCGCCGCCTTCACGGTGGCGATGGATGCCGGTTCGGGCGGCGGCACGCTGGCGCAGCGCCTCATGGCGCAGGGCAGCGCACATCTGCAATACAACCTCTACACCAGCGCGGCGCGCACCACGGTGTGGGGCGACGGCTCGGTGAGCTCCGCGGTGGTGGCCGGTGTCGGCAAGGGGCTCGCGAGCACTGAGGCCGTCGCCGAGACCGTGTACGGGACGCTGCCCGACAGCGCCGCCAACCAGCATCTGCCGCCCGGCCTCTACAGCGACACGGTGCTGGTGACAATCAGTTACTGAAGACTGAGACCCGGCGCACATTCCAACACCGGCCGGCCTCTGCGCGGGCCCGGCGGAAGCCTCGATCGCTTCTCAGATACGCATAAGCCGCAGGGTGCGCGTCCCGGAACTGGGACATATGTCCGCAAGCTGACGCGGCCTTTCCCGCAAGATTGCGCTCAACAAGCGGCAAGGAATGCCGCGGTCGGTTCGGTAATTCCATAAACGTTCGGGAGTTTTATGCGCAATGTCATTGCCTGTCTCAGCGCGGGCGCGCTGCTGGCCACCGCCGGCGCCGCTCAGGCCGCCAACCCCGCCACCGCGACGTTCGGCGTCTCGGCGACGGTTCTGAAGAACTGCACCGTCGCCACGACCAACGTCGCGTTCGGGAACTACACCCCGACCGCCGGCGCCGTTTCGGCGAACGGCACGGTGTCGGTGAGCTGCACCAAGAGCACCACCTTCTCGGTGTCGCTCGACAAGGGCACCACCGCCACCGGCACGATCGCCCAGCGCCTCATGAGCGACGGCGCCGGTGACACGCTGCAGTACAACCTCTACACCACCTCGGGCTTCGCGACGGTGTGGGGCGACGGTACCGGCAGCTCGGTGAAGCAGGCCGGCACCGGTGCCGGCATGGGCACGCCGGTGGCTCTGACCGTGTACGGCAGTCTGCCGGACAACGCCACCAACCAGGGTGTGCCGCCTAACACCTATACCGACACGATCACCGTCAGCGTCGCGTACTAAAGCGACATGCGGGCGATCGCGGTATCGCTGCTGGCAATAGGAATGCTTGCTGCGGCCGGTACGGCCGCAGCAAGCTCCATCAGTGTCGCTCCCATCCGCGTCGAGTTGAGCTCCGGGAAGCGCACCGCGGTACTCACGGTGCGCAACCAGGACGACGCGCCGGTGGTGGTGCAGGCGCGGCCGGCGGCCTGGTCACAGCCGCAGGGCGAGGACCAGCTCGACGACACTCACGACCTGGTGGTCACGCCGCCGATCTTCACCATCGCGGGCAAGGGGACGCAGGTGCTGCGCATTGCGCTGCTGCGCGATGCGGACGCCACGCGCGAGCTCGGCTACCGCCTGGTGCTGTCGGAGGTTCCGCCGGCGACACCGACGGAGACCACCGGGCTGCGGGTTGCGCTGCGCATCACGCTGCCGGTGTTCATCGCGGCGCAGACGCACGGCGCGCCTGATCTCGCCTGGAGCCACAAGTGGCTCGCCGACGGAACTCTCGAGGTCGCGGCGCAGAACCGCGGTACGGCGCACCTGCAGATTCTCGATTTCGACGTGCAGGCCGCCGGCAGCGCCGCCGCCAAAGTGCACGCCGACGCCTCGCACTACCTGCTGCCAGGAACCGTCATCCACTGGCAGCTGCATCCGGGCAGCGCGCTCGCTCACAACGCGCAGCTCGTCATCCAGGGTCACTCGGACGCGGGCGACTTCACCGTCACCAGCGCGCCGGGTACTCCCTGACAAGACGCATGCGTCATGGGGAAAGTCCACTGGTGGACAGCTGCGGTCTGCGCGGTGCTGCTTATGTGCAGTGCGGTCGCGGCGTACGCCGAGGGCGCCGGCGGCCCTGACCCGGACTGGCGCGAGGCGGTGCTGGAGCTGCGCATCAACGGCGTACTCTCGCATACCGACGTCATCGCGCTGCGCGATACCACGGGGGGACTGTGGCTCGAGGAAGCCGACTTCGCGCGGCTGCGCCTCAAGGTCCCGCAGGCCGCGGCACATCTCGCCCACGGCAAGCGCTACTTCCCCGTCACCGCACTCCCCGGCGTGCAGGTCGCCTTCGACGAGGTGCACAGCGCCGCCATCATCACGGCGCCCGCAAATGCCTTTCAGAGCTCGAGCCTGACGCTCACCGGTGTCAACCGCCCGCCCATGTCGACGAGCGGCACCGGAGCCTTCTTCAACTACGTACTGTTCGGGCAGACCGGGCAATACACCGGTGCCGACGTCGCGAGCGGCTACGGCGAGCTCGGCCTTTTCAGTCCGCTCGGCGTGCTCCTCAATACCGCCTCCGAGCAGACCACCGGGGGTATGAGCACGTTCGTGCGTCTCGGCACCACCTTCAGCCACGACTTCCCCGACCGGCTCGAGACGCTGCGCCTCGGCGATGCCATCAGCGTGCCGGGCGCGTGGGCCGAAGCGGTGCGCTTCGGCGGCATCCAGTTCGGCACCAACTACGGCATCCGGCCCGATCTGGTCACCACGCCGCTCCTGGCCGCGACCGGCACCGCGGTCGTGCCCTCGACGGTGGACGTGTTCGTCAACGGCAAGGCCGTGGGCTCGACCGACGTGCCTGCCGGACCCTTCGTCGTGAACCAGGTGCCGGCACTCAACGGCAGCGGCGACGTCAGCATCGTGGTGCGCAACGCGCTCGGGCAGCAGCAGGTCGTTTCGGTGCCGTTCTATTCGGCGGCGGTGATGCTGCAGCCGGGCCTGTCGCTCTACGACGTCGACTTCGGTCCCGTGCGCGAGAATTACGGCCTCGCGAGCGATGACTACGGACCCCTGTTCGCCTCCGGCACCTGGCGGCACGGGTTCGGCTCCTCGCTCACCGGTGAGATCCACGCCGAGGCGGTGCACGACGGGCCGCAAGCCGCCGGTATCGACATCGCCCAGGCACTCGATCACTGGGCGGTCGTGACGCTCGATCTCGCCTATGGCGGGCAGTCGGCCACCAACGGCATCTACCAGGGTGGCCCGCAGCCCTCGAGCTCCGGCACCTACTCAGCGCTCGGCATCCAGCGCGTGAACGAGCGCCTCAGCATCATCCTCGAGGCACAACACGCCAGCGCGGGCTTCCGCGACGTGAGCAGCATCGGCGGGATTCCGACGCCGCTCGACCGCGATCTCGCGCAGCTCGGCTGGAACTTGGGAAGGCCCGGGAACCTGCAGCTCGCGTTCGTCGCGCAGCGCAATTCCGACGACACCCGCCAGCAGGCGCTCGGCATCACCTACCAGGTCAACATCGGGCCGGGCAGCTTCAGCGCCACCGCCAGCCGCACCACCGGCGACACGCGCGACGAGAGCCTGTCGGTCTTCTACGTGCTGCCGCTCGACGCCCGCCGCAGCACCTCGACCCAGTTCCGTTACGACGACCAGCTGCCCTCGCCCAATGCGGCGCTCGTCGAGACATTGCAGAAGAATCTGCCGCCCGGCGTCGGCGAGGGCTACATGCTCTCGGCGGGAACGGACGGCAGCTACAACCTGCAGTACCAGCGCCAGATGGATGCGCTGCTGGTGCAGGCGGCGGCGGCACGACTCTTCAACGAGAGCGCCGAGACCCTCACTCTCAGCGGCGGCGCGACCTACATGGCGGGCGAGCTGCGGGCGGCGCGCACCGTGAACGACAGCTTCGCCACCGTCGAAGTAGCCGACATCCCCGACGTCACCGTGTATTTCGAGAATCAGCCGGTCGCGGTCACGGATGCCAACGGCATCGCGGTGGTGCGCGACCTGCGCTCCTACGACGTCAACCGCCTGAGCGTCGACCCGCAGCAGCTGCCGCTCGATGCGCAGCTCGCCACCGCCCAGGTGCAGATCGTTCCTCCTTATCGCAGCGGCACGCTGGTCCAGTTCCCGGTGAAGCGCATCCACGCCGGCCTCTTCCGGCTGCATCTTGGCGACGGCAGCGCCGTGCCCTCCGGGGCGGTCGTGACCTTCGACGGCGAGGATTTCCCGATCGGACTCGATGGGCTCGCCTACATCACCAACTACGATCACGGCACGAGCGGCGAGGCCCACTGGGCCGGCGGCCAGTGCAGCTTCCGCCTGCCGCCGCCGCCCGCGGGCGAAGCGCAGCCGGATCTCGGCGTGATCGCCTGCCGGAGCGCGCCGTGAGGCGGCCGGCCCCGCCGGGCTGCGGCCGCGGCCACGCGCCCGTGGTGCTCGCGTTGGCCGCGCTCGCGGCGCTCGCGACCCCGGCGGTGCGCGCCGCCATTTCCTGCTCGGTCAGCGCCACCGGAGTGTCTTTCGGCATCTACACGCCGTTGCAGACGGGCGCACTCGCGGCGAACGGCACGATCGCCATCAGCTGCACGGGGGTACTGTACGACGTCGCGACCGTGTCTCTCAGCACGGGATTGAGCGGCACCTATACGAACCGCACGCTCAGGAGCGGCGCGGCGGCACTCGAGTACAATCTCTACACCAACGCGAACGGCAGCCAGATCTGGGGCAACGGCAACGGCGGCACCGGCACGGGGCAGGCGGTGCTGTGGTTCTTCGCACCCACCGTGAACCTGACGGTCTACGGCGCCGTGAATGCGGGGCAGGATCCCGTGCCCGGGACGTACATGGACACGATCACCGTATCGGTGGCCTACTGAGGTGGCCGGAGGCTCCATGAAACACGCCGGGTCCAGCGCCTTGCGTACCAGCCGGGCAAGCCTCTGCGGTGCCGTGCTGCTCATGAGTGCGCCGCCGCTGGCGCATGCGGCCAGCATCGCCTCCTGCACCGCCACCGCGACCAGCATCGCGTTCGGGACCTACACGCCGCTGCAGGCCACGGTGCTGGCCTCCACCGGCACCATCACCATCAGCTGTACCGGCGTCAGGGGCAGGAACACCGTGACCATCGATCTCAGCCAGGGGGCGAGCGGTGCCTACGCGACGCGCACGCTCCAGGCCGGCAGCGCGACGCTCAGCTATAACCTGTACCAGGACGCCGCCAACACCGCGATCTGGGGCAACGGCACCGGCGGCAGCACCGAAGCGAGCGCCACCATCCGCAGACGGACGCCGACCGCCACCCTCACGGTGTACGGCGGCGTGCTGGCGCGCCAGGACCCCGCGCCCGGCACCTACGGCGACACCATCACGGTGAGCGTCAACTACTAGTCGACGACCAGCGACTGGATCCTGATGCCGGCGCGCAGCACCCCGGTGACGGGCGTGCTCTCGGCGACTTCCAGCAGGCGCGACTTCTGCTCGAGGGTGAGCGGCTTGGCAAAGGACAGGCGCCGCTCGATGTGCTCCGCACCCGCCGCATCCCGCGACCAGCGTACCCCGACCGTGATCTTGCCGAGGGTCCAGTCGTGCTGCGCGGCGTGTTTGCGCAGCGCCACCGCCGTGCAGGTGCCGAGACTCGCGAGCAGCAGCTCGCGCGGCGCGAATCCGGCATCGCTGCCGCCGGCGGCGACCGCCTCGTCCGCAGTCAGGTGGTGATGCCCCGAGACGACCTGCTGAACGTGCTGGTGCTCATTGATTATCGTGACGTAAGCCATGCGCTGCTCCTCCGTCGCCCGCGCGCCGCCGCCCGTAGGGGCCGAGCGGACGCGCCGCGCGCGTCAGCATGCTCCTCGCGATACTGCTGACGCTCATGCCCGTCACATCATCGAGCCGATAGGGCACGCCGTCGAGAATCGCCTGCGCCGCACGCATCCCGCTCCTGATCGCCGGCCCGATGCCCTCGCCGAGGTCGCGGCTCGCAAGCCCCGCGGCATCGCCGGTGATGAAGGCGTTGTCACGGCGCACCACGTCCACCCGGCCGCGCAGAAAATAGCTGTAGCCGCTCGGATCGTAATGCGCGCCGCGCGTGAGTCCGGCATCGAGCTTGCCGGCGAAGTGCGCCCAGTGCGTCTTGATGTCCTGGCCGGCGTTCTTGATGCGCTCGGCGAAGCCCCCGATTCCCACGTTCAGCCAGCCGTTCTCCTTGGGCACGTACCACGAGTATCCGGGCAGGCCCTCGTCGCAGAACCACAGGTGGCAGTCCGGGTCCTCCCAGCGGTATTCGATTTCGTGCTCGAGCGTGACGATCTGCAGCTCGTGCGCGCGCGGGTTGAGCTCCTTGAAGAGATTACGGTACACCGGGCAGCGTGTACCGCCGGCGCCGATCAGGTAGCGGCAGCGGTAAGCACCGTCGACGATGAAGCCGTCGCCGTCGGCGAGGATCTCGCGCACGTTGTGCTGCTCCACCTGCACACCGGAGCGCTCGAGCAGCCAGGCGTCGAACTCGAAGCGGCGGATGGAGTGCTGCACGCAGGGCACCGGGATGCTGAGCTTGCCGTAGTGCACCCTGAGGCGCGGGAAGGTGACCAGGCGATGCGGGTAGGCGTCGAGGTCCATGTCGAGCTCGCGCACCACCTCGGGCGTGATCCAGCCGGCGCAGAGCTTCAGGCGGGGGAAGGTCTCCCGGTCGAGCAGCAGTACGTCGGCGCCGGCGCGCGTGAGCAACCGCGCGGCGCTCGAGCCCGCGGGCCCGCCGCCGACGATGAGTACGTCGACCGAGCGCATCGCCGTCAGGAACCGTAGAGGTGCGCGCGCGTCCAGGGGATGTCGTTGTTGTCCGCGGTCGCGAACACCACCTGGAAGAGCTGCAGCGTCCCGGTCGAGAACGCCGCCACCGAGCCCGCCAGATACAACCGCCACATGCGCACGAACTTCTCATCGAACATGGCGCGCACCTTGTCGCCCGCCGTCTCGTACAGGGCGAGCCAGTGACGCAGCGTCTGCGCGTAGTGCAGGCGCAGGTTCTCGACGTCGAGCACGGAGAGGTCCCAGGGCTCGAAGATCTGCGACATCTCGCTCAACGCCGGCGGATAAGCGCCAGGGAAGATGCGCTTCTCGATCCAGGGCTGCATGCGCGCCGGCTGGTTGCGGCCGATCGAGTGGATGAGGCCGCGGCCGTTGCTGCCGAGGCAGCGGCGCGCGATGCGTCCGAGCGTCGGATAGTTCTTGACCCCGACGTGCTCGAGCATGCCGACGGAGACGAAGGCGTCGTAGTGGCCGGAGATGTTGCGGTAGTCGTCCTCCACGTACTCGACCTGCCCCGCGAGTCCCTCGCGCGCCGCCCGCTCGCGCGCGAAGGCGACCTGCTCGTGCGAGATGTTGAACGCGCGCACGCGCACGCCGTAGTGGCGCGCCATGTGCAGCGCGAGACTGCCCCAGCCGCAGCCGGCCTCGACCACGCTCTCGCCGGGCTTGAGGCGCACCTTGCGGCACACATGATGCATCTTGGCGGTCTGTGCCTCATCGAGCGACGCCGTGGGGGTCGGGTAGTAGGCGCAGGTGTACGCCATGGTGCTGCCGAGCCACAGGGCATAGAACTCGTTGCCGATGTCGTAGTGGTGGTGGATGTTGTCGCGCGAGCCGCGCAGCGAGTTGCCGTGCGGCCGATGCGCGAGCCCGGCTGCGCGGCGCAGCCACGAGGGCTTGTCCCCCATGGTGCTGGCGCGGTACACGGCCTCCAGTACCTCGACCAGGTCGCCTTCGACGCTCACGGTACCGTCGCTGTAGCCATCCCCGAAGCGCACCCAGGGGTCGGCGAGGATCGAGGCAAGGTGCGCGCGGCTCGCGAAGACCACGCGACCGATCGGCGCGGCGACGCTGCGCACGCGCGCACCGCCGCGGATCGCGAACTCGATCGGCGGATCGCCGAGGATGGCGGCCACGCGCCGCAGCAGCCAGCGCCCGGTCTTGGCCGCCTCGTCCGGCGCGTCGTCGCGGGCGGCCGATTCGACGGCACCCGCCCTGTCGGTGTGCTTCGTGGCTCCTGCGAGGCTTTTCTCGACGGCGTTCACGGCACGGCTCCTTCTCCCCTGGGAGTCTTAATCTAACATGGCCCCCGCCGTGCCGGCGCTGGGGCAAGGATTACTATTTTTGTCAGCGTGTTACGAGTATTTCATTAGGAAGATTCGCTAGTCGGCCGCCCGCCAGCAGCAGCCGTTCGCGCACGATATCCTCAGCCTCGCGCTGATAGCCGCGATCGAGCACCACGACGCCCTCGGGCGCGCTCCCGCAGACGAAGCCGGGATACCGGTAGGCGACGCTCGCCGCCAGGCGATTGGACTGGCGCGCCCACTGCGCCGGCGTCCCCTGCCCCGCATCGAGCACCAGCCGCCGCGCTTCGAGCGCGAGCGCATCGCGGTCCGCGGGCGGCTGCTGGCGGTTGCGGGTGTCGAGAGCCAGCCGCACGAGCTCGCCGTCCCAGGCACGGTGCAGATTCTCCCGGCCGCGGGTGTGCACGCCCGCGAGCGCCACGCGTACCTCATTCCCGCCGCGATCGCCGTTGTCCGCGGCGTGCAGCGGCTGGTGGATGTCGCCGATGAGGTGCACGAGCCACTTGAGCGCCTCGTTGCGCGTGCGCAGCGGGGTATGGGCGTCGGCAAGGACGCGCGTCAGCCGCTCGAGCTGCGCCGAGTTGCATTGCCCGCCGGGGCAGTAGGTTTCGCGCGCCGCGGTCGCGCACACCGGCGCATTGTCGTAATGCCAGCGCGGCTCGTCCGCCGCCGTGCCGCGGATCTCGTCCGCCCACACGCTCACCGCTTCGAGCGTGGTGCGCCCGGAGGGATTGCCGAACTTGTCGAGATCCGCGGCGAGCAGCTGCGCGACCACCGCGTGCGCCGCCGGGGTCAGCAACCGGTCGGCGATCGCGCCGACGGTGCGATGTCCCTGCGGCCCCCAGGCGAGCGCCGGCTGAACCAGCAGGCCGAGGAGCGCCAGACAACCGGCCGGGCGGAGGCTGCGCATGGC
This sequence comes from Gammaproteobacteria bacterium, assembly GCA_028871705.1. Classification (GTDB taxonomy): domain Bacteria; phylum Pseudomonadota; class Gammaproteobacteria; order Steroidobacterales; family Steroidobacteraceae; genus 13-2-20CM-66-19. Next base: position 19,578 of record JAGWMP010000008.1, read on the forward strand.
CGGCGCTCAGCGCGGCGCGGGCCGCCCGAAGTAAACGAGCGTCTCGTAGGGCATGACCACGCGGCCCTCCACGGCGTGCCGGTCGAAGAGCTCGCGCAACCGTGCCATCAGCGGCCGGTATTCCGGCGCGCCCTTCTGCGGCGCGTAGGAAGAGGACATGAGCCGGCCCTCGAGGCCCGCGAAGTCGAGGACCTGCTGATTGGGGAAGGTCGCGACCTCCATCGCCGCGCCGAGATACTCCCCCATGGTGCGCGGGTCCGCGCGGCTCGCGACGATACGCGTGTAGTCGGGCGCATGCTCGGTGAGCAGCGCATCGTACTCGGCGAGGAATGGCGTGAGCCGCGGCGGCCGCTCGTTCCAGAGGAGCGCCGCCCAGGAGCCACGACGCAGGATCCGCAGCAGCTCCGCGCGCGCCGGGGCCACCTCGAACCAATGAAAGGCCTGGCCCGCGACCGCGAGGTCGATGCTCGCCCCGGGCAGCCCGGTGGCCTCGGCGCTGCCGGCCATGCTGTGAAAACCCGCACGCCCCCCGAGCTGCGCCTCCGCGGCGGCCCGCATGGCATCGTTCGGCTCGACCGCGAAGACCTCCGCGCCGCGCTCGAGGAGCAGCCCCGTCAGGATCCCGGTGCCCGAGCCGAGATCGGCGACGCAGGCACCCGCGGCGAGGCCGCAGCGCCCCGCGAGCAGATCGAGCGCACCCGCGGGATAACCCGGTCGATGGCGCGCGTAGTCCCCGGCGCGTGTCGTGAAGCGCTCGGTGGGCCGGATCATCGCTGTACTGGCGACATGCCCGCACAGTGTGCGCCGGCGGGCGGGCGGGCGCCTCTCCATAAAGACATAAGGACACGGTAACGTAGGCTCATGACAATGTCGCCCCGCAACCGAGGTTGAGTCATGTCCGGTCCCTACAAGCGCCTCGAGACCCAGGTGGTGCACGCGGGCGATCCGCGCCCGCGCATCGACGGCGCGATCGAGATGCCCATCTTCCAGTCGGCCACCTTCGAGTATCGCGGTGAGGCGCGCTACGACGACGTGCGCTATCTGCGTCTCAACAACTCGCCCAACCACCTGGCGCTGCACGCCAAGCTCGCCGCCCTCGAGGGCGCGCAAGCCGCCCTCGTCACCGCGAGCGGCATGGCCGCTATCACCACGACGCTGCTCACCGTGCTCTGCGCCGGCGACCACCTGCTCGCGCAGAGCGGCTTGTACGGGGGCACGCACGACTTCGTGACGCGTGAGTTCGCCGGCCTCGGCCTCAGCGCCGGCTTCATCGACGCCGACCGGCCCGACACCTGGAAAGCGCAGCTCAAACCCAACACCCGCGCCATCTACGTCGAGGCGATGACCAACCCGCTGCTGCAAGTGGCCGATCTCGCCGCGGTGGTCGAATTCGCGCGCGCCCACGGCCTCGTGACCCTCATCGACAACACCTTCGCGAGCCCGGTCAACTTCCGCCCGATCGCCGCCGGCTTCGATCTTGCGCTGCACAGCGCCACCAAGTACCTCAACGGGCATTCCGACATCGTCGCCGGGGCCGTGATCGGCCGCAGCGATCTCATCGAGCGTATCCGCCACAAGGCCAATCACCTGGGCGGCACGCTCGATCCGCACGCGGCGTTCCTCCTCAACCGCGGGCTGAAGACCCTGGTGCTGCGCGTGCGCTACCAGAACGACAGCACCTTGCGGCTCGCGCAGTTCCTCGAGGCGCATCCCGCCGTGACCCGCGTGCACTACGCCGGGCTCGCCAGCCACCCGCGCCACGAGCGCGCCCGGCGGCTGTTCACGGGCTTCGGCGGCGTGCTGAGCTTCGAGTTGCAGGGCGGTGCGGCGCGCGCCGATGAGTTTGCATCCCGGGTGCGCATCCCCGCGGTCGCCCCGAGCCTGGGCGGCGTGCATACGCTCCTCACCCGGCCGGCCACCACCTCGCACTCGGGCCTGACGCGCGAGGACCGGCTGCGGCTCGGCATCACCGACGGACTGCTGCGGCTCTCGGTCGGCATCGAGTCGACCGACGACCTGATCGAGGACTTCACCCAGGCGCTCGCTTGAGGCGCAACACCGCAAGTTCCGGGTGTCCGCCGGGCACGCCGTTGCCGCAGGATCCGCAGCACCATGTCCACCACGATGAACACCGCTCCCGCTCCGGCCATTGACGGCGCCGCAGGCTGGCGAACGCCCGTCGAGCTCCTCGTGCTCGGCGCGATCTGGGGCGGCTCGTTCCTCTTCATGCGCGTGGCGGCGGCGGACTTTGGCCCGCTGCCGCTGGTCGAGGCGCGCCTCGCACTCGGCGGACTGGTGCTCACGCCGTTCCTGTGGCGCGCCCGGGCGCAGTTCACGGCAGTGCTGTGGCTGCGCATCGCCGCGATCGCCGCCATCAACTCCGTGATTCCTTTCGCGCTCTTCGCCTGGGGTGCCGAGCGCGCGCCCGCCGGCATCGGCGCCATCACCAATGCCATGACGGTGATGTTCACCACACTGGTCGCCTGGCTGCTCTTCGGCGAGCGCATCAGCGCCCGGCGCATCGTGGGTCTCACGGCGGGCTTCGTCGGCGTCGCGATCCTCGCGAGCGGCAAGACCGCGGGCGCCGACGTGACACTCGCGGCCCTCGCGGGGACCGCGGCCTCGGTGTGCTACGGTTTCGGCATCAACCTGGTGCGCCGCTACCTCACGGGGCTGCCTGCCGCGGCGGTAGCTGCCGCGAATCTCCTGTGCGGCGCGCTGCTGCTCGCGCCATTCGCGCTCTACTCGTGGCCGGCGCGGCCGATCCCCGCCGCCTCCTGGGTGAGCGCCGTGCTGCTCGGCGTACTGTGCACCGGTGCGGCGTTCGTCCTGTACTACCGGCTGATCGCCCGGATCGGTGCGGCGCGCGCCTCGACGGTGACCTACCTCATTCCGCTCTTCGGGGTGATCTGGGCGTGGCTCGTGTTGCGCGAGCCGCTCACGGTCACCATGGCGCTCGCGGGCGCCCTCATCCTCTCCGGCGTCGCCGTCAGCCAGCAGCGCGCCCCCGCGGTCAGGTGATGGCAGCGCGGGACCGCGCCGTGCGCTCTCCGGAAGAAGGTGTGTGCAACATGCTGAAAGTCCTCGCGCGAGCCGGCGGCGCAGGTACTTGTCCCGGGACCATCGGCCTCAGCGCCGGCGAAATCGGCGCGCTGCGGGCGCGGCTGCGCGAGTAACAGTTCTCAGCGGGCCGCCCGCAATCCGTGCGGCCATTCACGGCGGGTTCAGCGACGCTCCCCGATACTCACACTCGCACCGGTTGCGCATGCTCCCGAGCCGCCCACCTTATCGAGCGCGGGCACCATTTTTCGGGGCACGGGTTTGAGCATGCGGCATACCGGTGCTTTATTATTTATGGGGCAAGAGTCGCCTGCGGCGCTTTTGCCAGACATCAGCTTCGTTGCCGGCGGCGCCGGGGTCCCCAGGAAATCGCGCGTCTTGAATGTCGGCGACAAACTCGCCGGTCATCGCAAGCGCGATTTCCTGGGGTGGCCCAGAAGGCGGGGCTTGATACCCTTGCGGGCACGATCGCCTCAGCAGCCGAGCACTCCGTAGCAAGGTCGGCGCACGGACTTTTTGCCGCCTGCTCAGTGCAACGCTTATCCTCGCCCTTCTCGACGAGCCGAGGAGCCTCACGTGGAAATCACCGGCGGCTGTCTGTGCAAAGCGGTGCGCTATACGATCAGCGCCGCTCCCATCGTGACCCGCACCTGCTGGTGCCGCGTGTGCCAGTACATCGGCGCCGGCAGCGCCACGGTGAACAGCTGTTTTCCGAGTGCCGCGCTCGAGGTGCGCGGGGAGCTGCGTGACTACCGCATGGTCGCCGACAGCGGCAACGCCGCGCACCGGCGCTTCTGCCCGGTCTGCGGCACGCACCTCTTCAGCGCCTCCGCGGCCCGCCCCCACCTGGTGTTCGTGCGGGCCGGCACCCTCGACGACCCCGAGATCGCACGTCCGTCACTCACCATCTGGACCGCGAGCGCCCCGAGCTGGGCGTGCATCGATGAGCGGCTCCCCAAAGTCGAGCGCCAGCCGCCGCCGGCGGCGTGAGGCGCACGGCGCAGCCGGCTGCCTGCCGATATCGGCCTATTTCAAACCAAGGGCCGCCTTGAGCTGCGCTGCCGTGAGGAGGCGCGTGTAGACGGCGGTGCCGACGTCGAAGTCGCGGGCGCGGGACAGCGGCCCCACCACCACCGGCTCGAAGCCCGCATCCCGCACCAGGCGCTGCGCCACCGCGAGCGCCTGCGCATCGTCGCCGGCGAGCGGTATCGCCACGGGCTCGCCCGCCCGATGTGCCTGACTCGAGAGGTCGCCGGAGTTGATGGCGTTGAAGGCGCGCACCAGCCGCACGCCCGGCAGGAACTGCGGGTCGGCGACGCCGGTGGAAAGACGCCGTGCTTCGACCGCCATCTCGCCGTCGCGGGAGGGATAGGGGTTACAGGTATCGAGCACGATCTTCCCGGCGAGCTCGGAGCGCAGATCCCGGCCGACCTGCGGCAGCGCGCCGTAGGGGACCGACACCACCACCACGTCGCCGAACAGCGCCGCATCGCGCGGCGTGCCGACGTGCGCGCGCGGGCCGAGCGTGCCGGCGAGGCCCCGCAGCTCCTCCGGGTGACGCGAGGAGATCAGGACTTCATGACCGGCGGCGACCCAGAGCCGCGCCAGCGTGCCGCCGATGTGCCCGGTGCCGATGATGCCGATCCTGAGCGGCGCCGCCGCGGGCGCGGCCGGCGCAGGAGCGGCCTGCGCGGATACGGCGGCGGCCAGGCAGGCGAAGAGCACGCCGCAACGCGCGGCGGCCGCCCGCCGCAGGAGCGCGCAGCTCACTTGGGCGAAAACTCCACGTAGGTCTGCCAGCGCGGCATACCCGGATTGTCGGTCTCGATATCGAGCGTGCCGTGCGCGCGCTGCTCGGTGGAGACGAGCGTGATCTTCGCGTCCTCAGCGCAGGGCGCCTGCAACGGCATCGGGGTCTTCACCGAGATGGCGCGCGCCGCCGCCACGTCCTCGGCCGAGGAGCTCGAGGGCTCGATGTGGGCGGCCTGGATCTGCGTCACGGGCATGGTCACGAAGCGGTAGTCGACCACGCCCTCCCACTCGGGCTTGCCCTTGGCGCCTTTCGCCGTCTTGCCCTCGGCGGGCTTGGCGGTGTCGAAGCCTTCCTGTTTGCTGAGCGGCGGCTCGGTGAGCTTGATCTGCCGCGGCTGCGGGGGCACCAGCGCCTCGCGGGTCGAGAGTCCCTGCAGGCGCCACACCGCGAGGATCTGCAGCGGGAAACTGTTGTGGCAGCGCGTCGAGTACAGGCCCTGCCAGCTGCCGTCCGAGTACTGACGCAGCTCCACTTTCTTGTTGTCCTCGCCGATGGCGAACATGACCAGCGAGCCCGGCGTCACCAGAGAGCCCGGCGAGGCCGTCGCGCTGACCTTGTACATGCCGATGTCGTTGTTGGCCTGGTACTCGGCCGGGGTGGTGTCGTTCACCTGCACGTCACAGGCACTCAGCGCGAGTGCCACCGGAATCAGGCCAAGCCGGATGAACTTGTACATGCTGCCCCCCCATGCAGCCGGGCGCGCCGCACGGCGGCCCGGTCCACACAAAGCCTCGCTACTTCTTTCTGCGCGCCCCGGCGCGTTTCGCCGCCCTGAAGGAAATCCCGCAGCGCATGGCCTTCTGCTGGACCGCGGCGGCCGTGCGCCCGAGCTTGCGGGCAACCTGGCTGGTGGGAGTTCCCGCTTTCGCGAGTGCCTTGAGGGTTTGCAGCTCACGCGCGCTCCAGGAAGCGCCGTCATTCGGTGGACGTCTTGCCATCGTTTCTACTCCGTCGTCCCAACTCGGGGGTGGGCTTGGGATCATACACCGATGGCTGGCGGTGCGCGCGGCCCGCACAATGGTCTGTAACATGTTGGAAAACGAGTGTGCCGGGCATGCGCCGCGCAGTCGTTGCGGCGCTGCGCCGAAACAACTCGTAACGCGGGAACTTTTCAGCGCGTCATGCGCTCGTAGGTCTCTTCGCTCATCGCCGGCAGCCGCCGCACGAACGCGACCAGGTCCCAGAGCGCCGCATCGTCGAGCGTGCGGCCCCAGGCCGGCATGGCGCTCATCTTGATGCCGTGCTTCACGACCCAGAAGGCGCGGCGCGCCTCGGGCGGTGCCTGCTGCGCGAGATCCGGCGGGTGAGGATAGAGCCCGCTGCTCAGGTCGGAGCGGTTGACGCCCGGGGCGAGATGACAGCCGGCGCAATGCAGCGCATAGGTGCGCGCCCCGGCCGCGACGTGCGCGGCATCGCTCAGGTCCGGCACCGCCAGCGCCGCGGCGCGCACCGCGATCGAGCGCTCCCGCAGGGCGCCGATCAGCGCCGTCACCGGCGCCGTGTGATGATCGTCGGCGCCGATGTCGTAGATGCCCGAGAACACGAAGAGGGCGGCACCAGCCCCGAGCGCCGCGAGCGTCGCCGCCACCGGCAGCACCGCGCCCCGGATGCGCGCGCCGCGCATCAGCGCACCACGATCGTGCCCACCATGCGCGGATGGATCGAGCAGGCGTAGTGATAAGTGCCCGGTGCGTCGAAGCGGAACGAGAAGCTCTCGTTGGTGTCGAGTGCGCCGGAGCGGAACAGCCCGGTATCGCTGACGACCGTGTGGGGCTCGTCGTCGCGGTTCGTCCAGGTCACGGTCGTACCGGCGGCGATCGTGACCGTCAGCGGCGCAAACATGAAGTCGCGGGCGATCACCACGCCCGGTGCAGCGGCGCCGGCGGCGGCCGGCGTGGCGGTTTGCGCCGGGGCGTGGGACGCCAGGGTCAGCGCGATGAGCAGCGGGCCGAGTCGGATGATGTGTCTCATGTCAGGCGAGCGTCGCATCGCTGAGCGCGAGCGAGCGCCCGCGGTTCACGAGCGTCACACCCGACACCCCGAGCATGGAGGCGAGCTGTTCGGGCGGGACCTTGAGGGGCCCGGGCCCCGCACCCACGCCGGCCTGCGGCTGCGGGTAGGCGGTGGAGCGTGCGGTGTGGAACAGCACGTTGCCCTCGACCTTCTGCACGATCTGGTGGATGTGGCCGTTGAGCACCGTCACGGAGCCGAAGCGGCGCAGCTGCTCCATGAGTTGCGGTGCATCGCCCGTGCCCCAGCCCCAGGGCTCGTAGATGGTCCACAAGGGCATGTGCGCGAACACCACGATCGGGGTACTCGCCGAGCGGCCCCGCAAATCGTCCGCCACCCACGCGAGCTGTTCAGCCCCCAGCGTGCCGAGCCCCCCCGGCTTGAACTCGAGAACGTTGACGAGCGCGACGAAGTGCACCCCGGCGTGGTCGAAGCTGTAGTAGCCGCGATTGGCGGAAGCCTTGCCGAAGCGGTTGAAGTATTCGCTCACGGTGGAATCGGTCGTGTCGTGCTCGCCCGGCACGGTGTGCAGCTCGCTCGCCCGCAACCGTGACAGCAGCTGCTGCGCGAGATCGAACTCCGCGGGCCTGGAGAGGTGCGTGATGTCGCCGGTGTGGAGGACGAGGGCCGGCTGCCGGGGCAGCGCGTTGACGAGGTCGATGCTCCTCCCGAGCGTCGCGCCGACGTCGGGGTTGGCCTCCTTGTTGAAGCCGATGTGCGTGTCGCTCAACTGCACGAACAGCGGCTTGCCGAGCGCGCCCGCGCCTTTGGGATCGGCGGCGGCCTCGGCGAGCGCCACGGGGGTCAGCACGCCGCCGGCGAGCGCGAACATCGTCCCCGCGCCGCCGAAGGCCATGCACGCAAGCGCCCGGCGGCGCGATATGACGGAACTCTCCTCGGGCATGTCGGCACTCCTCGGACTGGTGTACCGGGGAGACTCGGCGGCGGCCGGTTTTATTCCCGCTCAGCGGGCATCGCGCGCGCCGAGATCCGCGATGAGCTCACGGAGCGTCCCGAGCTCCTCCCACCCGGCGTCCGACACCGCGCAATAGTCGAGGTCGCCGCCGCGCCAGCAGGCGATGTGGTAGCCGCGGCGCGACGCCTGCGCCGGCGGCTCGCCGCGCCCCGGGAGAAACGCGAACACATTGATGACGTGCGCGCCGTGCGCGTAGACCAGCACGGCCGCGCGCTGCTGCCCGAGGGAGTCCGTCCGGCCGCCGACCAGCGCAAAGCCCTGCGGTGCGAAATCCGCCACCACGGGGGAGACATCCGCCCGTCCCGCGAACCACGGCTTCACCGTATGCCGGTCGGTGGAGATCACCTGCGTCAGCCGCCCGGGCTCGAGCGAGCGCAGGTGGGCGGCGATCAGCTCCTCGGGAAGCGGCGCGAAGAAGAGCGGCGCCAGCAGCACCACCGCGACGCCCGCCGCGAGCGCCGCACCCGCACCGGTGAGCGTGCCGAGCCAGAACGGCCGGCCGCGCCAGACCACCGGCGGGCTCCGGCGGCGCTCCTCGGCGGCTGCCTCCGCATCGAGCGCGCGTGCGAGCGCGCTGCGCAGCTCGCGCGGTGCCTCACCGTACTCCAGGTCGCGCCGGATGCGCCCGCGCATACGCTCGAGCTCCTCGAGCAGCGTGCGGCAGTCGGCGCAATGTCCGACGTGCCGCTCGACCGCGGCGGCGGACACGGCGTCGAGCTCCCCGTCGAACAGCGCCTGGACGCGTAAGTGTTCAGCGCACTGCACGCCCGTCTCCCTCGCTTTCCTCGTGCCACTTCGCGCGCAGCGCCGCCCGCGCGCGCGCCAGGCGCGACATCACGGTGCCGATCGGCACCGCCGTCACGGCGGCGATCTCGCGGTAGCTCATGTCCTCCAGTTCCCGCAGCACCAGCACCTCGCGGTGCTCGCCCGGCAGCGCACCGATCAGCCGCGCGAGCGCGCGCCGCTCGTCGCGCTCGATCGAGGCGGCCTCGGGATCCGCCGCCGCCGGGACATCGCCCGCGCCGGCGTCCGTCTCGTGCTCCTCGTCGAGCGGCTCGGCGGCACGGCGGCGCCCGTGCTGCAGCGCGCTCAGGTGACAGTTGCGCACGATCGCGAGCACCCAGGCGCGCGCGTCCGGGCTGCGCAGCGTGTCGAAGGAGCGGAAGGCACGCAGGAATGCCTCCTGGACGATGTCGTCGGCATCCCCCGGCGCGCGGCTCAGCCAGCGCGCGAGGCGATACGCGGCGTCGAGGTGCGGCAGCACCTGCGCCTCGAAGCGACTCCTCTTGTCATCCATGCAGACGGCCCGCAGCTGCGCTCAGGCTACGCCGCGCGAGCCTTGGCTTAAGGATGAGACCTCGGCCGGGGTGGGTTTATTCCCGGCCTCATCCCGGCCTCATCACGCGAGCCCGGCCCGCAGGTTGGCGGCATCGAGCGTATTGGAGAGGAGCATCGCGATGGTCATGGGACCTAAGCCCCCCGGCACCGGGGTGATCCAGCCGGCACGCCGGGAGGCCGCCTCGAACTCGACGTCGCCGACGAGCTTGCCGTCCGGCCCACGGTTGATGCCGACGTCGAACACCGCCGCGCCCGGCCGCACCCACTCCCCGGGGACGAAACCGGCCTTGCCGACCGCCGCCACCAGCACCTCGGCGCGCTCCACCTCCGCACGCAGGTCGCGCGTGCCGGTGTGACACACGGTCACGGTCGAGCGCGCCAGCAGCAGCTCGAGCGCCATCGGCCGCCCGACGATGTTGGAGGCACCCACTACCGTGGCGCGCAGGCCCGTGAGATCGATGCCGTAGGCCTGCGCGAGCTTGATCACGCCGTAGGGCGTGCAGGGCCGCAGCCGCGGACGCTTCTGCGCCAGGAGTCCGGTGTTCACCGGGTGGAAGCCGTCGACGTCCTTGGCCGGATCGACCGCGTCCATCACCCGGTCGGCGTTCACGCCCTTGGGCAGCGGCAGCTGGATGAGAATGCCGTCGACGCGGTCGTCGTGATTGAGCGCATGCACGAGCGCCAGGATCTGCGCCTCCGGGGTCGAGGCCGGCAGATCGTGCGCGAAGGACTCGATCCCGGCCTCTGCTGAGGACTTGCGCTTGTTGCGCACGTAGACGCTGGAGGCCGGGTCCTCGCCCACCTGCACCACGGCGAGCCCGGGGCGGCGGCCGTGGCGCGCCGTGAACCCGGCGGCGCGTACCGCCACCTCGGCGCGCACCCGCGCCGCCACCGCCTTGCCGTCGAGCAGCAGCGCCCCGCCGGCCGTGCGCACGGCCTCCATGGTCGCGGCGCCCATCAGTAGCGGTAGTGCTCGGGCTTGTAGGGCCCGGCACGGTCGACGCCGATGTAGCGCGCCTGGGCGTCGGTGAGCTGCGAGAGCTCGACGTTGAGCTTCTGCAGCTGCAGCCGCGCCACTTTCTCGTCGAGGAGCTTCGGCAGCACGTACACGCCGACGGGGTACTGCGCGGTGTTGGTATAGAGCTCGACCTGCGCGATGACCTGGTTGGCGAAGCTCGAGCTCATCACGTAGCTCGGGTGCCCGGTGCCGCAGCCGAGATTCACCAGCCGCCCCTCGGCGAGCAGGATGAGGCGCCGGCCGTCGGGCAGGATGACGTGATCCACCTGCGGCTTGATGTTGTCCCACTTGTACTGTTTCAGGCTCGCCACGTCGATCTCGCTGTCGAAATGGCCGATGTTGCACACGATCGAGTTGTGCTTCATGCGCTTCATGTGATCGTGGGTGATCACGTGGAAGTTGCCGGTGGCGGTGACGAAGATGTCCGCCTGGTCGGCCGCGTACTCCATGGTCACGACCCGGTAGCCCTCCATGGCCGCCTGCAGCGCGCAGATCGGATCGATCTCGGTCACCCAGACCTGCGCCGACAGCGCCCGCAGCGCCTGTGCGCAGCCCTTGCCGACGTCGCCGTAGCCGCACACCACGGCGATCTTGCCGGCCACCATGACGTCGGTGGCGCGCTTGATGGCATCGACCAGCGATTCGCGGCACCCATAGAGGTTGTCGAACTTGCTCTTGGTGACCGAGTCGTTGACGTTGATCGCGGGGAAGGCGAGCTTGCCCTCCTTCGCCATCTGGTAAAGGCGCTTCACCCCGGTGGTGGTCTCCTCGGTGACGCCCTTCACGTGACCGATGCGGCCCGAGTACCAGCGCGGGTCGCTCTTGAGGTGCGCGCGGATCGAG
>JAGWMP010000195.1 GCA_028871705.1 Gammaproteobacteria bacterium
GCTCGCTCTCGGGCTCGGCAGCGGCAAAGGCTTCGGGAGCGGCCGGCCGGGCGGGTGCGGCCGGGCGGGGCGGAGCGGCCGCTGCCGCCGGCGCGGGCGGGCTGCTCCACTCGCTGCGCACGGGCGCGGCCGGCTTCGGTCGCGCCTTCCTCGCCGGCGGCGGCGGGGCGAGCGCGACGCTTTCACTCTCGAGGCGCGTCGCGTCGAAGTCGACGGCGGCGGTCACTTCGACCCCCTCCGGCGTGCGCTTCGAGGACAGGATCACCGCATCGTCGCCGAGCTGCTCGCGGATGCCGCGAAGCGCCTGACGCGTGTCCGGTGCCATGTATCTGACAATTCTCATTCTTCCTCTCCGTCAGCTTCCCTTGACGCTCAGCGACCGACGGTGGTCACCAGGCGCACCTTGCGGTTGTGCGGAATCTCGTTCCATGCGAGCACCTGCAATCCCGGCACGCTCGAGCGCACGAATCCTGCGAGCGGCGCGCGGAGCGCCGGCGGTACCAGGAGGACTGCCGGCTCGCCGGCCACCTCGCGTCGGCGCGCCGACTCCGACAGTCGTTGTTGCAACTTCTCTGCCAACCCGGGCTCGAGGGTGGGGTTGGCGGCATTACTCGTGAGCGCACCTGTGAGCAACCGCTCAAGGTCGGCGTCGAGTGACATAACGGGGACCTCGCTCAGGGGGCCGGCGATGTCCTGGACGATCTGGCGGCCGAGCGCGATGCGCACCTGGCCCAGGAGCACGGCGGGGTCGGTCGAGCGCGGCGCGTTCTCGGCGAGGGTCTCGAGGATGGTGCGCATGTTGCGGATCGGCACCTGCTCGGCGAGCAGGCCCTGCAGCACCCGCACCAGCGCGGCGAGCGACAGCACCTTGGGAGTGAGGTCCTCGACGAGCTTCGGCGCGGTCTTGGCGACGAGGTTGAGGAGCTGCTGCACCTCCTCGTGGCCGAGGATCTCGTGGGCGTGCGCCTGGATGAGCGCCGAGAGATGGGTGGCGATCACGGTGCCGGGATCCACCACCGTGTAGCCGAGCGTCTGCGCGTGGTCGCGCGAGGCGGGCTCGATCCAGATCGCTTCCATGCCGAAGGCCGGATCGCGCGTGGCGATGCCCTGTACGGGCCCGAACACGCGGCCGGGGTTCAGGGCGAGCTCGCGGTCGGGGTGGATGACGCCCTCGCCGATCGGCACGCCGCCCAAGGTGATGCGGTAGGCGTTGGGGGCGAGCTCGAGGTTGTCGCGGATGTGCACCGCCGGCACGAGGAACCCTAAGTCCTGCGAGAGCTTGCGGCGCACGCCGCGCACGCGGCCGAGGAGGTCGCCGCGCTGCTTGGCATCCACCAGCGGCACCAGGCGGTAACCGACCTCCAAACCCAAGCGGTCGACCGGCTGCACGTCGTCCCAGGAGAGCTCCTTGTTCTCGGGGGCGGGCGGCGGGGCCGGGGGCTTAGGCGGCGGCGGCGCGTTGCGCCGCTGCTGCAGCGTCCAGGCGGCCGCTCCACAGAGCGCCGCTATCGAGAGGAATACGAAGTTCGGCATGCCGGGGATGAGCCCCATCACGCCGAGCAGCGCGCCGGCGACGCCGATCGCCTTGGGGTTGCCGAAGAGCTGCCTGCGCAGCTCCCCGCCCATGTCCTGCGGGCGCGACATGCGCGTCACGATGATGGCGACCGCGGTCGAGAGCAGCAGCGCCGGCAGCTGCGCCACGAGTCCATCGCCGATGGTGAGCAGCGTATAGGTGCGCGCCGCGTTGGCGAGCGTGAGTCCGTGGCCGAGCGTGCCGATGGCGAGCCCGCCCACCAGGTTGATGAAGAGCACCAGGATGCCCGCGACCGCATCGCCGCGCACGAACTTGCTGGCGCCGTCCATGGAGCCGTAGAAGTCGGCCTCGGCGCGCACCTCGGAGCGGCGCGTGCGCGCCTCGTCCTGGGTGATGAGCCCGGCGTTCAAGTCCGCGTCGATGGCCATCTGCTTGCCGGGCATGGCATCCAGGGTGAAGCGCGCGCTCACCTCGGAGATGCGGCCCGAGCCCTTGGTGACCACCACGAAGTTGATGATGGTGAGGATGACGAATACCACGACGCCCACGGCGAAGTTGCCGCCGATGACGAACGCGCCGAAGGAATGGATGACGTGGCCGGCCGCCTGGTCGCCGGTGTGGCCGTTGAGGAGCACCACGCGGGTGGAGGCGACGTTGAGCGCGAGACGCAGCAGCGTCGCGAGCAGCAATACGGTCGGGAACACGCCGAACTCGATGGGGCGCGCGACGTAGAACACCGCCATCACGATCACGATCGAGAGGGCGATGTTGAAGGTGAACAGCACGTCGAGCGCCAGCGGCGGCAGCGGCAGCACGAGCATGGCGAGCACCGCCAGCATGCCGACCGGCACGCCGATGCCGGCACGCAGCAGGTCGCGCAGGGTCGGGTTCGCGGGCTGGGCGGCGGGGGCCATGCTCAATTCACCTCAATGCCGGGATCGATCGCCGGCAGCTCCGGCAGCGGCGCGCCGTCCTTGCGCGCCGCGCGCAACTGCGCGAGGTAGGTGAGCACCTGCGCGACCGCCACGTAGAGCGAGGCCGGGATCTCCGCGCCGATCTCGACGTGCCGGTGCAGGGCGCGCGCCAGCGGCGGCGCCTCGAAGATCGGTACGCGATGCTCCTCGGCGACGGCGCGGATGCGCGCCGCGATCAGGTCCTGTCCCTTGGCCACGACGATGGGCGCGCGCATGCGCTGCTCGTCGTAGCGCAGCGCCACGGCGAAGTGGGTCGGGTTGACGACCACGACGTCGGCCTTGGGCACCTCGCGCATCATGCGCCGGCGGGCACGCTCGCCCTGGATCTTGCGGATGCGGCCCTTGACCTCGGGCGAGCCCTCGCTCTCCTTCATCTCCTCGCGCACCTGCTCGCGCGTCATGCGCAGCTGCTGCGTGTAGCGCCACAGCTGCCACGGCACGTCGACGGCGGCAATCAGCGCCAGCGTCGCCGCGAGCGCGAGCAGTGCGACCCCGGTGATCGAGGCGGCGTGCACGATCGCCACCGGCACCGGCTCCGCGCTCAAGGCGAGGATCGCCCCCGTCTGCCGCCAGAGCACGAGCGCCGCGACCAGCGCCAGGAGCCCGAACTTGGCGAAGGCCTTGCCGAGCTCGACCGCGCCATTGAGTGAAAACATGCGCGCGAAGCCCGCACCGGGGCTCAGGCGCGAGAAGTCGGGCAGCAGGGCCTTGGGGTGGAAGCCGCGGCCGCCGAGGGCGAGCGGCGCGGCGAGCGCGGCCAGCACCGTGAGGCCCCAGAGCGGTGCGCAGGCGTAGAGCGCGTGCGCCGTCATGCTGGCGAGGGTGCCGAGCGCCGCGCTCTCATCGAGGGCGCGCTCGCGGGGGAACGACAGGCCGGCGCGCATCAGCGCGTTCAGCTGCCTGCCGGACCAGCCGCCGAGGAGCTCGAGCCCGGCGGCGGCCGTGAGCAGCACGAGCGCGGCGCCCAAGTCCGCCGAGCGCGGGACCTGGCCCTGCTCGCGGGCCTGTTCCCGGCGCTTGGTTGTCGGTTGTTCGGTCCGTTCGCCGGCCGGGTTGTTGTCGTTCTCGGCCATGGCTCTAGCCCGCGCCGATCAACTGCGCGAACGCCTGGAAGGCGCGCGCCAGGAGGTCGAGGAAGGTGGCCTGCACCGCCGGCAGGCCCACGGTGAGGATCACGAGTCCGAACACCAGCGACACCGGCAGCCCGATCGCGAAGAGATTGAAGGCGGGCGCCGCGCGGCTCATGACGCCGAAGGCGAGGTTGACGATGAGGAGCGCCGTCACCCCCGGGAGCGCGATGGCGAGCGCGCCGGCGAAGAGCTGCGACCCCCAGCCGACCACCGTGGCGAGGCCGGCGACGCTCAGGCCTCCGGCGCCGACCGGCAGCGTCGTGAAGCTCTTCACCAGCACCTCGATGAGGGCGAGATGCCCGTTGAGGGCCAGGAACGTGAGCGTCACGAGGAGCGTATAGAGCTGGCCGACCGCGGGCGTGCTGGCCTCGCTCCCGTGGAGCGGATCGACGTTGAGCGCCATGGAGAGGCCCATGCTGTTGCCGAGCATCTGGCCCCCTAGGTTCACGGCGTCGAAGAGGATCTGCAGACAAAAGCCGAGCGCCACGCCGATCAGCACCTGCTGCACGGTGACGAGCGCGCCGGCCGCGGAGAAGGCCGGGATCGCCGGGGCGGCCGGCAGGAGCGGCGCGATGAGGAGCGTGATCGCGCCGGCCAGCACCACGCGGATGCGCGCCGGCACGGGGGTGGCGCCGAACACCGGCACCACCATGAAGCAGGAGCCGATGCGCACGAACGGCCAGTAGAGGAGCGCGACCCAGTCCTGGAGCTGATTGGCGGTGAAGCTCAACATGCGCGTTCCGTGCGGCGTGGCGATGTTCAGTTGATGAGGCTCGGGATGCTCTCGAAGAGCTCGCGCGTGTAGCCCACCAGGACTTTGAGCATCCAGGGACCGGCGATCATGAGCGCCACGGAGATGGCGATGAGCTTGGGGATGAAGGACAGCGTCATCTCGTTGATCTGGGTGGCGGCCTGGAAGGCGCCGACGATGAGTCCGGTGACGAGCGCCACCAGCAGCATGGGCGCCGCCAGCATGAGGGTGATCTCGAGCGCGCGGCTGCCGATGGTCATGACGGTCTCGGGCGTCATGAGTAGAAGCTCGCGGCGAGCGTGCCCATCACCAGCGACCAGCCG
The DNA here is from genome assembly GCA_028871705.1 of Gammaproteobacteria bacterium. Taxonomy (GTDB): domain Bacteria; phylum Pseudomonadota; class Gammaproteobacteria; order Steroidobacterales; family Steroidobacteraceae; genus 13-2-20CM-66-19. Next base: position 4,713 of record JAGWMP010000195.1, read on the forward strand.
TCGACCAGCACGAACAGCATCAGCTTGAAGGGCAGCGAGATCAGCACCGGCGAGAGCATCATCATGCCCATCGACATCAGCACGCTGGCCACCACCAGGTCGATGATCACGAAGGGTATGAACAGCAGGAAGCCGATCTGGAACGCGGTCTTGAGCTCGCTGGTCATGAACGCAGGCACCAGCACCGTGAGCGGCACGTCGCTGGGCGAGTCGTAACCCTTGCCGCCGGAGATGCGCACGAAGGCGGCGATGTCGCTCTCGCGCGTCTGCCCGAGCATGAAGCTCCTGAGCGGCGCCGCGCCGCGCGCGAGCGCGGTGCTGGTGTCGATCGTCCCGGCGACGTACGGGTTCACCGCCTCGACGTGGATCTTCTCGATCACCGGCGACATCACGAACAGCGTGAGGAACAGCGCCAGGCCCAGAATCACCTGGTTCGGCGGCGCCTGGCCGGCGCCGATCGCCTGGCGGAGGATCGCGAGCACGATCACGATGCGCGTGAAAGCCGTCATCATCAGCAGCGCCGCCGGCAGCAGCGTGATGGCGGTCATCAACGCCAGCAGCTGGATCGTCAGCGAGTAGGTCTGGCCGCCGGCGCCGTTGTGCACCGTGACCGCCGGTATGCCCGGCGCCGCGAGTGCGAGCGGCGCGGCGGCGTGCGCCACGCCCGCCAGCAGCAGCAACGGCGGCAGCGCGAGCAGCAGCCAGATCGTGCGCGTGTTCATCGGCCGAGGCTCCTGCGCAGCAGGTCGCGGAAGCTCGGCATAGGGGCTGAGGCCGGCGCCGACGACGGTGTCGCATGTTCGCCCGCCGGCGCCGCGGGCGGATCAGCCAGCGCGCTCAGCAGGCGCACACTGCCCGGCGCCACACCCACCAGCAGCAGCTGCCCGCCGGCGCGCAGCAGCACCGCGCGCTCGCG